>DJPQ01000064.1:30293-30469 GCA_002439805.1 Bacteroidales bacterium UBA6408
CATGGCCTGCGCTTCGCTGTTCTACGCACGGCGCTTTTGCGCCTTTTTGTTGATACGCCCCATTCTCTCTTTCTTACCCCCTCCCGTCCCCCCTGCATCAGGGGGAAGTCGTGCTCCGTGCGCCCTATCCCCTGTTTTCCGACCCCTCCCGTCCCCCCTGCATCAGGGGGAAGTCG
>DJPQ01000064.1:30522-39442 GCA_002439805.1 Bacteroidales bacterium UBA6408
GCCTGCGCTTCGCTGTTCTCCGCACGGCGCTTTTGCGCCTTTTTTTCATCTGTTTGCTTTGAATATAATAAATTTTGCTTACCTTTGCAGTGTCATGGTATATGACTGTTAGCAATTTAAAGGCAGGCATCTATCCCTTATGGATGCTTGCCTTTTTCATCTACCGAGGGGATGGTTACTTTGCAAGGGGTCGATAGTTCTTACAAGCTAACAGTTTTAAATACCATGAGAAAAAGAACTTATCACAAACTTGTAATCTCCATAAGGGTGGAGATTATCAGATTGGTCTGGGTTCGCGGGTACAAACGTATCCGCCTAGGCCGAAATGAGAGAGTGAAAGGTCATTACCGCAGATATTAAGGGACTGCCGGTAATCAGTTTCACTCCGGCCGCAAGGCCTTCTGCCCTATCCCCTCGGTTTTTATCTCCGTTTCTCCGGCTCGGATGCGGTGAGTCTTGCCGTTGAGGATGAGGCGGTAGGGCTTGTTGCTGCGGACGGTGACGGTGGAGGTCGCCGGGTCGAAGAGCAGGTCGGTGGTCGTGTCGCCGAAGCTGAGGTTGTTCAGGCCGTGGCGGCAGTCGTGACGGATGTCCCAGCGCACGGTGCGGGAGGAGGCGTCGATGTCGTGGAAACCGAGGACATTCTCGATGAAGAGGGATATGGGACCAAGGGCGGACCATCCGCAGAAGTCGGGGCGGACGCGCTTGCCGTGGTTGCTGCTCGGAGCCGGCGCGGTCGGGGAGTAGCATTCCCAGATTGTGTGCGGGTCGTAGTCTCTGTAGGTGCGGAGCATCCATGAGAGAACCTTCTCGGCAGTGGTGTCGGCGGTCTCCTGAAAATCGTACTTTTCAAGGGCCTTGATGCCCATGTAGGCGGTCGGAAGCCACATGGATCCGCGCCAGTACCATCCGTCCTTAGAGTTAAAGTCCGGGTCGTCACGCGAGACGGTCACCCACGGTACCTCTCCGCCGAGCTTGTCGGGGCGCAGGGCAAATTCGGTCATGCGCCTTGCCTGAGCCTTCGAGGGGATTTCCGCGAGCATAGGCCAGAAGGACGCCGGAGTCAGGATGCCGGTCGTGCGCCACGCGGATTTGGAAGCCGGAACACCAGCCTCCGAGGTGCCATCACCCGAAGCAGACCGAGCGCCGTCACCGGAAGCCGGTCGAGCGCCCTCTTCCGAAGCCGATGCGGTCGCTTCTGAAGCCGTTGCAGTCTCGCCCGAAGCCGATGCGGTCTCTCCGGGAGCCGCCGGCACGATGTCGTAGTAGCATCCGCCTTTCTCGTCCCAGTAGTATCTGTTCACAATCTCCCGCAGATTCTTCCATTTCTTCGCGAACTCGCGGGCCGTGGCGCCGTCGCCGGAGATTTTGGCGAGGCGCGAGATGTAGAGCGCGGAAAGGGCCTGCTGCGAGATGGCGTCGACCCAGAGCATCCCCTTGCCGGCCCGGGTGCGCGGGGTGTTGTCCATTCCGCTCGAAATCCCGTTCCACTCATAGCCTATACCCCTGTACCTCAGAGCCATGGGATAGTGGTCAAACTGGAGCCTTTTCTCCGGAGAGAGCGTCGGGAAAAGGTCCCAGTAGCGCTGGAGAAACTTCTTGTCCAGAAGCAGCTCGCGGATGTGTGCGTCGTCACCGGTCATCTTGTAGTAGTCGTTCTCCACCCACGCGAAGAAAGGCGGGTTGTCAGGATGCTGGATGCGCAGGGACGAGCCGCTGTCCTCAAGCATCGTGTAATAGAAATTGTCGAGCGTCTGGATGCCGGGGAAGAGCTTCGGGGCGTATTTGCAGAACATCACCATGAACTCCGAATCCCAGATCCAGATGGTGTCGTCCCACAGGGCCTCGTCCATATAGAGCGGCTGCACGAGCCCCTTCTGCCATTTCACGTGGGCGTAGGCCTGCTCCCAGGCCTTCCAGTAGAGCTCCACATAGCCCGGCTCCGCGTCGAACACCGGCTGCGGGATGAACGCCCGGTCAAACGAGGGCTTCAGAGGCCCGACGACATTGCCCATCGTGTCAACCCAGTCGGAGCCGTTGTATATCAGGAGTTTTTCGAGGTCGGTGTCATAGTACTGCTGCATATACATCGGCAGGTAGCTCTCCCTCTCGGCGGAAGTCCCGGACAGGGAATGCGCGGAGTTGCGCGTGAAGAAGCGCTGCCCCGAGCCATCTGCCCAGAACGGCACATCAACCGCGTTCTCCATGCTCTCGGCAAACTTGTTCCCGCAGAAAGTGATGTTTCCGCACCATGAACCCGGAACGGTCTCGCGGGCCGGCAGCACCGGGGCAAGCGTAGGGTTCTCCTTCTCGCGGAACTCGACCGTGTGTGAGATGAGGTCAATCACCTGATATCCACGTGAATGCGGCCTGCGCGAACCACCGCAGACATTGAACAGCGGAAGCGACGCGCAGAGTTCCTCGCCGCAGTTAATCAGCGTAATCGGATGCTCCCACACGCCGTACCAGCCCGAAGCCTTCGACTGCTCCACCACGTCATAGTTCCCGAAAGTGTAGCCATAATAGCTCCTGTAACCCAGCAAATTAGTCGCCACGAGATGTTCCCCTCCAATCTGAAAAGCCTCGTAGAACCCGTCCGCGATGATGTCGTTCCAATGATGCCCCACTCCGTTCGGATTTATGTTCGACCCCCTCACGCCCACGGATCCTTCCACCGGCATCTTTCCCGGGCCGCAGCCAATCGAGAAAAGACGGATGTTTTCGAGTATCGCCGCTCCGGCACAGAAGGTGTTGATGCATATCACCTTATGGTTTATGTCCGGCAGTGTTATCGACAAATTCCTGATTGTCAAGTGATTCGTGTTATACATATTGTCATTCGAGCACGCAATCACGTTCATCTGCACCGACGGGTCAGTTCCCTCATAGGCCTGCGGACGCACGTTGAAGAGCACGCCGGAATTTTTGCGCAGGCCGCTCTCGTCGATTCCGCGCAGCACCACACCGACGGACTTGCGGACCCTGAGCGCGGTCGGCATCGGAAAACGCGGGTCGGTGTAAAACCCGTCGATGTTGTAGTTCCCGTCATAGAAAAGGATGTGGCATCCGCGGGTCATCGTGCCGTCAAAGCCGTCCAGAACCTTCTGAATCGTAAGTTCGTCGTGTTCTCCGGTGCAGACGATATCCGCCGATTTCTTCGATTCCTCCGAAGAGTCGTGCGCAGCGATGCGGATAAATTCCTGTGCGGAGAGCGAGATTCCGAAAATGAGCGAAAAAAGAATTGAAGCGAGGGTGATGATATATTTTTTCATCGAAATATGATTTTTCGGGGATATTGTTTTCCGGGAATATATATTATTGTAAATCAATGACTATCGTTGTAAGCGAACGCTGTCTTGCCGTTATGGACGACGGAACGCGCTCCGAAGAGCCGACGAGAGCGAGGTCGGTGCGGGAATCAGTGCGGTAGGTCTTCACAGCGGAAACCCGCCTGCGGACGGACGACGGAAGCCTGAGGGATATGTCCTCATCCCGAAATCCCGAATTCACGCCGACGAGAACGAGCCTGTCGCCCTCCGGGGACATATAGGCGGACACTGTTAGGGCGTTCAGGTCATCCGCGCCGTCACACGCGATGCGGACATAGCCCGGGCGGACGAAGAAGCTGTAGTTGCCCAGCGCCCAGAGCAGCTTGTTCGCCGTGACGCGACCGCCCTTGTGCAGGTCGCCGTCCTCCGGCCAGAGGGCAATCAGCGCATGGTCGCCCTTCACCTCCATGGCCTTCCAGTAGCCCCAGGCCGTAGCGCCGGCCACTGTCATATCGCTGTGTATCAGCCGCCCCATCAGAAGAGCCACGTCAATGTCGCCACAGGCATAGTCCTCATGGGTCATCCCGTCCTTAATCCGGATAATCGAAGAGGGCAGCAGGCACCACTCCGACTGCTGGAAGCCGACGCCGTACTCTTCGCAGACCTCGCGGACCCGGGCGCGCACATCCGTCATCTGGCGGTTTGTGGTCTCGCTCCAGTAGTCATGCCCGACAATCAGGCGCGGAATGTGGCTGAAGTTCCCGAGGTAATAGGGACTGGAAGCGTCCCAGAAATGCCGGACGAGAAATGCCGGGGCAAGGTCGGAGCCGCAGAAACCCTGCTGAAGGTAATTTGAGGTGGAGTAGAAATATTTGAGGTCGCCGCTCTCCCCCACCGCAATCTTCACATTCTCAAGCCCATCGCGTGCCGTGAGGGCGGAATCGAGTTCGGAGAAGACGCGGTGCATCTGGTCAATCCGCCACGACGAGCCCTCCTGACGCGGGGAGTTCCACCGCACGTTCGGCTCGTTGATGGGGCTGATGTAGGAGACCTTCCAGCCGTTCTCAACGTAGTGCGCCGCCACGTCTGCGAGATAGCCGGCAAAGGCTCCATAGCACTCCGGACGGAGATTGGCGGAGTCGGTCGTCGGAGCCCACCCTCGGCCGTTCAGGGTTAACTGCACGGGAGGGGTGTTGGAGAAGAGCAGGAAGTTGTTGCAGCCAAGCTCAGCGGCCCTGGAGACGAACCACCTCTGTCCGGGGCACCTGGTCCAGTCATACGCTCCGCCGCCCGCCGTGAGATAGGACTCGGCACGCCTCCGGTATGGCAGTATGTCAGGATTTTCCTGCTCCAGCGTGCCTCCGCCGAGATTCACCCTCCACATTGACAGGCCTATCCCGCAGGGATTCCCCGCCTCGTCCGTCTCCCGGCTGAAAAGCCACCGCGCGATGCGGGACTTCTCCGCCTCGCCCCAATACCGCCCGACAAATTCCCCGCTCCATGCGTCCGAGGCGGTGAAATTGTCTATGGTCTGGAATCTCTCCGACGGGTTGACGCTCACCGTGCGCGGCTGCGAAAACGCCGGAGCACAGCAAATCATAAGAATCAACGAAATATATCCTTTCTTCATAATTACCAGTTCATTATTATGAGTGACTGAGAGTTTTGAGATGTATTTTTGAGCCAGATTTTTCTGCCTCGCGAGGAGTTTGGTGGGTCCAAATGACGAGCAAGACAGGAAAATATGGCCAAAAAGACGCTCAAAACATCAAAACATTATGACATTTTTACAGGCAGGATGTTACCGTCCTCATCAAATTCAAGCCTGTCGATGCACACGACCCGGTCGCTGCCGTCGCTGTAGCCTATCGGATGGCGGTGGTAGATGATGTAGTAGTCGTCACCGTGCTTCACGACGCTGTGGTGCCCCGGGCCCGTGCCGTGGACATAGTCGCTCTGAAGGATAGTCGCCCTGCGCTCGAACGGGCCGAAAGGCGTGTCGGCAACGGCATATGCCACGCAATAGTCGTCGGTCCAGTAGCCGCCCTCGCTCCACATGAAATAGTACCTGCCGTCACGGCAGAGCATGAACGGGCCCTCGACATAGCCTTCGGGAGTGATGTCCCTGTAGGTTTCCCCGTCGGCGAAAGGCAGGAGACGGGTGAAGTCGTCCGAGAGACGGACGATGTTGCAGCGTCCCCAGCCGCCGTAGCACATCAGCCAGTCACCCGTGGCGGGGTCCTGAAAGACGAACTGGTCAATCGGCTGCGCCCCGTTCACGATTTCGCCCACAAGAGGCTTGCCGAGAAGGTCGCGGAACGGTCCGGCCGGGTTGTCCGCAACGGCGACTCCGATTCCTCCGTAGTCTCCCTCATAGATGTCGTTGCAGGAGAAGAAAAGATAGTATTTCCCGTCCTTGGTCAGGGCAGCCGGCGCCCAGAAGCACTTTTGAAGCCACGACACCTCCTTTTCGGTAATCACGTCCTCGTGCTTGGTCCAGGTCTTGAGATCCTTCGACGAGAAGGCGTCGAAATGGTAATACTTGTGGTCCTCGGCCGCGCCGGATGTCGTTGGATATATCCACAGTTCATCACCGTACATAACCCCCTCCGGATCGGCGTAGCGTCCTTCGATTACGGGGTTCGTCCACCCGGTCCACTCCGTATGCTTAGGCCCGCAGGAAACTGCGGCAAAAGTCGCCGCTGCAAGAACCGCAGCCGTTGAAAAGAATCTGAATTTCATGAATTTCATGAATTTCATAAAATATGACATAATAAAGACTTGACTGCTTGTTTTCCCGA
Source organism: Bacteroidales bacterium UBA6408 (assembly GCA_002439805.1). GTDB lineage: Bacteria > Bacteroidota > Bacteroidia > Bacteroidales > UBA932 > Cryptobacteroides. Next base: position 36,593 of record DJPQ01000064.1, read on the forward strand.
TTGTTATGATCTGTCGCGAATTACGACCGTGGTGAGGGACCATGTCTCCATCGGGAGCGCGACAGAAAGGAAATTGTCCCGGTATTTTATCTGAAATTTCTTCCTTCGGTGAAGATTTTCAGACGCGATGAACACGACTATGCTGCCGTCGGGGTTGCGGAAAGCCATTGACGGAAGCTCCTTGTCTGGATGCGATGCCCGAAGAATCACCGCGCCGGGCTTGACGAAAGGAGCGATATGGCTGAAAACCGTAAGCTGCGACGACGGGAGAACGGCGCCTGTGTCCGTGTCGATGGAATAGAGTCCCGCACAATTGAACTTGCCGGTGACAGGCTGCCCGTCCGTATCGAGAAGCAGATTCCATCCGGTGTAGGAACTGCATCCGTAATTAAGACAGGCGCAGATTTCCTCAGACCACCACTTTGCCGTCCTGCCATGGTCGCCGACAGCGGGACCGTGCTCTGTAAGGTGCATTTCCATTCCCGGGAATCTCTCATGAACCTTTTCCTGAACTGACGGGCTGCCCTCGTACGGATGCCATGCCACGGCGGCGACATTTCTGAGAACATCCTCGTCGGAGAGTTCATCAATGACGCGCTCCCAGAACAGGAAATTATGGTCAAGGAGCCATATCTTCGTCCCGAGTCCGGCTTTCCTTAAGGCGGCGGGCAGCAGTTTCCCCACCAGCCTCGCCTCCTGTTCCGCCGACACGAGAGTCGCCGGACATCCACCGGCCTGATCCGTGAGCGGCTCGTTCTGAACCGTCATGGCATCTATGACCACGCCCTCCTCCTTGTATGCCTTGAGATAGGCCGCCCAGTAATTGGCGAACGCCTGAAGGCACTCATCCTTCAGCGAGCCGCCGCACATCTGTCCGGACGTCTTCATCCATCCGGGGGCGCTCCATATCGAGGAGAATATGAACACGTCCGGACGTATCTGCTGTATCTCCTTGATTATCGGAATCATATACTTTCTGTCCCGCTCTATCGAGAAGTGCCTCATCGAGACGTCGCCGGAATGGTCATTATAGTTGTAAAGTTCAGTGGCATAGTCGCTTGAACCGCAGTTCAGCCTTATTATGCCGAGATTCATCCCGTCCCTGCCGAACACCCGCTCAAGAAATGCGTGCCTGTCCTCTGCGGACATCTGTGACAGAAGCCAGCAGGAGGCGTCTGTAATGGAGATGCCAATACCCCAAAAAGGATGCGAGTCAGATGCGGAATCAAGATCAAGAAATCCCACGTCAGAGTAGCGGTGAGGAGTGAACGGAGTCGAAAGGACACTGCGGAAAGGCTTGTCCTTTGTCGTCTGAAACAGGCTGAACCCTATTTCACCGTCCTTCGGGACATAAGACTGAGCGTTGGCTGCAAGGCATGGCATCATGCAGGAAAGCGTCGCGATGAAAGCATAAATCTTATTCATTTCATTCAATGATTCGTTAAACATCTCAAGTTTCGCAAGTATTCTAACTCATTGCGAATATTAAACTTATCTCATTAATCAAACTCTCAAGTCCCACGCACTTTTTCCTGTCTACGTTACCCCTCTCCTAAATCCTCTCCCTCGGGGAGAGGACTTACCCTCGCCACAAGGGCTCAAAAGTGGTGTTTCGCACTTGCGAAACTTGAGTTAAACATTATATTATTCCGTCATGAGGGGATATACCCTTATGGGCTGGAGGATTGTCAGTTCTCGGCCGTTGCCGGTGAAAGTGCACACGAGTCTCACGGCGCGTACCGGACGTTTCGGGAATATGGAAACTCCGCCGTCGGCGAGGGAGCCGGCCCTGTGGAAATGCTTCCCGTCGTAGGAGACCTCCGCATAGCCGCAGGGGAAGCCGCCGCTGTCGAAATGGGCCTCACCGGTCTTCAGGACTATTTCGCGGCACCGGACTGGCTCGGAGAAGTCTATCCGAATCCAGTCGCCCTCGTGAGGCGCGGAGGAGAAATGAGCCTTGTCCCTGTAGGCCTCGACTCCGGGAAACGGTTTCCAGCCGTCTTCGGGAAGGGAGGAACTGAGGCGGAAGGCCGGTTTTATGATGCCGTAGCACTGCCGTGCCTTGACGGGAACGCTGCGGCCGCTTCCGAAACGGGCAACAAAGTCATAGCGCTCCGGATGCGCTGTCCTGAACGGCTTGTCATAAGTCTTGGGACGGCCTCCGTCCTTTATGCAGAGGAGCGTCGCCCCCGCTTCCGCCGAAGCCGAGAGGACTCCGCCCTCCCATGTCACGGACGGCTCCGGGAGTCGGAACGCCACGCCCATGGCGGAAAGGCGCGGATAGTGGCGCGTCCTCATATATTCCCCGGACTCTTCACCCGAAAGCTTCTTACCCCAGGACATCGCCCCGAGCGCGGCGGCACGCGGCCAGAGCATGAAGTCGAGATAGTCGGAGCATTCCGGGTCGTTCTGAAGATGGGTTTCCGCCCAGAAAGCGCCCTCGTAGCCGACGACGGCGGCCCTTTCGGCTTCGGTCACGCCGATGCGCCCGAGGTCAAGGTCGTAGACCCTGCGCCAGTCTATTATGCCGCCCCAGTCCTGACCGGGGTCGTGCGGGCCCTGCTTCATGTCGAAGTAGAGATGCCAGGCCGACATGAAGACCGTCCTGTAGCCCTTGTCCATGGCATTGCGGCAGGCCGGGATGTCCTGCCATGCGCAGACGAGGCTCTCCTTGGTGAAGGTGTCCGTAATCACGTCCTTGTCCCACCATGCCACCGGGGTCTTGCCCTTGGACTTGACGATGGCCGTGACGCGCTTCATGAACAGGTCCTCAAGCTGCCTCGGGTCGGTGAATCCCCGTTCCTTCATGAGCGCGGCGCAGTGAGGGCAGGACAGCCATCCCTTCATCCC
>DJPQ01000064.1:39551-47352 GCA_002439805.1 Bacteroidales bacterium UBA6408
GCGGGAGACGCACCAGACCCCGCGCGTGTCGTAGCCCGCCGTCCGGGTGGTGTCCGGAGCATAGTCGCAAAGGATTTCCGGAAACACGCGGGCGATGGCCTGGCTGTGCCCGGGAAGGTCTATCTCGGGGATTACGGTGATGTTGCGGAACTTGGCGTAGGCGATTATTTCACGCATCTGCTCCTGAGTGTAATAGCCGCCGTAGCTCCTGTCCCAAAGGCCGTACTGCGCTCCCACGGGAGAGTCCCCTCCGCGGAATCCTCCGACTTCGGCAAGTTCCGGATGCGACTTGATTTCAATGCGCCAGCCCTCGTTGTCCGTAAGGTGCAGATGCAGGACATTGAGGTTGTGCATGCTCATGAGGTCTATCTGTCGCTTCAAGCCTTCTGCATCCACAAACGCCCTTGCGACGTCTATCATCAGTCCCCTGTAGGAGTTCTCCGGCGCATCGAGCATCACTCCGAACGGCAAGCTGACCGATTCTGAAAGCCCTTTCTTCGCATAGACCGACGGCGGAAGCTGACGCAAAAGGTGCTGGATGCCGTAGAACACCCCGGCGCGGTCGTGCCCCGTGATGCGAAGCTCACCCGGGCGGACGGCAAACTCGAAGCCCGCCGGCCCGCATTCAAGGCCGCCGTCGATGTCAAGAACAATGGCTGCCACACCGCCGCAGGCATTATCAGCCACCGACTTTGTTCTGGTTCCTTTCCGCCCGCGAGTCTCATCTGACGGCTGGATTCCGATTCCGGCCAGATATTCCTTGATGTAAGGGACATACTCACCGGCCTCGTCGGAAAGCGCCGCGACCTCGGACGAAGCCGAGAGTGCAAGGCTGCCGCCGAAATATTTCCGGAACATCCGTTCGGCACAGTCAACGGCAGGTTCATCCGACAAAGGATAGAGTTCCCGTCTGCGTGTCCATTCATTTTCAATCTCATACCACCCGTCTTCGTCAGGAAGCGCCTCACCGCGTTCCACAGCCTCAAAGAAGCGCTCCCATCGCGGAAGATAGAACGAGGAAAGCATCCCTCCCCATTCACGGTTGGAATAGTCGTGCAGGCTGCGGGCGGAGAGACGGTCGCCCCAGACGGTGACGAGAGTCCGCGCGTTACGCTCCATCATCGCCCTGTCTGCGTCGGTCGCGCCGGCCATCTCGTCACAGACTTTCCCCGCCGTCTCAATCCACCGGTTGACATGAAAGAACGAATCCGTGGAAAGCAACGTGTCAATGTCGGCAATCATCCCGAGAAACGCCTTGTAGCCGGAGCGGAATACCGCCGTGTCTCCGGACTTATACGCCGTCTCGACATTCCGCAGCAGACAGAGCGTGGAATCCGTAAGAGTCTGGCGCACGAGGTCTGTCAGGTCGTGACGGTAGTCGGCGTTGCCGGAGAAGCGAGGCTTGACGTCAAGGAACAGGGCAGCAGCGGCGCGGAGTTCTCTCACATCATAGCAAATCTCCGCCGTGCTCCACCTGGAGACGGACTTCAGTCCCCAGCCGGGGCGGGCGCAGACTATCGGCTCGCTCGTGCCTTCCTGTCCTGTGGGGCAGGCCAGCGCCGAAGCGGCAATCTTGTGCCAGGCACGGGAAAGGGACGGGTCGGACGCGCCGTAGCGGGCGAGCACATAGCCGTCAAGCCATCGGTCGCATCCGCAACTTCTGTCCCTGCCCGAGTCACAATCCCAGTCCGTTTCCCGGTTCATCCAAGGAAGTTCAAACAGCAGGTCATAAAGAACAGGATTGGTCTCTATGCCCTCCGGAGCCGCGCCTATGCCGACCATTGTCTCCGGGAAGGCCTCAATCGCATCGAACCAGCCTTCCGCAGCCTTGGAGAGGCGGCCGTGCAGGCCTATCCGGCCTCCGAAGTTAGGCAGCATGCACCATATCATGTCGTGCCCGCAATAGCCGTCGCGCCATTTCGGCCTCGCCTCGGAAAATAGGTCAAGGACAATGCAGTCCCCGTGTCCGATAGCCTCAAGTGCCTCGCGCCTCGGATTCTCATTCCAGCTCTGGAGCACCCACACCGCATCCGGATTGTGACGGCGCAGCCCGGCAAGTATGTTTCTGTAGGCTTCGGGGATGTCCGTGCCCTCAACGCTGCCTCCCTCATGGAACGGATCCATGCTGTAGAAACGCGAGCGCCCCATAATTTTCGCCTGCTCATCATAGTAGAGGTCGGCAACTGAGGCGAACTTGTCCGATGACGGCTGAAGAAATGCCGGGCGAGGGAATGCCGCCCAAAGTCCCGTGTCGGACGCGTCATAGCCGGGCTTTCCGATGAAAGAACGCGGGAGCATCCCGCAGTAGCCGGGCAGGACGGGTTCCATCCCGAGCGAGCGCATCCTGCCGAGGACACTGCGGCAAAGCCTTTCCTGACGGTCGTACCACCGCTCCGGAAGCGGCCCGCCCCAACCCTCAAGGTTGCCCATCATCCACCATGCCTGAAATCCCGGGCCGGCGATGAAAGAGGAAATTTCATCCTCGTCACAGCCGAGGCCGCGGAGCACATTGCGCCAGACGACATCCGTCCCGAGAGCCATCAGCGGCATATTTATTCCATGCAGGGCCATCCAATCGACTTCCTTCATCCAACGTTCCTCCGTCCAGAAAGCACAGGAGTAGGAATAGGTGCAGTAATTCAGGTAGTAGCGCCATTCTGCCCGGCATTCCCTGCGCTCCGGAGCCTTCGGCAGGGGAAGAGAGCGTCCACGAAGGTCTGCGTTGAGGCTGTTCCATGATATGTTCACATGAACATAATGGTTCAGATACCATCCCAATCCCGCCGTCGCCGCAGAAACGCTGCTGCCGACAATCTCAGGCTTTCCGTCCCTTGAGGATATGACAAAGACATCATGCCCTCCGGCGGAAAGCGAAGCGTTGGTGCCGATGAGAATACGCTCCGACATACCCTCGCCGCAGACGCGGTCAACGAATGAGGAAAGAGCTGAAGATTCCGAAATGGAGTTTCCCGAAACGGCATTTTCAGAACCGGAGCAAATCGGGGTGAGCGCGAACAAGAGCGCGATTGAGAGGAATATATGCGGAATGATTTTCATTTACATGAGAGGGTTTATATCCCGTATGACGAAATTTGACACATCTTTATTCGATTGGGCCTTATTCGACGTCAATCTCGAACTTCTTGTCGGCGGTGAGAATTTCAAATTTGCCGGGCTCGAAATAGCGCTCGCCGTTCCCGTTCACATAGCCGAGGTCGCGGAGACGGTCGGCCTCGAAGCGGAAGGTCTCGGTGGCTCCCGCCGGAATCATGCGCTTCTCGAAGAACTTGAGTTCCTTGTATGGGCGGGTGACGGTGCTGACGGGGTCGCTGATGTACCAGAAGACGGTCTCCATGCCGTCACGCGGGCTGTCGTTGGTCACATCGACCTCAAATGCGAGCGGAGTGTCCGAAACTTTGCGGATGTCGCCGTAGGTGAAGTTCGAGTAGCTCAGGCCGTGCCCGAACCAGTACATCGGCTCGCGGGGAATGTCCTGATAGAAGCCCATGAACGGGCGGCTCGTACGGCGGCGGTTGTAGTAAATCGGAATCTGGCCGGTGGAGTACGGGAAGGTTATGGAGAGCCTTCCTGAAGGGTTCACACGGCCGGAGAGTATGCCGGCGGCAGGCTTTCCGCCCGAGATGCCCGGCTGCCACAGCTCCACAATGGCATTGGAGAGCGGTTCGAGGCGGCAGAGTTCCAGAGGACGGCCGTTGTTAAGCAGCAGGACGAGAGGCTTTCCGGTCTTGCTCAGCTCGACGGCGAGCTGCTCCTGGATTTCCGGAAGGGCAAGGGTCGAGCGTATGCCGTTCTCGCCGCTCCATTTCGTAAGTTCGCCGAGGCAGAGCACCACGACGTCGGCGCGTCTTGCCGCCGCCACGGCCTCCGAGAAGCCGCTGCGGTCGTCGCCCTCGAAGCCGCAGCCCTTGGCGTAGAGCACATTAGCCGCGCCGAACTCATCGGTCATGGCCTTGTGAAGCGTAATCACGTCCTCGGCGAGCGGATGACCGCCCCACGAGCCGACCTGTCCCCAGAGGTCCTTCGCCATAGGGCCGACAAGGGCTATCTTTCCCGGCTTCTGGCCCAGAGGCAGCACCCCGTCGTTCTTGAGCAGCACGGCCGACTCCTCGGCAAGGCGCATCACTGTCTCGCGGTCGCCCGGAAGGGTGAAGCGCTCGGAGGGCGAAGTCACGGGCGCGTATGGATGCTCGAAGAGGCCGAGGCGGAACTTGAGCCGCAGAATCCTGCGCACGGCATCGTCTATGGTGCTTTCCTTGACCTTACCCTCGGCAACGAGGGCAGCGAGGTTGTGGTAGTAGCAAAGGTCGGCCATGTCTATGTCGAGTCCCGCGTTGGCGGCTATCTCGGCGCACTGCCTGTGGTCGGCGGCAGCACCCTGATAGACAAGCTGCTTCACCGCGTCGTAGTCAGAGACAATCATCCCGTCCCAGCCGAACTGCTTCTTGAGCACGTCGGTCAGGAGGTAGCGGTCGCCGTTCACGGGAAGCCCGTTAATGGAATTGAAGGAACTCATGATGGTCGCAGCCCCGGCCTCGATGCCGGCCTGATATGGAGGCATATAGGTGTCCCAGAGTGTCTGACGGGAGATTTCGGTCGGAACATAGTCCCTGCCGCCCTCGGAGGCTCCGTAGCCGATGTAGTGCTTGATGCAGGCGGCCACCCTCGTGGTGTCGGAGATGTCGTCGCCCTGATAGCCCCTCACGGAGGCGGCACAGAACACCGACGCAGCATAAGGGTCCTCGCCATACCCTTCCGCGCAGCGTCCCCAGCGACCGTCACGGGCAATGTCGACCATCGGCGAGAATGTCCAGTGGATGCCGGTCAGGCGGGTCTCGCGGGCTGAAATCGCGCAGGCGCTCTCGACGAGCTCCGGATTCCAGGAGCAGGCCTGGGCGAGAGGAATCGGATAGACGGTGCGGAAGCCGTGGATGGCGTCGTAGCCGAACAGGACCGGGATTCCGAGGCGTGTCTCCTCAAGTGCGCGGCGCTGCATGGCATTGATTTCAGTCGCGTCCGTGGCGACATAGGTGATGTAGCTTCCGAGCACAGGCTCTGCCGTCTCGTTCCCTATATTATTGGCATTCAGGTTCTTGCCAAGCGTAATCTGGCTCATCTGGAGGACTTTCTCCTCAAGCGTCATCCTCGACAGCAGGTCCTCCACACGCTTTTCCACCGGAGCGTCGGCCTGCTTATAAAGCGGCGTCGATGACTCCCCGCATGAGAGAGCCGCGAAAACGGCGAGGGAAAGCGAAGCGTATCTGAAGAACGCCGTCGCGACGGAAGGTATATATTTACAAATCATTCTATATCAACAAAATATATTTACGCAATATTATAAAACCTTCAAAAAATAACCTGCATCATCTTTTTCATTCTTTTCGGTCCATGTTCCTTTTCTCATCGGTCATGTACCTCCAGTACACTCCCTCTTCCCAAAGAAACCTATACTCGAAAATAAAAGACAAATCTGAGGCAGTTTATTTTTTTCAAGTTTCTATATATCCCCATAAAGTCCAAATCGAGAAAAAATTTTTTCATATTTCCATGAATATTCCCGAAGATTGGGGAGTTTTTTCAGATTCCGGATTATTTTAAAGTGAACCTGACCGTCTGGAAGATGTCGGCCGACGAGGTGCCGAACATCGCCTCGAACTCTCCTTTTTCAGCGACCCATTCCTGTTTCGCGTCGTCGTAGAAACGCAGGTCCCGGGCGGTCAGAGACAGTTCCACGACACCGCTCTCCCCCGGTTCGAGCCATATTTTCCCGAAATCCTTGAGTTCCTTCAGAGGACGCGGAAGCGAGGACTCGACGTCGCGGACATAGAGCTGGACGGTCTGTGCGCCCCGTACCTTTCCGACATTCCTGACGGGAACGCGGAACTTCAGCGAGCCGCCCTCACGGAGAGACTTGCCCGAAGCCTTGACCGGCCCGGTCTCGAAGTCGGTGTAGCTCAGGCCGTAGCCGAACGGGAACAGCGGACGGATGCCCATCTTGTCGAACCAGCGGTAGCCCACGAAAATGCTTTCCTCGTAGACGACGTCACCGGTGTTGTTGCTGTCATAGATGTTGAAGTAATGTGGAGGATAGTCTTCGAGCCTATGCGCAATCGTGAACGGAAGCTTGCCGGAGGGGCAGACATTGCCGAAGAGCACGTCCGCAATCACGTTGCCGGTGTCGCTGCCGCCATACCATCCGTAGAGCACGGCCTCGGGAGCGTCGAGCCAGGGCATCGCTGCGGCGGAACCCGAGACGAGGGTCACGACAAGGCGGTCGCTGACCTCCCCGAGAGCGGCGATGAGTTCCTCCTGCCCGTAGGAAAGCCCGTATTCGACGCGGTCCATTCCCTCGCAGTCCTGAGTCCCCCAGCGGTTGTGTCCGCCGAAGAAAAGCACGAGGTCGGCATCCCGGGCAGCCTCTACGGCCTCCTCACGAAGCGCGTCCATATCCTCCGGACGGCCGGAATTGCCCTTGGGACGGTAGCCCCGGACATAGCTGACCTCGGCACGGTCGCCCACGAGGGCGCAGACTCCCTCAAGCGGAGTGACCTCGTACTTGGTCTTGAGGTACATCGAGCCGCCTCCGCCGATATGCCTTGCGGTGGCGTTATCCCCCACGACGAGAATCTTCTTCACGCCGTCAAGGTCTATCGGAAGGGTATGTCCCTCGTTCTTGAGCAGCGTCACGCCCTCCTGCGCAATCTCACGCGAGGTGCGGAAATGCTCCGGAGAGGCAAAGGAGCCGAAGTCGGTGTTCCCGGACATTGTGGTGCGGAAAATCAGGCGCAGGACGCGGCGAGCCTTGTCGTCGAGACCCTCCGTCGGATATTTCCCGCTGCGGAGACCGGCCAAGTAGGGACCGGCGAGGAAGTAGGCCTCGTAGGAGTCGCCCCTGTCCTCGGCAAGGCCGTCGGTGCCGGTGCCGAACTCCATGTCAAGCCCGTTGAGGGCGGCCTGCTCGGTGTTGGTGACGCCTCCCCAGTCGGAGACGACCACGCCGTCGAAGCCCCATTCCTTTTTGAGTATGTCGTTCAGAAGATACTGATTTTCACAGCAGAACTCGCCCCTGTAGCGGTTGTACGCGCCCATCACCGCCCACACGCCGCCGTCCTTCACCGCAGCCTCGAAGGCAGGGAGGTAGATTTCACGAAGGGCACGGTCATCCACGACGGAGTTGGTCTTGTGGCGGTGCGCCTCCTGATTGTTCAGCGCGAAGTGCTTCACGCAGGCAGCCACCCCGTTTTCCTGAACACCCCTGATGTAGGGCACCGCCATCTGCGCCGCGAGGAAAGGGTCTTCGCCCATATATTCGAAGTTGCGGCCGCACAGAGGCGTACGGAAGATGTTCACTCCGGGCGCAAGCAGGACGGTCTTGCCCCGGAAGCGGGCCTCCTCGCCTATGTTCACGCCGTAGCGGTGGGCCATTTCGCGGTTCCATGTGGCCGCGAGGCAGGTCAGGTTCGGGTTTGCGGTGCAGGAGTCGTTGGTATGCCCCGCCCCTTTCCACTCGTCCCAGAGGTTGTCCTCACGGATGCCGAAAGGGCCGTCGCTCATCCACACGTCGGGTATGCCGAGCCTCGGAACTCCCGGTGAGGAGAACTTGGACTGGGCGCTGAGCAGAGCGACCTTTTCTTCGAGGGTGAGCCGCGAGAGCGCGTCCTCGACACGGGCCTCGACGGGGGCGGCGGTGTCGAGATAGACAGGGGTGCCGCCCTGTGCGCATCCGGCACAGAACAGCACCGCCGTCAAAAGATGGTAGATGGTTGCCTTGAGGTTCATTACT
>DJPQ01000090.1:0-8226 GCA_002439805.1 Bacteroidales bacterium UBA6408
TTAAAAATGTTTATATTTGCGGACAAAAAGAGCTAAAGATATGATAAAGAACGAGGAATCACCTTTTGTTTTTGGCGTCAAGGTCAAAGGTGACGCATTCACGGACAGAAGGGAGGAGACTGAAAACTTGAAAATGAATTTCACCTACGGAGTAAATACAATACTCATTTCCCCGAGAAGAATGGGAAAGACATCGCTCGTCGATAAAGCATGTTCTATCGTGGAGAGCGACAAGATAAGGATTGCAAGGCTGGACGCTTTCGGATGCCGCTCGGAAAACGATTTCGTGGACGCATTTGCCACGGCCGTAATCAGAGCGACATCAGGCAAATGTGAGGAGTGGATGGAGAACGCGAAGATGTTTCTCAGCAGGTTTGTGCCTAAGATAAGCATCGGACCGGATCCGCTGAGTGACTTTTCTGTCTCACTGGAGTATAATACCGACAACAAGACTACGGAAGAGGTGCTTCAACTGCCGGAAATTATTGCAGAGGAAAAGGGAATCAAGATGGTCGTCTGCATTGACGAGTTCCAGCAAATCGGCGATTTCCATGATTCCCTGACATTTCAGAAGAAACTGCGCAGCGTCTGGCAGCATCAGTCCAATGTGGCATATTGCCTTTACGGAAGTAAGAAGCACATGATGGAGAAGATGTTCCAGAATCAGAGCTATCCATTCTACAGGTTCGGAGACATATTCTATCTGAAGAAAATCAGCGAGGCTGACTGGTGCGAATACATTTGCCGCAAGTTCACAAACTCCGGGAAAAGCATTTCTCCGGAGCTCGCGGGCAAGATTTGTGAAATAACGGAGAGGTACTCATCGTATGTGCAGCAACTGGCATGGTTCGTATGGCTAAGGACGGACGGTTCCGCAACCGAAGATGACCTGAAATATGGCACGGACCGCCTTCTCGACGCCTGCGAACCTGTGTTCATCCAACAGACGGAATCCCTTTCTTCCTATCAGATGAACTTCCTGCACGCCCTCGCCGACGGCATTCACACCGGCTTCACGCAGAGTTCCGTTCTGAAATCCTACCGATTGGGAACCCCGGCCAACATATCACGCCTGAAAAAGTCTCTCACGGAAAAGGACCTCATAGCCATAACAGCACCCCGTACAATAGAAATCACAGACCCCATCCTCAAGCTCTGGCTCAAGAAAAGGGTCTGGAAAGAGTAATTGGAACAGACTGAACAGAAATACATTGACATTCAATAGTATTCTATCCAATACTCCTTTACTTTTTTCGTACCACGGAGCTCTACATCCGGGTAATCTGAAGAATACTCTATAATTTCTTTACGCTTGACTCTCTTCCCTGAATACGAATAAATGCAGGTCGAGCTAAAACCACTGTCTTTGAAAATCATTTTCCATTTAACTTTGCGCCCTTGACTATCATAGTCATACTCATACACAATATTTTCTGTCTCCTTCATATCAGAACATATTGATCCATTTTTATCAAAATATAACCCATCAATATATCTCCAGCCATCATTAACTTGAACCGTACTTGATGAGTCGTCTTTCTCGGACGAATCCTGACCTTTAGAGCAGCATGCAACAATTGGCATTAAAGCCATCAATAAAAACAGTCTCTTCATCTGAGCGTCAAAGTTTTATCCAACATTTGTTTGCAGTATAACTTCCAGAAAGGGTTCTCGAAAAACTTTCATTAGGAAGAGCCCTTAATAGTTCACCGTCAAAAGAATCAATCGCACCGCTGATTATACCATGAAACGATTTCATCGCCAATCCATTAGGGTGGCATGCGAGGTACACATCCGAATGTCTTTCCCAAAGGAAATTTATCACCGTGTGGGCATCGATAATTGTTCCGGAGGGGACGGTCTGGAGAAACTCTCCGATTAGCTGTTTCAAGTTGTTCATAAGTTCTGTTTGCTGTCCTCGGCTCCGGCAGACAGATATATTCATAAAAAGAAAGTGTGGAGCCTGTATCTCGTCTATCCTAAAGAAGGTTGTGGTAAAACCCTGTCAACAAATAGACGCCCCAATACTCCACACATGAATAGATATGGAGATATGGGGACACAAGATGCCCCGACCCACATAGTCTAAACACGGAAAGAGTGTCATCCGTCAGTCCTGTTGACATTGAAAACTACCACATTTTCTTTAAGGACAGTGCGAAAACACTTTCGTAAATATGTCCGTTGATTGCTCAACGCGACAAAGTTACGAATATTTTTCACAAACGGACAACACTCGAAGAGTATTGAGTGTCAAAGTTCTAACTATTTTTTGTGAATAGCAATCCTTTCGTGCGATCGCAGTCTGCTGAAAAATAAGATAACTTTCCAAAGAAATCCAACTTACCGGCCAGATGGTGTCGCTGAGGAAGAGGATCAGTCTTTAAGACACCCCACGGGAACGACATAGACTCCGTCCTTGCGGCGATAGGCATACTTGCCCACGGCGGTGAGAACCATAAGGAATGAAGGACGCTTCATCTTGTCCGTGTCAATCTTTGCTGCAAGTGCGTTGAGATTGTGCGCCCCCTCATCAATCAGCCTGTCTCCACCGAGTTTTATTTCAATTAGCCCATATCTTCCGTCACGCAGGTGCATGACGGCGTCGCATTCAAGTCCGTTCTTGTCTCTGAAATGAAAGACCTGCCCGTTAAGGGAATCTGCATATACCCTAAGGTCGCGAATGCAGAGCGATTCGAACATAAGACCCATAGTGTTCAGGTCGCCAATCAAGTCATTCGGTCCAAGTCCGAGTATGGCGGTACCTATGGACGGATCAACAAAATATCTCGTGTTCGACGAGCGGATGGCCGTCTTTGAGCGAAGGTTCGGATTCCACGCCTCTGAGTCCTCTATGACAAATATTTTTTTCAGGGCTTCGATGTACGATGATGCAGTCTTTTCATTTATTGAACTTTCTTCATTTGGCATCATGTCCGCGACTATCGTTCCGAGCGTGGCCTGTGTCCCGATGTTTCTGGCATACGAACGCATCAGCAGCCTCGCAGTAGTTGAGTTTCTTCGAATCCCATCTACTCGTGAAATATCTTTTTTTGTCACGGCCTCCACATAATCGAACGCCTGGTCAAGCGCCGTGGTTCCTTTGAGACTACACGCGAACGGCCATCCGCCGCGGCATATAAGAAACGCAATATCACCCAATTCAATACTGTTCACGGCAGCTATGTCATCTGCGCTATTGAACAAGTCGCAAAGGCTTACCGAACCGTTGGACTCGCCGGATTCATACAGGCTCATCGGACGCATTGTCACCCACCCGAAGCGTCCCGTTCCGGAATGCCTAATCTCGTTCTCGTCGGCCGGAACAGCAGAACCTGTGAGAATGAACAGTCCGGTACCGTGTCTGTGGTCCGCCTCAAAACGGATTGTGTCCCATAGTTTGGGGGCCAGCTGCCATTCATCGATGAGGCGCGGAGACTCGCCTTCCAGAAGCATCCTTGGATTAAGGTCCGCCATCCTGAGGTTGCCTTCCAAGTCTTCAGGTCTGTCCATATAAAGAATGCTTCTCGCCCGCTGTTCTGCCGTGGTCGTCTTACCGCACCATTTGGGACCCTCGATAAGTACCGCTCCTTTTCCTGCCAGTCTCCGTTCAAGAATCCTGTCCGCTATCCTTGCCTTGTAAACAAACTCCATATCCCTGTTTTTTAGGCAAATATAATGATTTTATTCAATCTGTTTTCCTCAGTTGGCCAAATTTCATTTCCTCAGTTGGCTAATTTTCGTTTCCTTAGTTGGTCAAATTTCATTTCCTCAGTTGGTGCATTTTCACAAGGTTGCTATAAACAGGTTTGTTAAAAATGTTTATAACAGGATGGTAAAATGGGGCGAGAGGGACTACAATCCAGAAAGGTCCACCTTGTAGATGAGGTCTTCGGTATCCCGGTTCTTTTGTATGAACATGATCATATAGATCATATAGACGGGGATATATTCTACATTGCCAGTCTTATGGAGATTGTCATTGCAGAGGACGTAGGCCTTCCTTATTCCGTAGTCGGGTTCCAAGGCAAACTTATGCATCTTTTGCAACTTTTCCAAGGTATTTTCGGGGGTTTTCTGCAACTTTTCCAAGAAATGTTCAAAAAAAATCGGGACACAGAGCCGGTTGAGCGGTGTGTCCCGATTGAAGTTCAGTATTTCAATCGCCACTTTTTAATAGCATATAGAGGAATTGAAGAAAAAGATGGAGTGCAAGGCACTCGGTGAAGATAAAACCGCAGCAACCTTATGGTTGTGAGGATTTTATCAAGACGAGTAACGCAGCAATCCGCTTTTTATTCAATTACTCTGCGGGCCTGGATGCGGGCGGTGATGAGGCAGTGGCGGCGTTCAATGAGCTCGTGGAGGCGGGAGGCGTAGTGGTTGCGCTCCCGGTAGTCCATGATGAAGGCCGTGACGCTGTAGAAGGCGAACTGGGAAATCAGCCCGATGAGCTGCGGACGAATCATCGGGAGAGTGGCGGCGGCGTTGTTGACGGCGTGGAAGCCCTGGATGCCGAAGGTCGACGGGAAAATCCATGAGACGGCTTTCCAGAACGGCGGCATGGAGCTTACCGGCCAGATGGTCCCGCTGAGGAAGAGACAGATGGAAGACACGAAGAGGAGTTCCACGAAGACCGTCTCCCTGTGGCGGATGAAGCGGCTGAATGTGAAGCTGAACGCCACGCAGTCGATGACGAAGAAGAAAATCAGCGCGAGAAGACTTCCGAGCTGCCCTCTCTGAGGCATCCCGAACATCGCCGGAACAACCATAAGGCACCAGAAAGCTATGCCGAAGTAAATCAGCGCGTAGGCGGCCGCCCTTCCGAGGAGAGAGCCGTCGTGGGTGGCGTTGCCCTCACGCATCGAACCGTTCATCACGCTCACTCCGAAGAACATGGTCTGCTGGATGACCAGAAGAAGCGCCGCTGAGAGGAAGAAAATCAGGAACGACCAGTTCGTGTTGAACGGCACGTTCTCCTCCGCAGGGATGGCATCGACCATCTGCGAGATTGCGGCGTCCGTCAGGCCTGTCATCGCGAGGCGGGAGGAGCCTATTGTGCGGAGCTCGTCAATCATGACATGATTCACCGCCATAGTTATATTCTTGTAGTAGAGGAAGCTGGCCATGTCAGCGTAGGTTGAGACAGTCGCCTGCTCCATCTTCGCGAGCCTGTCGCCGTAGTCCTCCGGGAAGAGCACTATTCCGTGAACTTTCCTCTCCTCAAGCAGCTGCCGGGCTTCCGCCATGGACACGCACCTGTAGGCAACATCCACCTCGCGGGTGGCGTCAATCTTCTGAATGAAGCGCCTGCTGTCGCTGCTCTGGCTCAAATCCACCACGGCGACCGGCATCTCATCGACTGTGCCCTTATAGTAAATCAGTCCGTAGATGACCGGATAGAGCAGGCCTCCGAGGAGGAAGATGATGAGGACATATGAATCCGCAAATATGCGTCGTAATTCTTTTAACATAATCGTATATTCCTATGTATCATTGATATGCCGCATTAGACATATCGTCACATTCTATCTCTCGTAGTTCTCGTTCACCCACGCCCTCTTCAGACGTCCGCTGACACAGAGCGGGCCGACGAGGAAGAGGAGAAGGCAGACCAGATATGGCCACCAGTCTCCGAGACCCGTGCCGTAAATCGCCTCCTGGACGTATGCCAGATAGTAGAAACGCAGCGGGAAGAGAACCGCGATGCCCTGAATCGCCTTAGGCATGGCCTCGACCGGGAAAGTGAATCCGGAGAACGAAAAACCGAGAATCGTGAACAGAGCCGCTATGCTCAGCGCGAACCTAAGCGTCGGGAGCAGCCCCACAATCGTCACCGCAACAGCCTCGCAGGCAAGGATGAACACCGCCATGAGCAGCATCATATTGCCCACGCTCCCCGCCACAGGGAACTTGCACACGCCATACATCAGCAGGTCAAGAGTAAGTCCCATAAGGAGATAGACGAGAGTGTAAGGCGCAAGCTTGCCGAAAAGGGCAGCGGCGAAAGAGCCGTCCGCCGTCTCCATCAGTTCCTTGGACGTTCCGTAGCGGAGTTCCGAGCCGAGAGCGTAAATCAGAACGAAGACGATGCTCAGGCAGAGAAGCCCTGGAAGGATGATGTTGTTCAGATAGATGCTGTAGTTAGTCATCGGATTGCCGATGTGGTGCTCGTCAATCGTGATAGGCTGTATCATACCCATTATCTCGCCGTCGGAGAGCCCCTTTGCACGGAACACTTCCCGCTGGACGGCGCCTCCCGTGAGAGTAACCATCGTGAGGACATCCTTGTAGCTCAGCGCGCCGGCAATCATGTAGAGCGAGTTCACATAGTAGGTGAACGTCGGCTGACGGTTCGCATAGACGTCTGCGGCCATGTTCTTGGGAATCACGCAGACGGAAGCCACCTCACCTGTCTGCATCGCGTCACGCGCCTCGGAAAAGCTGTCGAAATGGACGACCTTGCCGAGCTGCGTCGCGTCGAGCTGGCTGCAGAAGTTGCGCGAGAGTGACGAATTATCCATGTCAACTACTCCGATCGGCAGTTCTTCAGGGAGTCCGGCCTTGAAGAATGTCAGGTAGAAAAGACAGCAGACAGCCATCATCACCACCGATCCGAGCAGATAGACAGGTTTGCGGCGTATAATCCCGAGCTCACGCCGCATAACTTTCAAAAAACTATTCATATCATATAGAAAGTCTCAAGCAGACTTTTTCTTTCCAAAATTTCAGTCTCATCAGAGTTCAACTCAAAATTTGCAGAGTCAGGCAATTGGATTAGTAACACAATCACGAAATTCAACTCAAAATTTGCAGAGTCAAACAATTGAATTAGGGACAAATAAAAAGATGGGATGCAAGGCGGATGTCGCAGATGAATACCGCAGCAACCTTATGGTTGTGAGGATTTCATCAAGGCATCCAACGCAGCAGACCGCTTTTTATTTGTTCCGTACAACTATTGCGGTCATACCCGGGCGAAGACCGTCAATTTTTGAAGTCGGAACAGCCCTCACCTCGAAGGTCTTCGCATCATACTTGTCAGTCTCCTTGGTCGCCCTCCAGGTCGCGTAGGACTCGCGCGCGGCGATGTAGGTCACGGCGGCCTCGATTTCCTTGCCGTCAAGAGCAGGGATGCTGAGACGAAGTTTGTCGCCGGACTTCATGCTGTGGAGCTTGTCCTCGCGGATGTTGAAGGTGAACCACATATCGGAGAGGTCTGTCACCGTCATGATCGGGGAGCCTGTTCCCACAAGCTCGCCCACATGAGGGTAGCGTGCGGAAATGACGCCATCGACCGGAGAGGTGAGCTTGAGTTCGGAAAGATAGGACCTAACCTCCATCACCGCGCCGTTTGCCCTGTCAACCAAAGCTATGGCAGCGGCCTTGTCCTCCTCGCGGGCGCCCTTCACGGCCATGTCGTACTGGGACTTCGCGGCCTCGGCGGTCGCTGCGGCGGCATTGTACTGTGCGGTGGCCTCGTCGAACTTCTGGTCGCTTATGACATTCTGCTCGTGAAGCCTTGTGGCACGGTCGAGAGTCTTCTTCGCGATGTCCTTGCCAACGAGAGCCTTCTGCCAGATTTCGTATGCTCCGGCAATCTCTTCCTTGCGCGCACCGGTGTTGGCCTTGTTGCGCTGTGCGGCTGCGGCTGCGTATGCCGCATTTGCCTGCGCGAGCTTTGCGCGGACCTCAGGAGAGTCTATGAGAACGAGGGTGTCGCCCTTATGAACCATATCTCCCTCGCTTGCGTAAAACGCCTCGATACGTCCCGGAACCTTTCCGGAGATGCGGTATTCGGCAGCCTCGGCCTCGCCCTGAATGACGGCCTCCTCAGGCTTTGAGAAGATGATACCAAGCACAGCCACAGCTGCGATGAGTGCAACCAGAACGATTATTCCAAGAAGCAGGTTGCCTTTTTTCTGAGTCTTTTCCATTGTATTGTATTTTTATTATTTTCTACTTTTTACCAAATCACTATTTTAGTAATGGCTGTATAAAAAGATGAAGTGCAAGGCTTGCGAAATCTTTTTAACCGGAGCAACCTTGTGGTTGTGAGGATTAAAAAGTTGAGCGTAACGCAGCAATTCGCTTTTTAGACAGTCATTACAATCTGCCTTCGGCCTTGGCAAGGTTTACACTGCACATCTGCAGCTCAACCCCGGTCTCGATGTACTCCGAATGCGCCTGAAGCCATGCCGTCTGCGCCTGAAGCACCACATTGGA
>DJPQ01000090.1:8300-18460 GCA_002439805.1 Bacteroidales bacterium UBA6408
TCAAGATTGCTCTCGGCGGCAGTCAGTTTCTCAAGAGCCTCCTCTTCCTGCTGGCGGAGCTGCGCGACCTGAAGGGAAATCATCTCCTTCGCGTCATCGAGCCTGTACTGGGTCAGAGCGGCCTCGGCCTTGGCCTTCTTCGTCTTCTGGATGGCCTCGGTGCCGTGGAAAATAGGCACGTTCACCACAACTCCTGCGGAGAAGAAACCGCCGAACTTGTTCTGGAAACCGTTGAAGACATTAGGGTTGGTCACGGCGTAGTTCGCCATCACGGCAATGGTAGGAAGCCCGTCGGCGCGAACCACGGCAACCTTCTTGTCATAGATTTTCTTGGCCAGGTCGAGACTTCTGATTTCAGGCCTTGCCGCATAGACATCCTCGTCGGAAATCACAGGGCTCATTTCCGGCACCGGAATCGCGTCCAGATTCTCGTCCGCCAGCGTAATCTTGCTGTCAAGCGGAAGTCCGCACTCCTTGCAGAGAAGCATCTTCGCGAGCACCAGTCCGTTGGTAGCCTTCGTCAGAAGCATCTCCGCCTCGTTGGTCTTCACCTTTATCGTCAGCGCGTCAGAAGGCGTCGCGAATCCTTCGGCCACGAGAGCATCGACATCCTTACCCATCTGACGGAGGAGGTCGGCATAGTTCTCGGCGAGGTTCTTCTTCGCGGCGATGGAGACAATCTGCCAGTAGGCCTGCTCGATGTCGGCGAGAACCTGCGCGTGCTCCGTGTCATACTGCGACTTCGCCAGTTCCTCGGCATATTTTGCCATCTGGTTGGAAGCCACAATCTTGCCGCCCATGAACACCGGCTGCTGAACTGAGACGACCACTCCGCACAGATTGTGCATATTGAGCGTCAGGGCGTCCGTAATGTGCTGACCTATCGCGTTGATAGGAGTGGCGATGTCCGTCGCCTTGAGACCGTTTATTATCTTCTGGAATCCGGGATCCGTCATGTACTTGTTGAACACGTCCGGGTCGGAAATCAGACCCAGGACCTTGTTGGTCACGTCGTCCTGAAGCACGGTTCCGGCATTCTGAATCTCCTTTGCCTGATCGTCGCTGATGAGCTTCCAGTCACGGCTGGTGTACATATACGCTCCGGTAGCCGAAATCTTCGGGAAATAGTTCGCGAGGGCTATGTTCCTGTCGTACCCCGCAACCTTGATTTTCTGTTCCGCCGTCTTCAGCGAATTGTTGTTCTCGACCGCCATCTGCCTGCACTCGTCAAGAGTCAGAACCTGCTGCGCACCGGCGTAAGTCGGAAGCACACAGAGCGCTGCGGCGATAATCCACATTGTCTTTTTCATATACTCAATATTTTTTGTTTAATCCTGACATTGCACCCAAATGGCAGAAAATCCGAATTGAATGCGGCGTGTCAGCATTCAAAACAGTTGCCATACGAAAGAAAATATGTATAACAAATCGGGCATATAAATATACATTTTGTCGCAAAAAACGACTTTTTAATAATTTATGCGTATTTTTGTAACCCGACATAAACGACAAAATGTAAATGATTATGGAAAAATATCGTGAACTCAGCATCCGTGAACTCAGGCACCTGTCCTCGGCTCCGGCGATAAGTGACAATCTGTCAGACGACCTCTTCATCGCGGAGATGCACTATGAATCAAAGATGGACATCATCGAATATCCCTGCCGCTTCCACGGGTATGTGGCGTTCTTCTGCATCGAAGGGACATTTGAAGTCGAGATAAACCTGAAGAAATTCACGATACGGAAAGAGTCGATGTTCATATACACCCCGGGTAACATCGTGAGAGTCACAAGCATAGACCCGAAGGAAAAGGAGTCCGTGCATTTTGTCGTCGTCGCGATTTCCGAAGACCTGATGTCCAGCACCCGCTTCGACTTCAGCAAACTCTACAACGAAAGCCTGCGCCTGCTCGAATCCCCGTGCGTCGTAATCAGCGAAGGCGAAAGGGAACTCTGCCGCAAGTATTTCGACCTCATACAAGAGGTTTCGCGTCTGAAGATTCCTAACCTGAAGGAGTCGGTGGCGTCGCTGATTTCATCCATATTCTACCTCATGGGAGCGCTCTGGACGGACAGGCTGTCGGCGGCAAGAAGAAACGGCGCGGAAGAAGTCTCCACGCGGTCACGGGTAGTCCTCGAGGACTTCCTTATGCTCGTAAGGGACTACCACACAAAGGAAAGGAGCCTCTCGTTCTACGCTGACAAGCTCTACCTCACACCGAAATATCTCTCCAAGCTCATAAAGTCCGTCAGCGGGAAGTCGGCCCATGAGTGGATTGACTCGTTCGTCATCCTTGAGGCGAAGAACCTGCTGAAATACTCCGACATGAGCATAAAGTCCATCGTCTATGAGCTTAATTTCCCTAACCAGACGACGTTCTACCGCTTCTTCAAGACCAAGACGGGCATGACTCCGTCGGAATACAGGAAAATGTAAGAAATGCCGGGAATCCCGTTATTTTTTTCGTCCGGAAGTCTTGCGAATATCAAGGCAAACTTATAATTTTGCACGCTTCAGTAGTATATCAGCCTCACATTTTATGAAGAATTGGCTGAAAGGTGTTTAAAATTATAAGTGGTAAACGTATGAAACGATTTATGCCAATGTGCATTGCGGCGGCAGTGCTGTTCTTTGGCTGCAACAAGGAGAATGCGACTCCGGGCGGCCAGACCCCTACCCCCCCCCCAGACAAAATTTAACATAGAGCAGACCGCTCTCACCCAAGGCTCCTTCAGCGCGAGGATTACGCCGGCGGACAACGAGGCACCGTACTACTTCGGGGTCGTCACCAAGAAGGAATTCAATGAAAAATATGGAGACGACACTGAGGTTCTTCAGGAGGCATACATAGGCTGGTTCGACGAGATGGCCACCGCAAACGGACTGTCCCTGAACGAGTTCCTCTCCAATGCCCTGCTGTCCGGAATGCAGGACTACCAGTTCCGGGCACTCGACCCCGAGACCGAGTATCTGTTCTTCGTGTTCGGAGTAAGCTATGAGGGAAAGGTCACCACTGAGACGGAAACCCTGGAATTCAAGACCCCGAAAGCGGTTCTCAAGGAAAATGCAAAAATAGACATAAGCCTTGTGGAGGCCGGCTCGACATGGTTCAAGGTCAAGTTCGACTGCAGCGACCCGGACATTTTCTACTACTACGACGTGATGACGCCTGACGTCTATGAGCAGTACTGCGGCAGCAATCCGGAAAACATAAAGTCCTATATGGAGTCGTACCTCAGCGCGATGAAGAGCGAGAACGACACGTTCAAGGCGATGACCATGGCGCAGTTCATCACCAGCCTGACGGTCAGCGGAGAGAAGGAATACGACACGGCACTTTCTGAAGCGGCCAACTCCCTTCTTCCGGAGATGTCCTATCCTGTTTTCGCGATAGGCCTCGGCAACGACGGCAGCTTCACGACCGAGCCTTTCGTGCAGATGATTTCAACCACGGAAAGCCCTAAGAATGACTGGGTGACGATGGAAGAAACAGTGAGCGACACTGATTACAAGGTCACGATTGTCCCGGCGTGGGACGAAGTCTATGCCGCCATACTCGAACGCACGACATATTTTCAGGGTCTCACCGACCAGGAATCCGTCGAAGCGCTTCTTGCGGCAAGGAAAGGCAGCCTCATGAACGACCTCTATACGGGCAAAATAAACTTCACGGCTTCGTCACTGATTCCGAGCGAAGACTACACCCTTTTCCTCATCGCCTGCACGCCTGACGGACTTCCTAAGACCGGAGACAAGCTGAATGTGAAGAAAATAGCCGTGACCACAGCAGTGGCCACGATGACGGGAGCCGTCTATAGCGTCAAGGTCTATGACATAACGAAGACAGACGCGAAAGTCAGCGTTTCCGGAAACACGGCGGCCGAGGGACAGACCTACATGCTGAACTACATCACCAAGGAGCGTCTCGCCGCACTCGCCGCCACGGAAGGCAGCGAGTCCGCAGCCTACAAGAAAGCCTGCGACGAACTTATCGACTCCAGACTCGAGTCCTGGAACAGCGGCCACGCCGATGCGGCTATGGACAGAAAGGAGTTCCTTTCAAGGAGTCTCCTCACTGACATCGCGTCCGGCACCTACTATGACATCCCCGACCTCACGGCCGGAACCACCTACGAAATGTATGTCATCGGACTGAAGGCCGACGGCACCTACACGACCGAGCCGTTCGTCTCCGAGTTCACTACCGTCGCAGACAAGAAGAGCCAGATTTCGCTGAGCGTAGGAATGACGGCGTGGATGTGGGACGACATTTTCCCGAACCAGACCAATTACACCGTCTCTGCCACGGCAAAACCTTACAACCTTGCCGGCGGAGCTTATTGCAAGTACTTCTTGGGCGCAGACGAATGGTCGGGCAAATCCGGAGCTGAAATGGAGGAACTTCTCAAGAAAGAGCAGGCAGGACTTTACGGATCGGCCAGCGCAAACTTCAGGATAGACCGGGGCACAAAGTTCTTCGTCTATTTCATCGGGGTTGACACCGACGGCGTGGCCACTGACATCATCAAGGTGACGCACACAGCCAAAGAAGAGGGATCATCAGGCACCGGAATGGGAATGAATGTCTCCATAGACAAGACCGAAACGATTCCGGTACGGTAGAAAAGCCGCGCTTCATTTCTGCTAGCATATTGCAAATGAGAACACACATTTTGAAATATTTCACCATGGCACTTGCCGCGGCCGCGCTGTTTGCCGGCTGCGGCAAGCCGGTGAATCAGGAACCCGGCACGCCTGAAACCCCCGACAAGCCGGGCACGTCAGAGCCGAAGACCTATGCCGTGGGGGATCTCTACGAGAAGGGATTTGTCAAAGGGGTGGTCGTGAGCGTCGATGAAAGCGGCGAGCACGGCTACGTAGTGTCTCTGAAACAGAACGAGGAGGCATGGGCCTACAGATACGAGGAAGCGATGGGCTCGCTCCCGGGCAGCGGCCCGTACAACACCGCCTGCGTGCAGAAACTCTCCGGTTGGAAAGAATACTACCCTGCTTTCGTGAAGGCAACCGAGGACAATGTCGGTGTGCTGAAGGACTGGTTTCTCCCGTCCATGAGCGAGCTCGCCGCCCTCTACAAGGGCTACAGCGGTCACGAAGCAAATGAGACCGAAGGCGGGACCGGCTCGCTGGATTCGGTCAAGGCGAACGGCGACGGCGGCTCCGAAGAACAGCACAAGGCCTTCCTCAACAAATGCCTCACCGACAACGGGGGAACCGCACTGGAAGACGCCGTTTACTGGTCATCGAACGAAAGCGGCCCGAGCATAGCATACGCCTTCGACATGGGCACTGGAAAGTCGGTCGAGATACCCGCCGATCTGGACAAGAAGCGGAAGCACATCGTCCGGGCAATGGCATCGTTTTAAGAAACCTTCAATTTCTCTAAAGAAAAAAGAAATGAACATAAGAAAGATATTTTTGTTTATAGCAGGTTCTGCACTCGCATTTGCCGCCTGTGACAAGGAAACGGCCTCCGGGAACGGCGGCGGGACACCGGAGCAGGCCGCGCTTCCCGCACCGGAGGCGAGGCTTTCACAGGGGACGGCCTCTATTTCGGCGGAATGGCCGGAGGTAGAAGGCGCCGAAGGGTACAGGTGCGAGGTCACCTACATTTCCGGAGGCAGAAACGTCGATGTCTTCAAGAAGAATGTCAGCGGCACGTCGTTCACCGTCGAGGCCCTGCGCCCGAAGACCGGCTATACGGTCAGGATAGCCGCAGTGGGGACCGACGGAAAGGCGTCGAGGAACTGGTTTATGGAGGAGGTCACTACAGGAGAGTTCAACGTGAGCTTCGAAATCACCCCATACGAGGTCTATAACAGCACGACAGGCCACATTGACTATGCGGCGAAGGTGACTCCGTCCGACGGGGACGTGTGGTACTGGATTGCGGCCGTGACCTACGACAACAAGGTCGATGCAAAGCTGTGGATGGAGGAGGAAATTTCCTACGCCGTGGCCGACGGCGAGACTTGGGAATCCCTTGTGGAAAACGGCTACATCGTGCGCGGAGACGCCGAGAGCATATTCGCGTTCAACGACAATGGCGAGTATATGTTCACGGCGGGAATCCTGGAGCACGCGGGAGACAAAATCAATGTCGTTTCGGCGGTTTCGCTCAGTTACCCTTTCTACGCCGAGAACGCAACAAGTCAGCTGAGCCATCCCTGCTCATACGAGGACTACATCGGGAAATGGGTTCTGATGCCATACGACAAAACGGGATACTCCGCCTCCGCAGGCTGGAGCATCACCGAACCGGAACCGTTCAATATCACAATCTCCGCGAAGGAGCAGGGGAAAAGTTTCAATCTGTACAAATGGGGAGGAGCGGACAACAGGTTCGGGCTGACTCCGGTTGTGCTGGACTTCACCGAGGCGGATTCGGACAGATATGAACATTTCACCATATCGGTGCCTCAGGACATCAGCACTGAGAACGGCGTGAGATGGGCCTACAGCGCATGGTTCAGCCTGACGAAAATCGACGGGGACGGGAACGAGACCGTGCAGGCCTATGCCCCTTACGATTGGGATTACGACCGGATGGTCAAGGGGGTTGAGGAAAACGGCTGGGGCAAGGCATTCCGCGGATTTGTGGCGAACGGCAACAAGACCGTCATAAAGATTTTCGGAAACGCCTACAAGTACAGCGACATGAATGTCTATATGCAGAGCCTGTGGGTCTGCGGCATGGACGGCAGCGGCAAGTACGATGTCAGCAAACCCGCATATTCCCTCAACGGGAACATCGGAGGAATGCCCAACGCGATGTACTACCTCGTCAGGCAGGATGTCGCCGACGGCCTTGAGCTCAAGGCCCCGGATGTCTCGGCGGAACTCGGAACAGCGGCCTCTGTGTCAGAAAGTCCCGTCAAAACCGGCAGTCGTCGCAGCTTCTACAAGTCTGTAGCCAGAAATAAAAGAAACATCTGAGGAGTTCATTTTCTATGTTTCTAAAATATAAATGCTTATTTTTGCAGGATTTATATAAAAATAATCATTTATGACACAAGACGAACTTTTCAAGGCTTTGGTCGCTCACTGCAAGGAATACGGATTCATATTCCCGTCGAGCGAGATTTATGACGGACTCGCGGCTGTTTATGACTATGGCCAGCTCGGAGTTGAGTTGAAGAATAACATCAAGCAGTACTGGTGGTATGCGATGACCCGCCTGAACGAGAACATCGTGGGCATCGACTCCTGCATATTCATGCACCCGAAGATTTGGGAGGCATCCGGTCATGTCGGGGCGTTCAATGACCCGCTCATCGACAACAAGGACTCCAAGAAGCGCTACAGGGCGGACGTTCTCATCGAGGACTACATCGCCAAGCTTGAGGAGAAGAACAGCAAGGAGGTCGAGAAGGCGCGCAAGAAGTTCGGAGAGGCCTTCGACGAGGCGAAGTTCCGCGAGACCAACCCTAACGTGCTGAGGAACACGGCGAAGATTGACCAGACCCGCAAAAGGATGTCGGACGCGCTGAATGCCAACGACTTGGCGGCGCTTCGTCAGATTATCATCGACTGCGAGATTGTCTGCCCGATTTCCGGGACGAAGAACTGGACGGACGTGCGTCAGTTCAACCTGATGTTCTCCACGCAGCTCGGCAACACGTCCGACAGCACGAATGTGATTTACCTTCGTCCGGAGACTGCCCAGGGCATTTTCGTGAACTACCTCAACGTGCAGAAGTCCGGCCGCATGAAGCTTCCTTTCGGCATAGCGCAGATTGGCAAGGCGTTCAGGAACGAGATTGTGGCGCGTCAGTTCATCTTCAGGATGAGGGAGTTCGAGCAGATGGAGATGCAGTTCTTCATCAAGCCGGGCACTGAGCTCGACTGGTTCGCGAAATGGAAGGAACGCCGTCTGGCATGGCACAAGGCGCTCGGAATGGGCGCGGAGAACTACCGTTTCCACGATCACGAGAAGCTCGCGCACTACGCCAACGCCGCCACCGACATCGAGTTCAACTTCCCGTTCGGCTTCAAGGAGCTTGAGGGCATCCATTCCCGCACCGACTTCGACCTCGGAAACCACCAGAAGTTCTCCGGAAAGAAGATTCAGTATTTCGACCCGGAGACTGGCGAAAGCTTCACTCCGTACGTCGTCGAGACATCCATCGGAGTTGACCGTATGGTGCTTGCCGTGCTTTCTCACTCTTTCCATGAGGAGAAGCTTGAGAACGGCGAGACCCGCGTTGTGCTTTCGATTCCGCCGGCGCTCGCCCCTGTGAAGGTAGCCGTGCTCCCGCTCATCAAGAAGGACGGACTTCCTGAACTTGCCCAGAAGATTATGGACGAGCTCAAGTACGACTACAACTGCCAGTACGACGAAAAGGACTCCATCGGAAAGCGCTACCGCCGTCAGGACGCGATAGGAACCCCGTTCTGCGTCACGGTCGATCACGACTCCCTGAACGACGGCTGCGTCACAATCCGCCACCGCGACACGATGGCCCAGCAGAGGGTCAGGATTGAAGACCTCCCGTCCATCATCGACAAGGAAGTCAACATCAAGACGATTCTCCGGAAGCTTTAAAAGCTTCCGGCAGCCGACGCTTTCCCGACCGTTCAGTCAGAAAGCCGTCGGATATGGTTTGCCTTATCCCGCATTATGACAGGCATGCGGGATAAGGCTTTTTCATACAAGTATTGCCTTAATCGACGAAATTACCCCGAAGCGATGCTCCTAATCGACGAAATTACCTACATTTGTGAAAACAATGTAGCCTTAATAGAAAAGGCAAATCCCAAAGGTGTTTTTCGTAAAAAACATTTTTAGGGCATTTTTGTTTTTTGTAAAAAACACTTTATATTTGTAACTGTTAAATCAACGGCAAATGGACAGATTATTTCAGCGGCATGATGACTATCTCAGAGTCACCCCTACGGACTATATCCGTGATTTTATGAAACAAGTCTGCTGGGACAGCCGGCTGGTCTGTATAAAGGGACCAAAGGGTGTGGGAAAATCCACTTTGCTCAGACAGCGCATCAAACTCAATTATGCGGAAGAAGACAGGCATGTTCTGTATTGTTCCGCCGATTCCGGGTACTTCTCAAATCATACCCTTCTGGACACGGCAGAAGACTTTGTGAAAATCGGAGGCACGCACCTGTTCATTGATGAGGTACACAAATATGAGAAATGGAGCATAGAGATAAAGGAGATATATGACCTGTATCCTCAGCTTCATGTCGTGCTGAGCGGAAGCTCTCTTCTTGCGCTGAAAAGCGGCCTCGCCGACCTTTCGCGCAGGATGCTGCAATATGATATGCCGGGACTCTCCTTCCGCGAATACCTGCGTCTCGAAAAGGGCATAAACCTGTCCCCCGTAAGGCTTCAGGAACTTCTGGGCAATCCCTGCGAATTTTGCCTTAATGTGAGAAAACTGTGCAGCAGTCCCCTTGAACATTTTTCCGGATATCTTCAGAAAGGCTATTATCCGTTTTATTTCGAAGACAAGGTAGCATACGCGCCGAGAGTGGAAAATGTCGTGAACTACACCATCGACAACGAGCTGACCTCACAATGCGGAGTGGATGTCGCGAACACCCGTAAAATAAAGGCTCTGATGCAAATCATTTCCGGCATGGTTCCTTTCGAGGTGGACATTGCAAAGATGGCGCGCAGTCTCGAACTCCAGAGACTCACGCTTCTGCAATACCTTAAGCATCTTGAGGACGCGCATCTGATAAGACGTCTGTTTGCAAATCTCATTACGACACGTGATTTGCAGAAACCGGACAAGATACTGCTGGACAACCCGAACCTGCTGTACGCCCTATGTCCCGATATTCCCGAAATCGGAACTGTCAGGGAGACTTTCTTCTGCAATCAGCTTGCCTCCGCAGGCCATGTGATAGAATATGGAGGAATGAAGAGCGCCGACTTCAGAATTGACGGGAAATATGTGATAGAAGTCGGTGGGAAAGATAAAGGATATTCACAGTTTGACAATGAGGAAAACGGCTATATCGCCGCCGACGGCATTGACACAGCCATTTTCCGCAAGATTCCCCTCTGGGCATTTGGTTTTCTGTATTGAGAAACCACCGCAGTTTGCGGCGTTGAATAAAAGCAGTATATTTGCGTGTAATAATATAAAGCGTTGTATAAAAGGCTTATGAA
>DJPQ01000008.1 GCA_002439805.1 Bacteroidales bacterium UBA6408
CCTTCCTGAAAATCGCTGAAAAATTTTTGAGGATTTCGCCAAGATGAAAATGCTTGGGGAAGTGGCTGTGCAGGAAAAATATTGAAAAAAATTTCAAAATCATAAGCAAAACTTGCGAATCACAAGTTTTGCTTGCTGTTTTTGTTCATATTTCTGCCTTAATTTTGCGGCGTAAAAAATGTAAAGTTGAACGGAATGGATAACAACTCAATAAAGGACACTATCTACCGTTTCAGAAAAGCCAAAGGATATACGCAGGAGGACATGGCCGCCCGGTTAGGTACATCAGTCACCACCTACAGGAGCATCGAGAGCGGGAAGACCAATCTCATACATCCTATGGTCAAGAAAATCTCCGAGGTGCTTGACATAAGCGAAGAAGCCCTGCTGGCAGGAACGGAGGTGGCCGCTCCGGGCATCCTTGAGGACGACGGAGTGCCATACCTCGCCAGAAAACCGGGACGCAGGCATGACACGAAGACGCCGGAAGACTATGAGACTCTCCTTGATGTTGACAAGACAGAAATTGACAGCCTGAAAGAGATGGTAAGGAACCAGCAGACTGTAATATGTGATATGTCCCGGACATTGCAGATGGCGAGGAGGCTCAAAAGGATGGACGACGGCGGCTGAAAAGGCCGGAAGGATCAGAAAAGGAAGTAGTTGCAAATATCGGAGGACTTTCACAATCCGCCGGTAGTGGCTTGCCCTGTACCTGGACGAAAAGGGCATAATCCGCCCATAAAAGATAATTTCACCCCGGCTCCACGCCTCACAAGGGGATTCGGAAATAACGCAAAAAGCGCGGGCCGCTTTTCTGCAGCACAGGTAACTCGCGGCTCTGGACGGCCTTTATGCACCTGCAAGCAGCTAAGCAGTCCACGCGAGCGTGGAACCACCGCCACCTGTCCCGGTGCATATTGAAATTGTCCAGATTTCGAGTTGCCGGAACAAGAGCAATGCTCTAATATTTTCATTTCCTGCCGTCTAAACGACGGACGACAGGACAAAGATAGGTGTTTTATTCCGAAGTATCAAGTGTCAGGTCAGCTATGCCCTTCCGCTGCTTCTTGAGATCGAAATATCCTATTATCGATATGATGAACGAGCCGGCGAAATCGAGCATCAGATCCTCCATCGTGTCACGAAGAGCCTCATGACCCTCAAGCGGCACGGCCTTGTCAAATGTGCCCGGAGTCGTGAGATACTGCTGGGAATTGAGACCGAACAGTCCGTCCGTGATGAACTCCATAATTTCCCAGAGAGCCCCGACAGCGAGGGCGAAACATATCACCCAGAGAGACACGAACACCGGCGAGAACTTCAGCTTGTTGCCCTCGACACTGTTGAACGTGTTTATGATTGCATACCCGAGGATTCCGAGAAGCACTCCGGACATCCCGTGCTCAAGCGAGTCCCACCAGCCGAACTTCCCGTAGAAATCAGCCACATCCCCGAGGATGAGCGCGCAGAAGCAGAATGACACAAAAATCACCTCCATCAAGTGAGGAATCTTTATGTGTATGATTCTGTGCAGAATGTCCGGGACGAAAGTCAGGAACATCATCAGCGCGACCTCAAAGGTCTGAAAGGCGAGACGGCTCTGAGTCGCGTCATCATCAACTATGCATATCGAGACTATGCCGCCGACAAACAGCACGGTGCACAACGACAATATGACAATGGAGAATTTCGAGATTTTTCTGATCGGCATGGCAGACATTTCGTTTATCGGATTGCGTTTTAATACATTTAACCCCACGAAGTTAATTCAAATATTTCAAAACACAAAAACCGGCAGGCAACATGGGTTCAGCATTGACATCAAACAAGCACGAAAGCGGCCCGGTCAGTTTCTTGACCGGGCCACTTTATATAACATCTGAGAGAAAGGAGATGAAGAAAAAGATGGAGTACAAGGCACTCGGTGAAGATAAAACCGCAGCAACCTCTCGGTTGTGAGGATTTTATCAAGACGAGTAACGCAGTAATCCGCTTTTTCTTCGCTCCGCCCTACAATTCTGACAAGTCAGTCTGCTGCACCTCAACCACAGGCGATACCAGGATTTCCTGGAAGTCCTTCTGACCGGTACCGGCAGGAATGGCGTGACCGCAGATGACATTCTCCTTCAGGCCTTCGAGGTAATCGACACGAGCGCGGATTGCAGCCTCGCTGAGCACCTTGGTAGTCTCCTGGAAGGAAGCTGCGGAGATGAAGCTGTTGGTCTTCAATGCCGCACGGGTGATACCCTGAAGTACCTGACTTGCGGTCGCAGGCCTTGCCTCGCGGACAACGACAGGCTTGAGGCCCTGCCTCTCAAGAGAGGAGTTCTCACTGCGAAGCTCACGGGCGGTGATAATCTGTCCCTCCTCGAAACGCTGCGAATCGCCGGTCTCAACGACATAGAACTTGCCGTAGATGTTGTCATTGGTATCCATGAAAGCCCACTTGTCAACAAGTTCGTCCTCAAGGAACTCAGTGTCGCCCGGATTGTCAATCTGAACCTTGCGCATCATCTGGCGGACGATAATCTCAAAGTGCTTGTCGTTGATCTTAACGCCCTGCAGACGATACACCTCCTGAATCTCGTTCACGATGTATTCCTGAACCTTGATAGGACCGAGGATACGGAGCAGGTCCGTAGGTGACACGGAACCGTCTGAAAGCCTCATGCCGGCCTTGACATAGTCGTTCTCCTGAACCATAATCTGCTTCGTAAGAGGCACGAGGTAGCGTTTCTCGACTCCTGACTTATTGCGGACGATAATCTCGCGGTTACCCCTCTTGACCTTACCCATGAGCACCTCTCCGTTAATCTCCGAAACGATTGCAGGATTTGACGGATTACGCGCCTCGAAGAGCTCGGTGACACGAGGAAGACCTCCGGTGATGTCGTTCGCCTTTCCGATTGCACGAGGAATCTTGATGATTATGTCTCCGACCTTGACCTTGTCGCCCTCGCTTATCATCACATGGGCTCCTACAGGCAGGTTGTACTGCTTCTTGATTTCGTTGTTCTCATCGACGATGAGCACGCTCGGGTTCTTGGACTTGTCACGACCCTCGATGATGACCTTGTCACGGTTGAGAGAATACTCGTCGGCAGCCTCCTCACGGAAGTTCTCGCCTTCGACCATTCCGTCGAAACGGACGGTACCGTCGGTCTCGATGATGGTGATTGCGTTATATGCGTCCCACTCACAGATGAGGTCTCCCTTCTGAACCGTGTCGCCTTCCTTCTTGTAGAGTATTGAGCCGTAAGGCACGTCGTACTGGGAGAAGGTGATTCCGGTGTTCTCGTCAATGATGCGGAGCTCCGTGGTACGGCTGACGACAACCGTCTGCTTCGTGCCGTCGTCGAGAACCCTCTCGATTGTCCTGAGTTCCTCAAATTCGAGCTTACCGTTGTACTTGGAAGTGATGGAGCTGTCAGCGGCGGCACTCGATGCGGTACCACCGACGTGGAATGTACGGAGCGTAAGCTGGGTACCCGGCTCACCGATTGACTGCGCGGCGATGACGCCGACGACCTCACCCTTCTCGACCATCCTTCCGGAAGCGAGGTTCCGCCCGTAGCACTTCGCGCACACGCCCTTGCGGGACTCGCAGGTAAGCACTGAACGGATTTCAACCTGCTCGATAGGCAGCGACTCGATGAGGTTCGCAAGATCCTCGGTAATCTGCTCCCCGGCCGGAACGATGAGTTCTCCTGTAAGCGGGTTGAAGACGTCATGGACGGAAGTACGTCCGAGAATCCTCTCGCCGAGGGACTCGACGACCTCGTCCTTGCTCTTGATTGCAGTGGCGATGAGTCCCCTGAGCGTGCCGCAGTCCTCCTCGTTGATGATGACGTCGTGGGAGACATCGACAAGACGACGGGTAAGGTAACCTGCGTCAGCGGTCTTCAACGCCGTGTCGGCAAGACCCTTACGCGCACCGTGCGTAGAGATGAAGTATTCGAGCACCGACATTCCCTCCTTAAGGTTGGTGGTAATAGGGTTCTCGATAATCTCCGCTCCCTGCGCTCCTGACTTCTGAGGCTTCGCCATAAGGCCACGCATACCGCAGAGCTGCTTAATCTGCTGTGTTGAACCGCGGGCTCCGGAGTCAAGCATCATATAGACAGGGTTGAAGCCCTGCTGGTCGGTCGAAATCTGCTGTTCGACGATCTTAGTAATCTTGTTGTCGATGCCGGACCAAAGGTCGATGACCTTGTTGTAACGCTCGTTGTTGGTGATGAAACCCATCTGGAAATTCGACTTGATTTCCTCGACGGTCTTGTAGCCGTCCTCAATCAGCTGCGTCTTCTCCTTTGGGATGATCACGTCACCGAGGTTGAATGAAAGACCTCCCTCGAACGCCTTGCGGTAGCCGAGGTTCTTGATGTCGTCGAGGAACTGGGCCGTCCGTGAAACGCCTGTGTTCTTGATGACGATGGAAATGATTTTCCTGAGCGACTTCTTTCCGAGAATCTCGTTCACATAAGGCACCTCTTTCGGAACGAACTGGTTGACAATGATACGTCCTGCGGAAGTCTCCACCATCTCAGTTCCCTTCGACGGATCCATTTTGTCTTTAGGCAGACGGACGAGAATCTTCGAGTGTATGTCGATTGCCTTTTCGTTCAGGGCTATGATCACCTCCTCCGGGCCATAGAATTTCAGACCCTCACCCTTGGCTCCCGGACGGAGCTTGGTGATATAGTAGAGTCCGAGCACCATGTCCTGAGAAGGCACGGTGATAGGCGTTCCGTTGGCCGGGTTAAGGATGTTGTGCGAACCGAGCATGAGAAGCTGCGCCTCCATGATGGCCGCGTTGCCGAGCGGAAGGTGAACCGCCATCTGGTCGCCGTCGAAGTCGGCGTTGAAGGCCGTACATGCGAGCGGATGCAGCTGGATTGCCTTGCCCTCGATCATCTTAGGCTGGAACGCCTGGATACCGAGCCTGTGAAGCGTAGGGGCACGGTTGAGAAGAACCGGATGACCCTTCATCACATTCTCGAGGATGTCCCAGATTACAGGATCCTTCCTGTCGACAATCTTCTTCGCTGACTTGACCGTCTTGACGATGCCGCGCTCAATCAGCTTCCTGATGATGAACGGCTTGTAGAGTTCGGCGGCCATGAACTTAGGAAGACCGCACTCGTGCATCTTGAGCTCAGGGCCCACGACGATGACGGAACGGGCTGAATAATCGACACGCTTACCGAGAAGGTTCTGACGGAAACGTCCCTGCTTGCCCTTGAGGCTGTCGGAGAGCGACTTCAGAGCCCTGTTCGCCTCGCTCTTCACAGCGTTCGACTTCTTCGAGTTGTCGAAGAGGGAATCGACCGCCTCCTGAAGCATGCGCTTCTCGTTTCGGAGGATGACTTCCGGAGCCTTTATCTCAATGAGTCTCTTGAGGCGGTTGTTACGTATGATGACCCTTCGGTAGAGGTCGTTCAGGTCGGAGGTCGCGAAACGTCCTCCATCTAGAGGCACGAGCGGACGGAGATCCGGCGGAATGACAGGAATGACCTTGAGAATCATCCATTCAGGACGGTTGATTCCCTTTGACTCCTGAAACCACTTGACTATTGAAAGCCTCTTTAGCGCCTCGGCCTTCCTCTGCTGGGAAGTCTCGGTAAGCATCTTGGTACGGAGTTCCTTCGCAAGGGCGTCAATGTCAATTTCCTTGAGGAGCTCGTAAATCGACTCGGCGCCCATCCCGGCCTTGAACTTGTCCGGATCGTCGTCAGGAAGATTCTGGTTGTCCGGATACTGCGCGA
Source organism: Bacteroidales bacterium UBA6408 (assembly GCA_002439805.1). Classification (GTDB taxonomy): domain Bacteria; phylum Bacteroidota; class Bacteroidia; order Bacteroidales; family UBA932; genus Cryptobacteroides. The sequence continues at coordinate 5,769 of DJPQ01000008.1, forward strand.
GTATGTCGAGATACTCGTCCTCTGAGAGAAGGTCAAGCTTCTGAAGGCCTGTCTGCCCCGGAGCCGTCACGATATACTTCTCGTAATAGATGACAGCCTCAAGCTTCTTGGCAGCAATGCCGAGAAGAGCCGCAATCTTGTTCGGAGCTGACTTGAAGTACCAGATGTGCGCAACGGGAACGGTAAGCTCTATGTGTCCCATCCTTTCCCTGCGGACTTTCTTCTCGGTAACCTCGACTCCGCATCGGTCGCAGACGATTCCCCGGTACTTGATTCTCTTGTACTTGCCGCAGTGGCACTCGTAGTCCTTGGTAGGACCGAAAATCTTCTCGCAGAAAAGTCCGTCCCTCTCAGGCTTGTAGGTCCTGTAATTGACCGTCTCCGGCTTCAGAACCTCTCCCGAAGACCTTTCCTTGATGTCTTCAGGAGAAGCGAGAGCGATGCTGATTCTTTCGAAATTGCTTTTAACCTTGTTATCTTTATTAAAAGTCGGCATATTTCTAAAATTTCAAATTAACCGTAATTAGTCCAGCGTAACCTTAAGACCAAGGCCGCGAAGCTCGTGGAGGAGGACATTGAGCGACTCCGGAATGCCCGGGGTCGGCATAAGGTCGCCCTTGACGATTGCCTCGTAGGTCTTTGAACGTCCGGTCACGTCATCGGACTTGACTGTAAGAATCTCCTGAAGGACATTGGCCGCGCCGAATGCCTCAAGGGCCCATACCTCCATCTCTCCGAAACGCTGTCCGCCGAACTGGGCCTTACCGCCGAGCGGCTGCTGAGTGATGAGCGAGTAAGGGCCGATTGACCTCGCGTGCATCTTGTCATCGACCATGTGTCCCAGCTTAATCATGTAGATGACCCCGACAGTCGCTGGCTGGTCGAACCAGTCGCCGGTGCCTCCGTCCCTGAGGTAGGTCTTTCCGAAACGAGGAAGACCGGCCTTGTCCGTGTAGGCGCTGATGTCATCCAGCGACGCGCCGTCGAAGATAGGAGTGGAGAACTTGAGTCCGAGTTCGGCCCCCGCCCATCCGAGAACGGTCTCGTAAATCTGACCGAGGTTCATTCGTGAAGGCACGCCGAGAGGGTTAAGGACAATATCGACGGGTGTACCGTCCTCAAGGAACGGCATATCCTCGTCACGGACAACCTTGGCCACGATACCCTTGTTACCGTGACGCCCGGCCATCTTGTCGCCCACCCTGATTTTTCTCTTTCGCGCAACATACACCTTCGCCACCTGAAGCACGCCGTTGGCAAGCTCGTCACCGACCTTTATCCTGTCGATTTCACGCTTTGACCTCGCGGCTTCCTCCTTGTAGGCGATGCAGTAGTTGTTTATGAGTTCCCTGATGAGAAGGTTGGTGTTCTTCTCGGAAGTCCACTTGCTGGTATTGATGTTCTCGTAGTCGATGTCACGGAGAACGGACATCTTGATGGTCTCACCCTTAGGGATGATTTCCACACCGTAGAGGTCGCTGACGCCCGCGCTCTTCTTACCTTCCGCAAGAACCGCAAGCTTGTCGAGGAACCGCGCCCTGAGAGCCTCGGCCTTGACATTGAACTCTTCCTCCGCCTTCTCGACACGAACCTTCATATCGGCCTTGGCCTGACGCTTGTTGGCGCCCGCCTCCTTACCCGCCTTCGAGTAGAGGGCGGTCTTGATGATGGTTCCGTCAAGAGACGGGTTTGCCTTGAGGGAGGCATCCTTCACGTCACCGGCCTTGTCACCGAAGATTGCACGGAGGAGCTTCTCCTCAGGCGAAGGGTCGCTCTCGCCCTTAGGAGTAATCTTTCCTATCATGATGTCACCCGGTTCGATGTGCGCACCGACGCGGATGATACCGTTCTCGTCGAGATTCTTCGTCGCGTCCTCGCTGACGTTCGGAATGTCGGAAGTAAGCTCCTCCATACCGCGCTTGGTGTCGCGGACCTCGGTGAGATATTCCTCCACATGGATTGAGGTGAGGACATCCCAGCGGATCATCCTCTCGGAAAGCACGATGGCATCCTCATAGTTGTAGCCCTTCCAAGGCATGAAAGCCACCTTAAGGTTACGTCCGAGGGCGAGCTCGCCGTTCTGGGTTGCATACCCTTCGGTGAGAACCTGCCCCTTCTCGACCCTGTCACCCTTGCGGACGATAGGCTTGAGAAGGATTGTCGTGCTCTGGTTTGTCCTCCGATATATAGGGAGCTGATAGACGGTGATGTCGTCGGTGAAGCTGACGAACTTCTCGTCGTCGGTACGGTCATACTTCACGTGAATTTCCTTGGCGTCGACATAGACGACCTCTCCGCTGCGCTCGGCCATAACCTGAGTGCGTGAATCGAGGCAGACCCTCTCCTCAAGGCCGGTTCCCACGATAGGAGCCTCCGGGCTGAGAAGCGGAACCGCCTGCCTCATCATGTTCGCTCCCATCAGCGCACGGTGAGCGTCATCGTGCTCAAGGAACGGGATGAGCGAGGCAGCCACTGACGCAATCTGGTTAGGAGCCACGTCCATGTAGTTGACCTCTTCCTTGGTAACCACAGGGAAATCCGCCCCATAGCGGCAGAGGATTCGGTCCTCGAGTATGTTTCCGTTGTCGTCCATCTTCACGTTGGCGAGTGAGACCATCTGGTTCTCCTCCTCCTCGGCGCTCATATACTGCCATCCGCCGCTGCTCAAATCGACCTTTCCGTTCTCCACCTTGCGGTAAGGAGTCTCGATGAAGCCGAGGTTGTTGATGCGGGCATATACGCACAGGGACGAGATAAGACCGATGTTCGGACCCTCAGGCGTCTCGATAGGGCAAAGACGTCCGTAGTGCGTGTAGTGCACGTCGCGGACCTCAAATCCCGCCCTGTCACGGGAAAGACCGCCCGGACCGAGCGCGGAGAGACGACGCTTGTGTGTCATCTCGGAAAGCGGGTTGGTCTGGTCCATGAACTGGGACAGCTGGCTGGTCCCGAAGAACGAATTGATGACGGAAGAAAGCGTCTTCGCGTTGATGAGGTCGGTCGGAGCGAACTGCTCGCTGTCCCTGACGTTCATCCTCTCGCGGATCGTGCGGGCCATCCTTGAAAGGCCGACGTTGAACTGGTTGGCAAGCTGCTCGCCGACAGTCCTGATACGACGGTTGCTGAGGTGGTCGATGTCATCAACGACTGCCTTCGCGTTGATGAGCTGGATGAGATATTTTATAATCTCGATGATGTCAGTGTTCGTGAGCACACGGACATTGTCATCAATGGTGAGATTCAGTTTCTTGTTGAGGCGGTATCTTCCGACATCGCCGAGGTCGTATCTCTTGTCTGAGAAGAAGAGCTTGTCGATGACATCCCTCGCAGTGGCCTCATCAGGCGGTTCGGAATTGCGGAGCTGCTTGTAGATGTAGGTGACGGCCTCCGTCTCAGTGTTCGTAGGATCCTTCTGGAGGGTGTTGTAGATAATCGCGTACTCGTTGACATTCGCGTCTTCCTTCTGGAGAAGGATGGTCTTCACGTCTGTATCCGCAAGCTTCGCTATCGTCTCCGGACCGAGAATTTCACCGCGCTCAACAATGGCGGTAGTCCTCTCGACGGGTATCACCTCTCCCGTGTCCTCATCGACGAAGTCCTCAATCCAGGTCTTCAGCACCTTCGCGGCGAGTTTCCTGCCCTGGAACTTCTCAAGATTCTCCGGGGTCACCTCGATTTCGTCGGCAAGCCCGAATATGTCGATGATATCCTTGTCGCTGTTGAATCCGATTGCACGGAGCAGTGTCGTGACAGGGAGCTTCTTCTTACGGTCGATGTAGGCGTACATGACATTGTTGATGTCAGTCGCGAACTCTATCCATGAACCCTTGAACGGGATGATTCTGGCAGAATAGAGCTTTGTGCCGTTGGCGTGGATGCTCGACCCGAAGAAAACGCCCGGCGACCTGTGGAGCTGGGACACAATGATGCGCTCCGAACCGTTGATGATGAACGTGCCGCCCGGCGTCATGTACGGGATGTTGCCGAGATAGACGTCCTGGACCTTCGTGTCGAAGCCCTCGTGGTCGGGATCACTGCATGAAAGGCGGAGTTTTGCCTTCAGAGGAACACTGTAAGTCTGCCCTCTCTCCAGACACTCTTCGATCGAATACTGCGGCGGGTCAATGAAATAGTCAATGAACTCAAGCTTGTAGCTGTTGCGAGTGTCTTCGATCGGGAAAATCTCCTGAAACACCTGATACAGACCTTCATTCTTCCTGTTCTCAGGGGTAGTCTCAAGCTGGAAGAAATCCCGGAAGGACTTCAACTGCACTTCAAGAAGGTCAGGATATTCAAGGAGAATCTTTGATGTTGCGAAGGAAATTCGCTGATTTTTAGTCTTTTGTGACATCTTCTGCCCTTATGATATTATTTAAGACATAAATACGACAAAAAGGTTTAGGGCCTACTTCGGACCCTAAACCTGAGATTGTTCCCCTCTGGGGAAGCGGGCGAAGTTATTTAACCTCAACTTCAGCACCTGCCTCTTCAAGGGCAGCCTTCAGTTCCTCAGCCTCAGCCTTGGATGCCTTCTCCTTGATTGCTGTAGGAGCCTTGTCAACAAGTTCCTTTGCTTCCTTAAGTCCGAGACCGGTCTTCTCACGAACGACCTTGATTACGTTGAGCTTAGCCTGACCTGCGCTCTTGAGAACGACGTCAAACTCAGTCTGCTCAGCCGCTGCTGCCTCGCCTGCTGCCACAGGGCCTGCCGCTACAGCAACTGCAGCCGCTGCAGGCTCGATACCATACTCTTCCTTAAGAACGTTAGCAAGTTCCTGAACATCTTTCACAGTAAGGTTTACCAACTCTTCTGCGAGTGCTTTAATGTCTGCCATAATTAGTTAATATTTAAATTGTTGATAATTACTATTCATTTGACTTTTTCTCCTCAATCGCCTTCACGAGACCAGCGACAGTGTTGCCGGATGCATTCTGCAGTGCAGAAATGACATTGCGTGCAGGTGACTGGAGAAGAGTGATGATGTCACCGATGAGCTCTTCACGGGACTTGATATTGCAGAGTTCTCCGAGCTTGTCCGCGCCAAGGAATGCGCATTCCTGAACAAAGGCGCCCTTGAGTACTGGCTTTTCCTCGCCCGCGTCCTGAAACTTCTTGATGAGTTTAGCAGGTGCGTTCGGAGTGGTGGTGAACATGATGGCCGTAGGACCTTCAAGCGCATGATGGAGTTCGTGAATATCCTCTCCGAGTTCCTCGGTTGCCTTGATGAAAAGGGTGTTCTTCACCACTGAAAGCTTGATGCCCTTCTCAAAGCACTCGCGACGGAGCTTGGATGTCTTCTCAGCGTTGAGCCCGGAAATGTCCGTAATGTAGAAATTAGGAGTTTCCCTGAGCTGTGCTGAAATTGCCTCAATTACTTCGACTTTCAATTCCTTTCTCATAATTGTAATTCTTTATTCAGCACTGCCGATTGTTTTAACATCAATATGAATACCCGGGCTCATTGTAGAGCAGATGGTAGCTGTCTGAAGATAGGTTCCCTTCAGCGTGGCCGGCTTGAGCTTGAGAATTGCGCCGAGCAGCTCGTTGGCATTGCCGAGAATCTGCTCTCCGGTGAATGAAACCTTGCCGATTGCAGCATGAACGATACCGGTCTTATCGACCTTGAAGTCAATCTTACCTGCCTTGACTTCCTTGACCGCATTGCCGACCTCCATCGTGACAGTTCCCGTCTTAGGGTTAGGCATGAGGCCTCGCGGACCGAGGATACGGCCGATTACGCCGACCTTCGCCATAACTGAAGGCGTACAGATGATGACATCAACATCAGTCCAGCCGCCCTTGATCTTGTCGATGTACTCGTCAAGACCCACATAGTCGGCTCCGGCTTCCTTCGCCTCATTCTCCTTGTCAGGAGTACAGAGCACGAGGACACGCTTTGTCTTACCCGTTCCGTAAGGAAGAGTGACAACGCCGCGAACCATCTGGTTGGCCTTGCGCGGATCGACGCCAAGCTTCACATGAAGCTCGACAGAGGCGTCAAATTTAGTGAAGGAAACCTCCTTCACAAGCTCACATGCCTCGGCAAGCCTATACATTTTGGCCGAATCAACTTTGGCCGTAACCACTTTCTGGTTTTTTGTAAGTTTACTCATAGCGTGTGAATTTATTTGATGCCGGCCGGTTTCTCGCCACCGTCAATCTTGATACCCATACTTCTTGCCGTGCCGGCAACCATCGACATTGCGGACTCAATCGTGAAACAGTTGAGATCCGGCATCTTGGTCTCGGCGATGGTCTTCACCTGATCCCAGGTGATGGTCGCAACCTTCTTTCTGTTAGGTTCAGCAGATGCTGTCTGAATCTTGGCAGCTTCCTTGAGCTGAATGGCTACAGGCGGCTGCTTCACCTCGAAGGTGAAAGACTTGTCGCTATAGACAGTGATGACTACCGGAAGAATCTTGCCGGCGCTCTCCTGTGTACGAGCATTGAACTGCTTGCAGAAATCCATGATGTTCAGACCCTTCGAACCGAGTGCCGGTCCTACTGGAGGTGACGGATTTGCTGCGGCGGCCTTAATCTGGAGTTTGATGAATCCAGTAATTTCTTTTGCCATAATAAATGATTATTCTTTAGTTACTTGGGTAAAATTGAGTTCAAGCAGAGTCTTTCTGCCGAAAATCATAACCATCACCTTGAGCTTGCTTCTGTCCTCGACTATCTCTTCCACAGTGCCGTCGAATCCGCTGAAAGGTCCGTCAGTAATCTTGACCGCGTCGCCGACCATATAGTCGACAAGCGTCTCAGCCTCGCTTCCGGCCTTCTCGTCCTGCTCGCCGAGCAGCCTGCGTACCTCATCGTCACGCAATGGAATCGGAAGCCTCTCCTCCTGAACCTTCGCGCCGTCCTTCCTGACTTCCCTTTTCTCCGTCAGGAAACCCGACATATGAGGGACATCGTTACGGATGATGTACTGAAGTTCCGGAACAAGCTCCGCCTCGATGAGAACGTAACCCGGAAAATAGAGCCTTTCTGTGCAGACTCTCTTGCCGTTGCGAATCTGATACACCTTTTCAGTCGGTACAAGAACCTGATTGACGAAATCCTTAAGACCGAAGCGCTCGATTTCCTTTTCGAGATACTCCTTGGCCTTCTTTTCCTTTCCGCCGGCAGTTCTGAGCACATACCACTTCTTTGAATTTTCACTCATGACGAAACGAAAATTAAAGGGTGTATATTGCCTTCATCAGGTACTGGAAAGCGGTGTCCATGGCAAGAATGACTATGGCAAAAATCACAGACGCCACCATAACGAGAATGGCGGAACTCTGCAACTTGTCCCAAGTCGGCCAGGAAACCTTTTTGGTCAGTTCATAGTACGACTCTTTGATGTAGTTAATGAATTTTTTCATCTTTACCTTTAATGGGTGCTGTCGGTTGGAAGCTTATGACGGCACCTGTTAAACTTTACCAAATCGTAACCTTTGATATTGGCAGGGGAAGCAGGATTCGAACCCACATCGACGGTTTTGGAGACCGCTGAACTACCCTTGTTCTATTCCCCTGTGAAAAGACGGGTGCCGTCCCTGAGGAGGCGCCCGTCATAGGAGTGATTAGTCAAGAATCTTTGTAATCTGACCTGCGCCGACCGTACGACCACCCTCGCGGATTGCGAAACGGAGACCTACGTTGATTGCCACAGGATAGATAAGATCCACATTGATTGTGACATTATCGCCAGGCATTACGACTTCTACGCCCTCCGGAAGAGTAATCTCGCCGGTAATGTCAAGCGTACGGAGGAAGAACTGAGGACGATAGTGGTTGTGGAACGGAGTGTGACGACCACCCTCGTCTTTCTTGAGGACGTAAATCTCGGCCTGGAACTTCTCGTGAGGGTGAATTGTACCCGGCTTTGCAAGTACCTGACCTCTCTTGATTTCCTTCTTGTCGATACCGCGGAGGAGGAGACCTACGTTGTCACCTGCCTCACCCTCGTCGAGGATTTTGCGGAACATCTCAACACCGGTGATGACCGTCTTCTTAGGCTCTTCGCCAAGTCCGACGATTTCAACCTCGTCACCTGTGTGAACGACACCTGTCTCGATACGGCCTGTTGCAACGGTACCACGACCTGTGATTGAGAAAATGTCCTCGATAGGCATAAGGAACGGCTTCTCGTTGTCACGCGGAGGGATAGGAATGTACGTGTCAACAGCGTCCATAAGTTCCATGATCTTCTCCTCGTACTTCGGGTCACCGTTGAGTGCACCGAGCGCGGAACCGCGGATAACCGGAGCGTTGTCCCCGTCGAATCCGTAGAATGAAAGAAGGTCACGGATTTCCATCTCAACGAGGTCAAGCATCTCAGGGTCGTCAACAAGGTCAACCTTGTTCATGAAAACGACAATCTTAGGGACGTTCACCTGACGTGCGAGAAGGATGTGCTCACGAGTCTGAGGCATAGGACCGTCGGTTGCGGCAACTACGAGGATTGCGCCATCCATCTGTGCTGCACCCGTTACCATGTTCTTCACATAGTCGGCGTGACCCGGGCAGTCAACGTGCGCGTAGTGGCGGGTTGCTGTCTGGTACTCGACGTGAGCGGTGTTAATTGTGATACCACGCTCCTTCTCCTCCGGCGCGTTGTCGATGGAGTCAAATGAGCGAAGCTCAGAAAGACCCTTCTTTGCGAGGACGGTAGTGATAGCCGCCGTCAAAGTGGTCTTACCGTGGTCAACATGGCCGATCGTACCAATGTTAACGTGGGGTTTGTCTCTTTTAAAGGTTTCTTTAGCCATACTTGTATGTGTTTTTAAAAGTATTATGCAATAATATACACGAAAAAAGCAGAGCCGGTGGAGAGAATTGAACTCTCGACCTCTTCCTTACCAAGGAAGCGCTCTACCCCTGAGCTACACTGGCGTAGTTTTGAGCGGAAGACGAGGTTCGAACCCGCGACCCTTAGCTTGGAAGGCTAATGCTCTACCAACTGAGCTACTTCCGCTTTTAACCGTATGTCTAACAAAAAAGAGCCTCTAAGACTCTCCTTTGTGGGAGAAGATGGATTCGAACCACCGAAGGTGTAAACCAGCAGATTTACAGTCTGCCCCATTTGGCCACTCTGGTATTCTCCCAATATGTCAAGCTCCTCTCAGAACTTCAAAACTATGAAGTTTGAGCCGATGGAGGGAGTCGAACCCACGACCCCGAGATTACAAATCACGTGCTCTAGCCAACTGAGCTACATCGGCAAAGGCCTGTTTTCCCGAAAGGGATTGCAAAGATAGGCAATAATTCTTATTCTCCAAAACTTTTTGGTCTTTTTCATTCAAAAATTATCAGAATCGCCTCTCTCGCCCTCAAGTTCCGAAGCCAGAGACAACAGTGTCTCAAGAATCCGTCCGGAAGAAAGGCCGCACATCTCCCGCTGCTCGGTCTGGCTCGCCTGCGGGATGAACTCGTCCGGGACTCCTGCCCCGTGAACCCGGATGTCAAGACCGTTCTCCGCCACATACTCCGAAACGGCGCCGAACAGTCCTCCGGCGACGCATCCGTCCTCAACCGTGACAATCACGCGATGTCCCGCGCAGGCCGCTCCCAGAAGATCCGTGTCGAGCGGCTTCACATACCTTAGATTATATAGGGACGGGGAATACCCCCTCGCCTCGGAGAACCTTCCGATTGCCTCCTTCGCCCTGTATGCCGAAGGTCCGGCGGCAATCACGGCGATTTCGCGTCCCTCAATGACGCGCGCGCCATGGCCCGGTTCCAGAATTTCATACCCGCAGCTCTTCCACGGAGCATTCTCCCCGCAGCCGCGAGGATAGCGGATGATGAACGGGCCGCCGGAATGGCAGGAAGCCGTGAACATCATGTTCTTCAGTTCGACCTCATCTGCGGGAACGGCTATCACGGCATTCGGGACGGAGCGGTAGGCCGCGATGTCATAGCAACCGTTGTGAGTGGCTCCGTCCTCGCCGACAAGGCCGGCGCGGTCGAGACAGATCACGACAGGCAGGTTCTGGAGAGCCACGTCATGGATAATCTGGTCATAGGCGCGCTGTGAGAAGGACGAGTAGATGTTGCAGAAAGGACGGAGACCGCCGGCGGCAAGGCCTGCGGAGAAGGTTACGGCGTGCTCCTCCGCGATTCCTACGTCGAAGAAGCGCTCCGGCATCTTCGCGGCCAGCAGGTTCATCCCGCAGCCGGAAGCCATGGCCGGCGTGATGCCGACAATCTTGGGATTCCTCTCGGCAAGGTCGAGGAGCGTCGCGCCGAAGACATCCTGATAGCGGCTCGCCCCTCCCCCGCTCGGGACGCGCTCGCCCGTCTCAGGGTCAAACATTCCGGGCGCGTGCCAGATGGCCTGCTGCCTCTCCGCCGGGGCATACCCCTTGCCCTTCTTGGTTATTATGTGAAGGACACGGGGACCTCCGAGGTTACGGATTTTCTGAAGGGTCGTGACGACCTGATCCATGTCGTTGCCGTCAATGGGGCCGAAATAGCGGAAGCCCAGGGACTCGAACACGTCGCCGCCCGAACCTTTGATTATGGAATGCTTCGCGTTCGACGTCCAGTTCCTGAGGGTCTCGCGCAGCCCGTTCTCCCCTATCGCGTTCCAGAGGTGAGTCTTGATGCGGTTGTATGTCGCGTTGGTCGTCAGGTGCAGGAGATGTTCGTGCATAGCGCCGAGATTCCGGTCAATGGAGAAATTGTTGTCATTCACAATCACCAGAAGGTCGGCCTTGCTCGCGCCGGCATTGTTCAGCCCCTCGTAGGCAAGCCCTCCAGTCAACGCCCCGTCACCGATTACCGCGACAATCTTCTCGTCACTCCCCCGGAGCCGTGCCGCGACGGCAAGCCCGAGAGCGGCGGAAATCGAAGTCGAGGAATGTCCCACCCCGAAAGCGTCGTAAGTACTCTCGTCCATCTTAGGGAATCCGCTGATGCCGTCTTTCCGGCGGTTGCTGCGGAATGCCTCGCGCCTTCCGGTCAGAATCTTGTGGGCGTATGCCTGATGCCCCACGTCGAAGACAATCTTGTCGTGAGGGGTGTCATAGACCTTATGAAGCCCGACGATGAGTTCCACTGCGCCGAGGCTTGAGCCGAGATGCCCCGGATTCACGGAACAGCACTCTATCATATAGTCCCTGACCTCGGAACAGAGCTGTTCGAGCTGAGGGACTGAAAGATTTTTTATGTCCGCCGGAGAATTTATGCCATCAAGGATTGACATAAGCTTGACTTACTGAATATTCGGCTCCTGAAGCCTGTAGTGTTTTTTCTTGTCAAGCAGTTTGATGCCGAGAGAAAGCAGAATAGCGCACACGCCAAGCCCCATGAAGAAAATCGAGAACCAGAAATATCCGTCTGTCGAGCCTTGGATTGCACGGATTGCCTTCGGCACGACTATGAAGCCTATATTCTGGATGTAGAACGTGAGTGCCATTGCGGTCCCGAGCTGCCTCGCGGGAATAATCTTCGCAACGGAAGGCCACATCGCCGCAGGAAGCAGGGAGAATCCGATTCCGAGGCAGACCATAAGTATAATAGGGAAAACCGGACTGGCGCTGCCGGGAAGAAGGGCAAAGCACAGATGTACCGCCGCGATAAGCCCCGCGCCGAGAATCATAAGATCCGCCCCATGTCCTTTCTTGTCGTATATGCCGCCGAATATCGGGCTGAGCACGATGCAGCCCATAGGCAGAATCATCGGAAACATCCCGGCAAGGTGTTCGCTTATGCCGAACTTGTTGACCATCATGCCGGTAGAGTACTTCAGAAACGGATTGACCGCAGCATAGAAAAGGAGGCACAGGAACGCTATCATCCAGAATGCCGGATTCTTTATGACGGCAAGGACATCATGGACATTGAACTTTTCCTCCTCGTCTCCGGCCGAACCGCATGAGCCTCCGGCCAGAGCAATCTGCTTATCGAGCCTTCGGTCATAAATGCAATAGACGAGATAGAGCACAAATCCGAGCATAAGAAGCACGAGCCCGATAATCACGGCAATACCAACATTTCCGCTGCACATCTTCACGACAGCCGGAGTCGCGCCGTACGCCAGTCCGGTCCCGAGTCTCGCGAGGGAAAGCTGCAGTCCCATGGCAAGAGCCATTTCATATCCCACGAACCATTTCGCGATAATCTTCGTCACCGTAATCCCGGCAATCTCGGCGCCGACTCCGTATATCCCCATTCCTATCACGGCCGGAAGAACCGGCTTCCTCAACTTGTCCCCGAGAAAATTAACCATGCCCATATCCGCTCCTGCTGCGACTTCTGCCCTGAGGTCGAAGAATGTCCATGTCATCATTCCCACTCCAATCACCATCAGCGCGGTGGACATGATTCCAGTGAAGCGGATACCCATCCTGTCAAGGATGATTCCCCCGAAGATGAGCATGAGCAGATAAACGTTAAATATGGAGTACGCGCCCGCAAGCGAGCTGTATTCACTGTCAAGTATGCCGTATGCCCCGCCTTCCGCCACAGGCTGAGTAAGGGTCGTCTCAACGGCGAAGATGTTGTCCGAAGCGACATATGCCGCGAACATCACCAATGAAACGAGTATCAGAATCATCCATCTCGTTCCCTTGCTGTCTCTCAGTAATCTTGTCATCTTTTCCATTTGGTATTAAAGTGTAAAGGCTGCAAAGTTAATAATCTTTTTGTGGAAATGAAACAAAGGACGGCGGCCGGGGTTCCGGTCGCCGTCGCTGTGACTTGGAGGAAGATGAGCTTACGAGATTATCTTCACATTCTTAACTTCCCATGTAGGGGCGCATGACGTGGTGCTGACATACTTGAATGCAATCTGAATCTTGCTGCCGTCAAAGGCGCTCAAATCAACGCTTGTATCCACAAATGTCCAAGAGCTTCCGTTCGGATATGTTTCAATCGTCAGAGGTGTCCAGTTCTCGTCGCCGACCTTTCTTGCAAGCACAGTGACATAATCTTCCTTGTCGCCAACCTTTACAAAGTTAAGCGCGTGCGTGAACATCAACACTGTACTCTTTGCCCCGGCGAGATCTATTTCAGGAGAAACAAGAAGTGCCTCAGCCGCCTTGTTGGAGCCAGAAACATATGCGGAAGCCTTCATATATTTGTTGCTTGTATCCGCTTTCCAAACATAAGACAAACCTGAACTGAGAGAAGTATTCTCAATCGTAAACTTGCCTTGAGTTGCAAATGATTCCTCGAAATAAACCTTCGCCTTTCTTTCATGAGTAAGAGCGACCTCGACGCTGTTGCCGCCCGGCACTGAAATCACGAGAGTTCCGGTAATGGCGTCAGTATCCGAAGTGTTCGCAGAAACCGGTTTCACTGACACCTTCAGGCCCTCAACGGTTGCGGCGAAGTGAGTTGATTTCGTATAGACGGAAACCGCCTCGATTTTCGTTCCCTCAACAGTGATTGTCTTGGCTCCGGTCTCGTCGCCCTTCCAGGTGAGCTCGGCAGGATTAACCTTGGTGATGACAGGGTCTTCGGTGTTGGCGAAGGCGGCGACGTCCTCGGCCTTGTTCGGATAGAGAACCGGCTTGCCGTTGTTGGACTTAACCACGCCGGAGATGTTGCCCTTTGCAGTGGAACCGATGAAATCACCGGACCACGGGCAGGTCTTGTAGGTGCTCACCGTGAACTTGGCTTCTCCCTCTACGGCCTTGAAACCAACCGTGGCGTTGCTTGACTTTCCGTCGTTCCAAACTGTACCGGCGGAGACGCCGTCCGGGGTCACGTCCTTCACGGTCACATACATTCCGGCATAGTCGACAAGCTTGCCGGCTTCAACCACAGGAGTCGTGAACTCAGCTCCTTCAGCAAGTTTCTCAGTCGTGGCATCAGTGATCTGATATTGCCCGTTATAAACCGTGCAGGCAGCATCGAGAAGATGAATCCTAATCTTGTCGCCGATGGCAAAGCCAGTCTTGAAGTCATTGCCGTTGAAAAGAACTCCCGTGCCCGGCTCGCCCTTTCCATCCTCCACAGTCATGCTCTTGAAGAGATTCTGGTTGCTGCCGTTTACGGCTGTAACGATTCCTTCCGCATAAGTTCCCGCAAGGCTGAGGCTCTTCTCGGCATTGTTGTCGGCAATGAACTTCGCGAGTTCAGCGATGGTAACGGTCTTCACCTCACCTTCTCCGTAAGTCGTGAATTCCACAGACCCGGATTCATGAACAGACCCCTCGTAGTCAAGGTATGCCGCGATGCTGTATGCGGTCGCAGGCTCAAGAGCGACTGCGCCTTCTTCAGTGCCTTCAGTGAAATCGAAAGAGAGTTTGCCGTCCTCAGGAACGGTGAGCGCAATCTTCTGCGAAGCCTTGCCCTTGCGGAGAATGAATCCGGCCCCGTCAAGAGGTTCGATGCCGCCATAATTGTAGGAAGCGGAAACGGAAGCTGTTGTTGCCGTCACCTTGGAAAGCGTCACAGGATTCCACTTAAGTTCGTCCGCCCTCGGCTCCTGCTCATCCTCATAGAGGTAAGGGAGATTCTCAGTTGTGCCGAGCTGGCAGGTGCCGTAGCTCGGAGCGAACTCGAACCATGTACCGCCCTTCTCGATTTTCGCGTGACCGTCCTCAGTAAAGCTTACAGTCCAGGCGTTGGCCGTCTTGTCATCATCCGTAACATTGAACGAGGCATAGGAGCCGCTCTTGTAGAGGTAGCGTCCGTCGGCCAGCTGCTTAACCTTGAACCCGTCCTTGTCTGCCGCAAAGATGAAGGAATTGTCCTGATCCTTGAGCGTTATGGTCTTGTTCTCGTCCGACATTGCGGAAGTGACGACCCTCACGGCCTGATAGGAGTAGGACGACGAGCCGTCGGTGTTAGGAGTCTGCGCGAGATAGCCGCCCTTTTCCTCATTGTAATAGACGATGAGGTAGGCTTTGCCAGGAGTCACCTTATCGACCCGGTGATAGACATGGTCTCCGGAAGCCTCGGCAAAATACTGATTGAACTTGATGTACTGAGTGTCGTCTCCGCAGACAATCTTCGCCTCGCCCGTGCGCGACTTGAACGTCTCAAGAACAGAGAAAGAAACCTTGGTGTCGCCGGCCGCGCCTTCCTTGACTGAAGGGGTAATCCAGCGCGAGCATGAAGTGAGTTTCCAGTCAGCCGCAGCGGTGACCGTGATTTCAACGCTTCCTCCGGCGGTTGGAAGCGCGACATAGGATTCGGAGAGCTTTATGCTTGACAGCGTCTCCGCAGGCTTGTCCTTCTGACATCCGACTGCCAGCAACAGGCAGGAAAGGACAAATGTCAAAAAATATCTTGGTTTCATCTTAATCGGATTTGGAATTAGTTAAACATATATTTGATTCCCACCTGAGCGTACCAGCACTGGCCGATTGAGACAACCGGATTCCATATCTGTGTGCTTCCGCTGACAGCCTCAGGAGTTGAATATACCGGATACCCTTCTGAATCCACGCCCGTATATTTGAGGATGCTGGCAGTACTTCTCGAAGCGTTTGCATAATCCGTGTTCATCTGCTTCATCACGCCGTACCTTGAGTTGAAGATGTTGGCTATGTTCTTGATGTCGAAGTTGAGCTGGAGAGTGTTCACTGACTTTCCGACCTTAATCTTAAAGTCATGGGCGTAGTGGAAGTCAATCCTGTGAACCCAAGGAGAATATACGCTGTAGGCCTCGGCATATTCGCCCTGATGCTTGCTGAGGTACTTGTCCTTGTGGACATAGGCCATAAAGCGGTCGCGGTCGTCCTCGGACACGAAGCGGAACTCGTTGTTTGCAACCTGTTCGTCAGTCGGGATGTAAATCGAATCGTAACTGTAGTTGTCTCCGTTCATGTCATTTTCAAGGATGTAGGAGTAGTTGTAGCCGCCCCTCCATGCCTCATAGAAGATTCCGAAAGTATTGTCGGACCTGTCCCTGTAGGAGAGGTTCACGAAGGCGCGGTCCGGAGTCACGTAAGTGGAGTTGTGGAGCGTCGTGTAGTTCGGCCCGTTGACCGTAGGGATGTAGGTGAAGGCGGAAGACGCGTCAGACCCCGGCATTCCGGTAAGTTCCTTTGAAACAAGGTGTGTGTATGAAGCTGTGATGTCAAGTCCGCGAACCGGGCTGATGTTGAAAGTCACGTTTGCGGAATAGCCGTAGCCCTTGTTCGTGTTTGTGAGCACGAACGCATTTGTCTTGGTGTAGCGGAAATCGGACGGATAGACAGGACGGTTGTCCGGCCCGTTGAACCTCGCGAATCCCTCGACAGGCTTCACGTTGTAGTCCGTGAGGCAGACCGCGTTCACCGTCTTGTTGAAGATGAACTCGCCGCCGATGCTCATAGGGAACGAGGTCGGGAAGTTGTAGTCGAGAGCGACGGAAGTCTTCCAGACCTGAGGCATCCTGAACTTGGGATCCACAGCCTGAACGGCGGACGGAGCCACGCCGTCCTCCGGAGTGATCGTGGTAGGGAACCTCTTAGGGTCAAGTTCGTTCATCTTCTTGAGAAGGTCGGCGACATTTGTAATCATGTCTCCCTTGAAGTTTTCAAGAAGCGGATCCGGAGTGGCATTGTTCTGGTCGTCGTAAGTCGTCGTAATGGAAGCGACGTTCTGAACCATTCCGGAGTTCGTCGGCATATTGGTGAAGAAGACAAGAGGCAGACGGCCGCTGAACAGTCCCGTGCCGCCACGGAACTTGAGGCTGTTGTTTCCGAAGATGTCCCAGCTGAAACCGACTCTCGGTGAAACCTGAACCTTGGTGGTAGGCCACTTGCCGGTGTCGATGTGCCTGCCGTTGTAGTCTATGTCATAGATGGCCTGATTCCTCATCAGATCCTTGTTGTTGAAGATGATGCTCTCAAGACGGAGACCGTAGGTGAGCTTGAAGTTCTCGGTCGGATTCCACTCGTCCTGTCCGTAGAGAGCAACCTTGGAATAGCGTACCCTTGCCGCCGGATTCTCCTCGCCGTCGTAGCCATAGGTGAGGGCAACGGTCTCAGGAGTGTCCCCGCTGAGGAAATCCTGAAGGCTGTTGTAGCGGTAGTAACCCGTTCCGTTTCTCATGTAGGAGTTGTCGGCCATCTGATATTCGTAGCTCAGACCGGCAGTAACCTTATGTGTTCCGGCATAGTAGGTAACGTCATCCTTGATTGTGAAAACCTGGTTGTGAACGCCGTTGTTCCAAGTGAAGAGTTCATATCCCGCAGACATGAGAGGCGTGAACGTACCTGTCCCGTCAAGGATGTCGATGAACGGGAATTTCTCGGAATTGGAGCCGCGCACCTCGTCGAGCTGAGAGAACGTGGCGAGGAACTGGTTGGAAATCCGGTCAGTAATCTTGCTGTTCAAATCCACGGAAACCGTGTGTACCTTATTGTCCTTCGAATAGATTGAATTTGCAAAAGCCATGGAATACTGGGAGAGACGGTCCTTCGTGGCACGCTTGCCGCAGTTTGAAGATGAGCCGTTCGTCGGAATCCAGTTCCTGTCAAGCGTGTAGTTGTAGCGGACCGCAAGACGGTGGTTCCTCGTGATGTTCCAGTCGAGACGGGCGAGAACCTTCATATTGCTTGCCTCGGCCGGGAAATCAGTGGCGGAGCCGGTGTCATAGCCGTATTTGTCCTTGAGGTACTTTGAGACCTGTTCCATCTGAGCGACGCTCGTCCTTGAAATGTAGGCGTCCTCGTTAGCCACGCCGTCGGTTGAAGGCCGCCAGCGGTTCACGACCTTAGGTGTCTGGGTATATTCGAAGTTGGCGAAGAAGAAGAGCTTGTTCTTCACGATAGGGCCGCCGAAGGTCGCGCCGTAGGTGGTCGTCCTGTCCTTGTCCCTCGCGCCTGCCACATCCTGATGGTTAACCTGATTGCCGCGCATGTTCTCGTTGCGGTGATAGACATAGGCTGAACCCTTGAAGGTGTTGGTGCCGGACTTGGTGATTGCGTTCACGCCGCCGCCGATGAAGTTGTTCTGGCGCACGTCAAAAGGAGAGATGACGACCTGAACCTCCTCAATCGCGTCGATTGAGATAGGAGAGCCGCCGCCCGGAAGATTGGACGAAAGTCCGAAGTTATTGTTGAAATCCGCGCCATCGACCGTGAAGTTTGCGGTACGGCCGTCAGCTCCGGCGAAGCTCATTCCGTTGCCGCCGTAAGGCGAGAGTTTGGTTATGTCCGTAATGCTTCTGCTGACCGTAGGAAGCGCATCCATCTGCTTGTTGGAGATGTTTGTCGCCGCGCCTGTCTTCTCTGCGGAGAACTTTGACGCGGAAGCGGCAATCACAATGGCCTCGCTGAGCATCTGCTTGTCTTCCTTAAGGGAGACGCTGAGGTTGTAGGCCTCGGCAAGCCGGAGGATGATGTCAGTGTAGGTGACGGTCTGATAACCGAGGCATGACACCTCTACAGAGTAAGGGCCGCCGGCACGCATACCGTTGATTACGAAACGGCCCTGATTGTTTGTAACGGCTGCATACTGAGTTCCTGATTCAGTGTGCGTCGCGACGACGGCGGCGCCTATTACGGCTTCACCGTTCTCATCTGCAACACGACCGTTAAGACTTGATGTCGTGACCTGAGCGAAAGAGGTCACACCCAAAAGAACCGCTGCCAAGGCAGTCAGAAAACATTTGATTGTTTGTCTCATAAGGGTTGAATTAATAAAAAATGTTTTGGTTTTGTCGCGCAAATGTATATCAGAATCGTGACTTTAAGAAATTATATCGCGATATTTTGAAAATTTGTCGCTTTTTACGATTTTTTCTTTGGAATCATAAATTTTTGCGTACCTTTGCACTCCCATTCGGAAACGAAGGGAAATACGAAATATGTGGAGAGATTTGTCTGCTTGCAACCACTCGAAAAAATGCTAAAATGTGATGAAGGTCACAGGTGACCCGACAGTGTGTTTTTATAGCGGCTCTGCATATTTTGAGAATGTCAAAAATATGTGGAGTTTTATTTTTATCCAAAAAAGGCGCATTGCTGCGTTATGCTTCCTCACCCAAATCCTCACAACCATAAGGTTGCTCCGGTTTGGATTTCGTCGCAAGCCTTGCACTGCATCCTTTTATTGAATAAAAACAATATGCTATGACATTATGAATAATAATTATCTATTTACTTCGGAGTCGGTTTCCGAGGGACATCCGGACAAGGTTTCGGACCAGATTTCAGACGCGATACTCGACGAGTTTCTCCGGCAGGACCCGGAGGCCAAGGTTGCCTGCGAGACCTTCTGCTCGACGGGGCTTGTGATTGTGGGCGGAGAGGTCCGCTCGGAGGACGCATATGTTGACATCCAGAAGGTTGTGCGGAAGACCGTGAACCGCATCGGCTACAACAAGGCCGACTACCGCTTCGACGGCAATTCCTGCGGAGTGATGAGCACCCTGCATGAGCAGTCGGCGGACATAAACAGGGGGGTTGTCGGCAAGGACAGAGACGTGGAGGACGAGGCCGACGCGCAGGGAGCCGGAGATCAGGGAATGATGTTCGGGTATGCCAACAGAGAAACCGAAGACTACATGCCGCTCCCGCTCTACCTCTCCCATCTCGCGCTCCGGGTGCTCGCGAGGATACGCAGGGAGAAGGACTCGAGGATGCCGTATCTCCGGCCGGACGCGAAGTCGCAGTTTACCATAGAATACGATGGGGAGACGGGGAGGCCGGTGCGGGTTCACACAATCGTGATTTCCACCCAGCACGACGAGTTCCTGCCGGACGATTTCTTCATGCAGTCCAAGATACGCAAGGATGTGGAGGAGATTCTCATCCCGGAAATGCTCAGGGAACTGCATCCGGACACAGCCGCGCTGTTCCACGGCGTGTTTGACGAGCACGAGAATCCGCAGGGCTTCATCCTTCATGTGAATCCGACGGGAAAGTTCGTCATCGGCGGGCCGCACGGGGACACGGGGCTCACGGGACGCAAGATTATAGTCGACACCTACGGCGGACGCGGAGCCCACGGCGGCGGAGCCTTCTCCGGAAAGGATCCTTCAAAGGTTGACCGCTCGGCGGCATACGCGGCGCGCTACATAGCGAAGAACCTCGTGGCTGCGGGAGTGGCGGACGAGCTTCTGGTCCAGATTTCATACGCAATCGGCGTGGCGCGTCCGGTCAGCATCTTCGTGAACAGCTACGGCACGGCGGCAGTCGATGAGGCCGGAGTGCAGGGCTCGGGGCACAAAGGCAAGCCGTTCAGCGACGCTTTCATAGCGGCCAGGATAGGAGAGCTGTTCGACCTGCGCCCGGTGAAGATTATCGAAAAGTTCGGCCTGAAGAACCCGATTTATGAACCCACAGCAGCATACGGCCACGTCGGCCGCAAGCCGTACCGCGCCGAGGTCGAGATTGTCCGACACGGAGTTCACACCCGCAAGGAAGTCCAGTTCTTCGGCTGGGAGATCCTCGACAGCGTGGAGCTCGTAAAAAAATCTTTTAAGCTGTAACAAAATGCTGAGACTAAGGGGATGCATCAAACTTCCGTCCAGTGGATGCGGACGCCACGGCGTTCCATGCCTCTGAACCATGTCATCTGGCGCTTGGCGAACTGGTGGATGGCGACGGCGAGGCGGGACTTCATCTCTTCGTAGCTGAGGTCTCCCTCTATGTATAGGGTGACGAACTTGTACTCAAGGCCATAATAGAGGAGGTCGGAGGCGGGAATGGGGTCGCGGGCGGGGATAGTCTTGCCCGTCAGCGGGTCGATGTGTTCGGGAGCTCCGTCGAGAAGGCTGCGGATTTCCTCGACCATGCCGTCGCGGAGGCGGGCGTCGATGCGGGCGTCGATGCGGGCGTTGCGGACTTCACGGGTTACGAGCGTGCCGATGTAATAGGCCTTCTTCGGGAGATACGCAGTACGGTTTACGGGGTGCTCCGACTCATAGACGGCTATTTCGAGGGCGCGGATAAGGCGCTTGCGGGTGTCGTAGTCGGTGCTGTTGTGCAATGGCTTGAGGGCAGCGAGTTTCTCGATGAGCTCTTCAGTCGGGAGCTTTTCCATTGCCTCACGAAGTTCTTTGTTTTCAGGGACATCCGGAAGGGAGTAGCCGCAGGTGGCCGCCTCGACATAGAGTCCGGAACCGCCGCACAGAACCGGAACGCAGCCACGGGCGCGGATGTCCCTGTAGGCGGACTCGAAGTCACGCTGATATTCGTAGATGTTGTATTTCGC
>DJPQ01000108.1:0-148 GCA_002439805.1 Bacteroidales bacterium UBA6408
AGCGACGTCTGCTATTCCTGCGGTTTCAACAGCACATCCTATTTTGCGAAGTGTTTCCTGAACTACTTTGGAATTACTCCGATAGAGTACATGAAAAGGCGGGGCGAATAAAAGGCGGATTGCCGCGTTGCTCGTCTTGCCAAAATCC
>DJPQ01000108.1:216-16445 GCA_002439805.1 Bacteroidales bacterium UBA6408
GGGAAGTGGTGCTCCGTGCGCACTACCACACAAAGCCCCTACTTCGCTGTTCTCCGCACGACGCTGATGCGTCTTGTTGTTGCAGATGTCTCATATTCACCATCAATCTCCGGCCTATCGATGCTAGTAAATAAATGAGAGACCTCATCAAATAAAGGCCTCTCATTAGATATTTATGGAAATTACCTGTTTTACTTGCTGAGTGTCAAAGACTTAATAAAGTCAATTTCGGACTGGCTGTACGGGGTGCCGTCCTCGGTGAAGATGTCGTGGAACCAGACTTCCGGCATCGGGTCGCCCGGCTTGCTGCCCCATGGCATATAGTAGGCGCACTTTCCGGTCGTGAGTCCCCAGTTTATCGCGCCGATTTTCTCGCACTTCAGAATCGGGAGACTGCCCTCGAAGGTAGAGCGCGGACGTCCCATGTATTCCTGGCACACCATCGGGCGGTTGAAAGGCTTGAGCATCTTGATGAAAGTCTCAAGTTCCTTGTCATAATAGCAATGGAAGGTGATGATGTCAACATTCTCGCAGATCCAGCTGACGATTTCAAGCTTTGTCCTCGTTCCCGCCGAACCGGGACGAATCCAGATTGGAGCCGAGCACGGCTGCGACGGGTTCACCTCCCATGCCCACTTGAAGACCTCCTTGAGAAGCGGCAGGCTGTAGGCGCCCTCCTTAGGATTTTCCGGCTCATTGTAGAGGCACCAGTAGAGGATGCGGTCGCAGTCCTTATAGGTGCGGAGGATGTCCTGCACATATTCCTTAAGCCTTGGCCATGACTCCGGATTGTTCACGTTCTGCGCTCCCGGTGACTGAATCCATCCCGAGCCATGCACGCCCTTGACCGGCTGGGGCTGAGGGCCGAGCTTGGGATTGTTGAATGTGCCGCCGTTGGTGAAGAAGGTGATGATGAGCTTCTGGCCGTGCTTCTCGGCGATGTCCATGAATTGGTTGATGCGGGACTTGAATCCGTCCTTGTCCGCGTACCAGAGCATTTCGTGAAGATAGATGCGGAGGGTGTTGAAGCCTATGCTCTCGGCATATCCGAGTTCGCGGTCGATGATTTCGGGGTTGAAAGTTTCCGGCTGCCAGAACTCGAACTGGTTGATGGCGTATGACGGGACATAGTTGCAGCCCACAGGCCACTCCTGTTCTGCCCACCATGCGTTCGCCTTTTCCTCGGACCAGCGTCCGCCTTTCTCTGCCTTGCCGCAGCAGCCCGAAAGGGCTGCGACGGCTGCTATTACCAAAAGTATATTCCTCATTTTCATATAGTTATATATTTGTTTCAATTCATATTTTGAGGAGCACAACGATTTCTCGACTCCACTTCAAAAGAAATCTTTGTGCTACCTGATGTTACCTAGATAATAATTCGCCCACACATTGTCGTTCCTCTGACCGAGAGCCTGTTCAAAGCACTTGCGAGCCTTTGACTCCTTGCCGAGAGCCTTCCATGCAAGTCCCTGAGTATAATAGGCCTTGGTGTTCACGTCCTCCGGACGCGGGCCGTAGTCAAAGCTCTCGAAAAAGCGCTCCACATAGTCCGTGACGCTTTCCTCGCCAAATTTAAGCATTTCCCGGAACATCGGCTTCACGTCCGCCTTCGGATTGAGCTTGAGCATGGCGAGCGCCTTCTCATAATTGTAGACGCAATCGACCGGCTTCACCACGACTGCAGCGGCCTTTGCGTAATATTCCCGTGCCTTCGCCGCGTCGCCAACCTTTTCGTAGGCCATACCTATATTATAATAGACCTGAGCATCGCGCGCATAGTATTCGAGGTGGGCATATCCGTGGTTCGCAGGATACTCGTTCGTCATTAGCATATATTCCAGAGCCTTCTCATTGTTCCCGGACTTCCACTCGCGGAATCCGGAGAGCATGCAGGCATCGACATAGATGTCGTGAAGGTCCTCGATGTGCTCGCGACGGGCATAGAAACGGGTCAGGAGCTTGTCCAGCACCTGTTCGTACTCGCCTTTGAGAATGCGTAGCTTAATTGCACGTGTCTCTGAATCGTAGCGCTTCTCGTAGAGAGATTCCCTGCCGGCGAAGAGTTCATACCGCTCTTCAAGCGGAGCGTTCAGCTGTTCAAGAATCTCGTCACATTCGGTGAGGAAGATGGCGTTGCCGTCCTTGTCCGCCGCTATCGCCTTTTTGTACCAGTCCGCGCCCTTGCGGAGCTCGCCGGTAAAGTAGTGGCAGCCCCAGCCGAGGTTGCGCAGAGCCATCGCGAAGTCAGGCCTGAGTTCAACTGCCTTCTCCCAGCAGGACATCGCCTTGGCCGGCTGCTTCTGATACCAGAGGTTGCCGAGATAGTACCATGCCATAACGGAGTTCGGATTGTACTCTATCGCCTTCTCAAGCGGCTTCACGGTTTCGAGGCGGAACGGGAACACATAGTCCATGTCCCCGGCCTCGGCAGCGGCGAACCATTTTGCGGCAGCATCCTTGTCGTCGTTTCTGTCAGCGAACCACCCGAGCCAGTACTCGACTGTAGGATAAGGCCTTATGTTCTCAGCATCCTTGAGAACAGCCTCCGCATCCGATGCAAATCCGTTGTTCAAGTAGTAGAGTGCAAGCTCGATGTAGGACTCGCTCACCCCGCGCAGGAGCTTGGTGAACTCCGCCTTTGGCTTCACGCCGAGGGCGACCTGTTCTGCAGAGGCGTAGTAGTTGAGAGGGTCGATGTCAAGAATTTCCGCTGCAAGCTTCGTGGCCTCTTCAGTGTTTCCGGCCTTGCGCTCAAGCGTGGTGAGGAGGTTCTTCGCGTCGAGGTTCATTCCGTTGTAGGCGACCGCCATTCCGGCTTCCTGAGCGGCCTGCTCCGCGTTTCCGAGAGTCGAGGAAATCTGCGCGAGCTGGTAATATGCGGCGGAGGCATACTCATAATCCCATGCGGCACGATAGAGAGTATCCACGGCATCGGCATATTTTCCCTCATCCTTGAGAATGAGCCCAAGATTGTACATCGACTCTCCGTCTGCAGGGCGGGTGTATGAAGAGGTCTGACGAACGAGGGACTTGCGGAGATGAGACTTAGCCTTTTCGTAGTCCCCGGCCTTGCGGTAATAGATTCCGAGCTGGGTATTGCTGCGCACGTCGAGCGGGTCGCGGCGGACGGCCTCCTCGAAATAGATGTTCGGATCGACATGAGCCTGATGGAACTGGAGGTTGCGCATTCCGAGGTAATAGAGGTCCTCGATGTTGTCGATGCTCTTAGGGTCAGGGTCGAGCGGCACGACAGGCTCCGGAAGCGGCTTGCTGCGGTCGAGTTTGTAGGGATGATAGTTCAGGAGTTCCTGTCCCTCAGCGGAATAGACTGTCATCGTGACCTCCGAAGGCTCGCTTACATTTGTCGCTGCGGTCGTGAAGTCGTCGGCGAAAGGCTTGTCCGGGGCGATGTCGGCCACCTTGCTGTAGAGCAGTTTGCCGTCGGCCCTGCGTACCTCGACCTTGGCGTTGTTGCGAATCTGCGTGACGTTAGCAGCCACATGAACCTTGCCCGAAGGGTCTATGTCCATGTTGAGCGTGGCAAGCTCGTTGCCCCTGTTCACGTGCCGCAGGTCGCGGATGCCGTACCAATAGGCCGTAAACTCCTTGGTCTCATGCGGGTTAATCCAGCAGTAGTCCGGCTGATTGTCGGAATAGGCGCCGGTCATAAGCTCGACATAGGCGCCGTCGGTATCGGTGAGTACCTCGCAGTCCCAGGAGTGACCGTAGTTCATATGACCCCAGGTCCAGAACTTGCCTCCCTTGTTGATGTTGTGGTTGCCCGCGAGCATGGTTCCGGCGTTCTTGCCGTAGTCATATCCTCCCACGAAATCGTCCTTCTGGTCGTAGATGAACACTGAGCCGCCCATAAGCGCCGGAAGATTCTTCCAATAACTGATGTCAACTCCTGCATAGTCCGGATTTCCGCAGTATTCCCCGTCAGGCACAGGCCAGCGCAGGAAACTGTTCTTGTGGTGGAAAGTTCCGAAGTCGGTGCACTCCGGGAAGACAATCTGATAGTTCTCGTTGGCGTGGGTCGCGACATTGTTCCAGTGCAGCATGGAGTTGCGGTCCTGCGCGTTGTTGAAGAAGCGGCCGGTGACCTCGATGTATGACTTGTCCGGGTAGAGCGTCATGCCCATTGCCCAGCTCATCCTGTGGCGGTTTTCCACCTCGCCGACCCAGAGGGTCTTGCTGCCGTCACCGTTATCGACGATGGTGTAGTCTATCGGGTACTGCGACGTCGCCCTGTGGTGGTGAAACACGTTCCACTCCACGCCTCCGCTTATCCACGCGCCGAGCATCCCGACGTTCGCCGGCTTGATGACGCTCTGACGGTAGAAGATTTCATACCCGTTTGTCTTGTCGGTGGCGTAGAAGAGCCGTCCGCCGATGTCCGGAAGCACGCAGACCTTCACATAGTCGTTCTCGATGAAGAGCGCCCTGTGGGTGGAATCGACCTTCTCGTTCGTGGGATTGTCGTTCATCGCGTAGGGATAGACTCCCCTCTTTGCCCGCTGGTAGGCGAAGTCCCTCTCGAAAAGAGGAGCCTTCTCCGGGGCGTTCACGCGGTAGGTCGGAAGGTCAATCGTCCCCTCCCAAGCCTTCACCGGTCCGTTCTGAGCCCTTGCGGACACTGTCGCGAGGGCGAATGCCAGAACGGCGGAAATCAGTGTTTTCTTTCTCATCAATTCTGTGTTATTGGTTTATAAATATATGTAGTATCCTGTTTTCAAGAGCAGTCTCCATCTATCCACAATTTCCACATTGCAAATTTCCGAATTAGCCATCACGCCGCCACACACATTTCAGCCATTTAGTTGTAATTTTTCGTCAAACGCGCCGCTCTCTGACGAAACAAGATTTTTTTATATCTTTGCACGATTCCCATACAAATGGGGGGGGACAAGCCTCAGAAAACTGGCAGCCACATATTGAGGAAAAACATGAAATATACAGGGATTCAGGATATATTGTTTGCGGATGCGTGCCTTGTGTTCATCGTCACAGGAATAATCTGCGCCGTCGTACGTTGGTTTCACATGTGCCGGCCATACGACAGGGAAGAAAAATACTTCTACCCGGTACGGCGTCTCGTTGCCCTCGGCTATTTGTCGATGGCTCTTTTTGAAATTCCCTATTTCCTCGCGCCTTCAGATCCGGCGACTGTCATATATGTAGGCATAGCCGGAATACTTTTCTATCCGATGTGCTTCGCGTCACTGTTCGGGAAATATTTCAGCACACAGCATCTCAACAAAATTCACAACAGTGCTTATGTCATCGCGACACTTGCTCTGATAGTCTCACTGCTGATCACCCTCGTTGCGGGAGGCGGAGACTGGATGGTCGCGAACAAGGCCTGGCTGAAATGCGCGGCAGGGCTCACGAGCCTCGCCCTCACTTGCATTCTGCTGAAGACAACAAGACGGATAAACAAGAGAATTGACGAGTATCACCTGCAAAATTTCTCTGATGAGGGAGACTTTCCCTACCGGTTCGCAGAGAAAACTCTGTGGATGCCATTGGCCTGGGTTGCGGTTGTATGGGCGATATTCATCACCGGGAACGGAGTGGTCAAACTCGTCATTGACCTCGTGCTGTCCGTGTCCATGCTGATGTTCCTTCTGCTCATACTCCATCCGCAGCGTCTGCTGCCGACAGAGGCCGTCCGCAAGGAAGGAAATCGACTCGACAACATCACGGACGAACTGATGCATGAGGCGCTCGACGAGGCCGAGGACATAGAAGAATACGAATCCGGAATCACCGACGCCTACGGGACAGACGAGCTTGCCTATGACGAAGAGGCGAAGCGGCAGGTTCTCGAAATAATCCTCCGACGCTTTAAGGAGCAGCATCTTCAGAAAAAAGAAGTTCTTGCAGAAGTCGACAAGGGAAAGATAGCCCCCGCGAGCCGCTTCATTGCGTCTGTGGGCTACTACAATCTGATTAACATGTTCCGTCTCGAATACGCCCGCCAATACAGCGAGGCTAACCCGATGGTCAAGCAGTCGGCCGTGGCGGAAGCCTCCGGATTTTCATCCGGGTCAAGTTTCAGCAAGGCTAAGAAGAACGTGACTTCCATTGACAGAGACTTTGTCTCAGGTGTTCATCTATAATAGCTAAAAATCAATGAATTGAATACCCAGGCTGCTGCTATAAAGAAACAAAACTGCGCCTTAAAAGAAACTGACAGGAGTGTAAACTCACTCTCAGAGGAAATTGTCCGCGTCAAAAATTCCAATCAAGAACGTTTCTATGCCTAAATTTGCAAGTTTTTTTGAAGGATTGTCCAAATCCCGACAAAGAATCAAATGTACACCGCAAAACGACTTCTTATGCCCATGCACAAACTGACTGCAACCATTATTTCCCTTCTCCTGACTGTGCCCGTACTGTCAGCACAGGAAAAGGACAATTCGTCCGGCTGGTATGTCGGTGCCGGTGTCGGAATGCCGGCAGGAACCGCATCTCTAAGCAGTTTTGCCGCTGACGGCTTTCATGCCGGATGGAGTGCGACTGCCTTCGGAGGCTACCGTTTCAATGAGCTCTATTCCCTGGAAGCATTCATCGGATACGGACAGACGACAATGGAGGCAGGGAAATGCTGCGCCTCAGACGGCAACTGGCTCGGCTCCGACGGTGTGAGATACTATGGCTCGGTACTCGGGATGGACTGCTTGAAATTTTCGGACATAAGGACGACATCCTTCCTTCAGCAGTATGGCGCGCGCTTCAATTTCAATATCCTCGGACTTTTCTCCACGACAAGACAAAGCGGATGGGCTCTCGAACTCTCGCCGAAGGTGGCTCTGTACGGAAGCAGGTCCGAAGTCATGCGTGTTGCAGACGCCTCTCCGTTCATAGCGAAAGAGAAAAGCGACTGGCATTTCGGCTATGGTGCCGACGTTCAGGCCTCCTACCGAATCATCGAGCATCTGAAAATTGGAATTACAACTGGTATCACAGGCCTGACAGGAGCAAAAATCGACGGAATCGTCCATTCCGGACACAAGTCCAATTTTGTCTGGGACACGTCCGTGCGGCTCATCTACGAATTTGGAGGACGCGGCAGAGGGAATGCGTCAGAAAGCGGAAAGGAAAGCGGACTCGATGACGCTGGAGCTTCAGGGGCCGGAACAAATACAACGGCGGAGACAGCGGCAGAAGAGAAACAGAAGAGCAAAGAGCCGAAGACTCCAGAAGTGTGGGACGACTGCGACAAGTGCAGATGCCCATATTGCAAGGACTGCTGTCGGTAAGAAACAAGACACATTCGGAAAAGACAATGAAAACATCTCGAAATATAGCACTCACGGTAATGGCGGTCATCGGCCTCGCCTCATGCAACATTTCAGTTCATCCCGGCGACTCCGGACTGGCCGTTTCGGCTGACTGGGCAGATAAGGACGACAGGGCTACGGCAGTCACAAAAGAAAACCTGCTGATTTTCAATGCAGCCACAGGAGCCGAAGAGGTGAACTTCTCCTGCGGCGATGCACGTGAACTCGGAAGCCGACTGTTTCCGCTTGAGACAGGAGACTACGCGGCGACCCTGTTTGTGAATCTCGCCGAGCCGTTCAGGTTCGGCCCCGACCAGGCGATCCAAGACGAATTGAGCATCAGCCTCAACGGCGGGACAAGCCCGTTCCACGCATACTTCGGCTCGGAAGACGCCCGCATTGACAACTCCGACAATGGAGTGACTGAAGTCCAAATGTCCGCGCACCGGATTCTCAGCGAATTTGCGATAGAAATTGAAGGGGCGCCGGAAGGGCTTAGTCTGGACATCACCGTCGTCAATTCTTCCGAATGTCTCTTCCCGTTGAAAAGGAACGCCGAAGGCCAGTACGGCCTGACATCGTCCACAGCAAAAGAATCTGTCATCCCGGACGTAAGACTTTCAGACAATGAACGCCGCAGTGAAATCTTCCGGGTCATGCCGACTGTCGACGGCAGGGAATATTCCATCATCACGATGAAGCTTCACTTTCCCGACGGAACTGAACATGAGACTATGCTGGAATCGCCGAGGATGAATGTTTCCGGCAAATATCTGATTAGCCTGAAATTCAGTGAGCTCCGACCTTTCATGAGGCTTAGCGGACACGTCATCGGCAACTGGACCGAAGGATGGACCTACGCTGGCGAAATCACCGACCCGGACACAATATGATTTTAACAAATATATCATACCCAAAACACAATGAACAAAAAAAACATTTTCATTGCAGTCCTGCCGGCAGTGCTCGCATTTGGCAGCTGCAACAAAAACGTGACCGTCAGCGAGGCGACTCCTGAATTCATCACGGTGTCTACCAGCATCGCGACAAAAGTCACAACCGCCGAAGACGGCTCCCAGACTTTTGCCAACGGGGATGAAATCAGCGTCTATGCCTGGGTGGGCACTCCGAATGCTGTCCCTGCAGCCGGTGAACGCGTCGTGAACAACGCCATCAACACTCTCGGGACAGACGGGAAATGGACTGCCGCTCCACAGATGTTGTGGAAAAACCTCAAGGACAAGCACTACTTCATCGGAGTGTATCCTGCGGACAAGGCTGCAGAAGCTGACCTCACGAAGGTTGCATGCTCTGTTGACCCTGCCAAGCAGACTGAAAGCGACATTCTTGTCGCAACCGAACTTGACGGGAAAATCGCCGAAAACAATCCGGTGGGTCTTACTTTTGACCATATCATGGCAAAAGTCATCGTTGAACTCAGCTTCCGCAACCAATGGGGAGGCAACAAGCCGGAAGTCAGCGCAGTGGAGCTCAAGAATGTCGCGACTGAAGGCACTTTGAACTACCTCACAAAGGCCGTAACGCCATCAGCGACCCGCGGTGTAATGGAGATCCCGGAAATCACCGAGAACACGCAATACACTTCCGTGATCATCCCGCAGGACGGAATCAACACCGTTGTAGTGAGAATCGATGGGAAAGACTTCACCTACACCAGCCAGACTGATTTTGAGCTTGCACAAGGCAAATACACCACCATCAGGCTTGTGGTCGGAAGAAACCAGATTGACCTCGGCGACGTGAAAATCAACGAATGGAAAAATGGTGCCGAAATCGAAGGCGGAGAAGCTGTGGACTAAGTTTTAAACATATTCAGACATGAAAATAAGACAATTTCTAATCTTGCTGACGGTGGCGGCTGCATTTGCCGCGTGCTCCAAGACATCAGCCCCACAGACGCCGCCGGACAACGTCGTAAGAGTCACGGCAGACGTTACAGCGACAAAGGGCTATTGCACGACCGAGACTCTCAAAAGCTTCGACCTCTTTGTCAAGAGTGCAAGCACCAAGTACAGCTACACGAACACCACGTTCACAAAGAACTCTTCTACAGGCGAATGGGTACCGGCTAAACAGATGCTTTGGGAAGGCAGCACGGCTGCGTTCACTTTTCTTGCCGTGTCTCCGGTTCTTTCAACGAGAGACTGTTCCATTCCGGACGACCTCAACGAGCCCGTGTTCAATTTCAGCGTGGAGGCGAACCAGACCTTAGAAAGCACGGCATCCGACCTCCTGCTCTGCTCAAAAGGCGATGTGACAAGAAACGGCAACACCTTGGATTTCGATGACGCGGGACGCCTTAAGGTGGCTTTTCGCCATGCAATGTCTCTTCTTAAAATACAACTCACATTCGGCACAGAGTTCAACCACAACGGAGTGCCTGCCACAAATCCCGCAAACGAGCTCATGGTCAACGGTTTCAACGGGGATGCGGCCGTAAAGATGACGGACTCCGGAGACTGGAGCATTTCCGCCATAGACGACACCAGGAAAGCCATTAAGGCCTACGAATCCGCCTGGGCCCCGGCCAATGACACGGAGGGTAACTGCAAGGCCACATTCGAGTGCATCGTGGTGCCTCAGTCAATGACGAGTTTCACCTTGTCTTTCTATGCTTCCGAAAAGCCATACACCTACACCGCAGAGCTCGGCCCGGACTTCTCTTTCCAGCCGGGAAAGGAATATGTTCTGCCTCTTGTCGTCGGAAAGGATGAAGCACAATTGTCGGAAGACATATCTGCAAAAGCGTGGATCAGCGCAGGAGATTCCAAGGACCTTGAAACGGATTAGGCTATGAAGAAACTGTTATTATCGGCAACGGCAGCGCTTTCGATATTCTCCGCGTGCCAGAAAGAAGATATGTCGCCCTATCTTTTAGACAGCGAAGCCGTGCGCATCGAAGCGGCAGTAGGGACTATGACCAGGAGCAACCCTCTCGGCTCCACGGAAGAACAGAAGAAATTCAACGATGGCGACCGTATCTCCATCACAAACGCCGGCAAGACCGTGGTCTATAGACTCCAGAGCGGCGCTTGGACTCCCGAGAACGCGGACGAGTACCTCAAGTGGGACAAGAAAGACCTCTCTTTCACCGCCAAATACCCGGCGGACTACACGGAAATCCCCGATTACCAGGACACTAAAGACAAACTGGCGGCTGCGGACTATATGGAAGGTACCGTGATGCTCGCGTCCATCCCAGATGACCGGGCTCTCAGAGTGGATCTTTTTAGGAAGAATGTATTGGTGAGGATCAAGGTTCTGAAATATAATGATGAGTATAATGAGGAGACGGATGATATTCGTGACGTCCATATATGTGGAAAGAAGATTGAGGAGGGTGTTTATGATAACGAGGTGACAGAGCCATTGCTTCAGGACAAGGACGGCAATGTCGTCACGACAGGCGGGGGCAAAGTGGGCTATACCTACAGCGCCATAGTAAGTCCAAATGCCAAAGATGAAAACAGCGACGGCAGGTTCGTCAATCTTTCTGTGTATAGAGACGGTGTAGACCTGAGCGGATATCAGGGAATTTCGGTCATCGGCTTTCCTGAACTTATCGCCGGGAAGTCCTACACGTTCGACCTGATTGTCGGCAAGACCTCCGCCAAAATCGGCAGCATCACAGTGAACAACTGGACGAATCAAACTATCGATGAGGTCGGTGAGACCGATCCTGTTGACACCTGGGACGGCCAGACCGCCACTGCCTTCGCCACTCAAGATGCGGACGGCAGCGAACTTGGCAAAACTGAAGACAAGCCGATCCTTATCAACAACTGCGCCCAGCTCGCCTATCTTGCTCAGCAGGTGAACGATGGGTACAGCTACGAAAACACGTACTTCAGACTCACCGATGACCTTAATCTCGCTGACAAAAGATGGACACCAATCGGGAAGTTTGAGGGCTGTTTTTCAGGGCACTTTGATGGAAACAATCACGATATCCTCCGCTTGAATGTGGACGGTTCCCCGTATTATGCAGGACTCTTTGGGCGTATCTCGGGTGGAAGTGTCAAGAACGTGAATATTCGTTCCGGCTCGGTGAGGACAGACAATGATGCTCATGATAGCGCAGCAGGAGGAATCGCGGGGCACATTTATGAAGGCTGTCGGATTGAGAACTGCACTGCGAGCGTCAATGTGAGTGGAAAGTCAAACGTCGGAGGAGTGGTTGGTTATATCATTAATGGTTCTATTCTCAATTGTCATTTCCTTTCGGGTGAAATTGACGGTGGCGAGAGTGTCGGAGGAATTGTCGGTAATGTCGGTTATACCCAAGCTGATAAAAACACTGTCCGCGGCTGTTCTACTAATGCTTCAGTGAAGGGAGCAGAGAAGGTCGGAGGCCTTTGCGGTTGGTTTGGTAATGGATATCACAAATTCTCTAATTGTACCATGAAAGGGAGCGTTACCGTCACCGGGAACTCTTGCGGAGGTCTTGTAGGCTATTTATCTAGTAGCATCGGAACGTTCGAAAGTTGTCAGTTCGAAGGCTCGATTAAGAAGGATGGCAGCACCGTTTCCAATACGGGAATTGCCATTGGCTATGACGAAAGCGCTGTGACTTTCTCTGAATGCGTGTGCACGATAGACACGCAGACCTACATGGCTTTAAATGGGTGGGAAGCCGGCAGTAAAAGTGATGATTATATCGGAATCGAAGTAACAGTTAAATGAGATGATACACAAAACTAACATATTCGCGGCGCCGATTATTTGCGGCGCAGCCCTTGCACTCGCCCTGGCGGCAGGGTGCGACAAGATGACGACCATTGAGACGCCGACCGGTTTCCCAGAGGACGGGGTGGTGCGCATAGCGGCCAATGCCGGCGACCCGCTGACCCGTGCGGACGGGACAAGCAGCCGTGAATATTCCGGGACGACTCTCGGCCTGTTCATAGACTATGGTGGAGGCATTTACACCAAATCCAATGTCAAGTGGACCAAGTCGGAAAGTGATTGGGCTCCTGAGGAGCAGATGCTCTGGAAGAACTCCAAGGACGCGGCCAAGGTCTATGCCTACGCTCCGTATGTGGAAGGGCAGGATGATCCGACCACGGTGGAGTTTTCCATTCCTTCCGATCAAAGCCAAGGCACTCTGGCTGCGGACCTGGTCAGCTGGGGGAATCACGGCTTGATTCCGGATGCAAGCAGGAGCGTTTCCTTTTCATCTGACGGGAAGATTCTGATCTCTTTCTATCACAGTCTTGTGAAGTTGACCTTCACTTTCGAGAAGGGCAGCCAGTTCGCATCCGATGTGACCATCAGCGAGGCTGTGCTGCTCGGCACCTTATCCAAGGTTGTCCTCAATGCCACTGAGGGTTCTGCCGATGTTACTTCCTTTGTCAGAGGCACTGTCGCGGCCGCCAGTGATGCGGCCGGTCTGGATATAAAGCTTCACAAGGTCTCAGACCTCAAGTGGGAAGGCATATTTTTCCCTGGCAACGGACAGAAAGCCGGAGCCAGGATGCTGCAAGTCAAGATGTCGGATAATACTCTCCTCAATTATGTTGTGCCTTCAACCGGGCTTGTTTCTGGCGGTCTTAAGTCGGGATGCGCCTACGAGATGAAGATGCGCCTCGGCAAGGACAAGATCGAGGTTGCTGATGTCGTCAGCGTGGACGATTGGACTACCGACAGCGGGACTACGCTTCCAGGCGGCGAAGCGCAGCTCAAAGGCATTGTCTGGGACGGTACAGTCGCCTCAGAATTTGCCGGAGGCACCGGCACTGAAGATGATCCATACCTCATCGCAACCCCTGCCCAGCTCGCCTATCTGGCGCAGCAGGTGAACGGCGGTGAAGCCTACGAAGGCAAGTATTTCATTCAGACCGAGGACTTTAACCTCGCCGGCGAAAATTGGACTCCGATTGGAACAGGATACGTGAAAGCATTCAAAGGGAATTTTGACGGAAACAATCACGAAATTTTTGGCTTGAATGTGGACATAACAGGCAGCTATGCGGGACTCTTTGGTATAATCAAATCCGGAAGTGTCAAAAACGTAAAGATCCTTTCTGGATCAGTAAAGACAAACAAATATTATGTAGGTGGAATCGTGGGTGATCTTGATAATTCTTCTACGATGGAGAACTGCACTGCGAGCGTCAATGTGAGTGGAGAGGCAAATGTCGGAGGACTGGCCGGCAGCATTACGAGCAGCACCGTCTTCAATTGTCATTTCCTTTCGGGAGAAATTGTCGGTTCGGATAGAAATATCGGAGGAATTGTAGGAATTGCCCAGAGTGGTAAATGCACTGTCAGCGGCTGTTCTGCTAATGCTTCAGTGAAGGGCTCTGTATGTGTCGGAGGTCTTTGCGGTTGGTTTGGCAATGAAGATCACGAATTCTCTAATTGCACCGTGAAAGGGACTATTACCGTCACCGGTAATAATTGCGGAGGTCTTGTAGGCAGATTATATGATAGCAAAGGTAAGTTCAATGAATGTCAGTTCGAGGGCTCGATCAAGAAGGATGGTGATAACGTTTCCACCAATACAGGAATTGCCATCGGAGCAGACTACAGCAATGTGACTTTCAAAAACTGCGTGTGCACAATAGACAAGCAGACCGATACAAGCCTCAGCGGAGAAAAGGTCGGCCATATTGAAAGTCCAAGTTCTGAAAACAAAAAAGTCAGATCAGACAACTACGATTATTCCGATATCACTGTAACAGTTAAAGCCGATGATACACAAAACTGACATATTCGCTGCGCCCACTATCTGCGGTGCAGCCCTTGCACTCGCCTTGGCGGCAGGGTGCAGCAAGCAGTCCGTGCAGTCCCAGTCAGAGAGCAGCTTTCCTGAGGACCGCATCATCCGCGTGAGTCCGGAAGTGGTCACAACCAAGGGTACCTACACCACGGATAATCTCACGAAATTCGACCTTCTCGTGGAAGACGACAAAAGCCCGGCAAGCAAGTATACCTATTCCAACACCGTATTCAAAAAGGGTGAGAGCGGCTGGGCATCGGACAAGACGCTTCTCTGGAGCAAGTCCGATGCGACGGTTCTTGTCTACGCCATAGCCCCGTCA
The DNA here is from genome assembly GCA_002439805.1 of Bacteroidales bacterium UBA6408. Classification (GTDB taxonomy): domain Bacteria; phylum Bacteroidota; class Bacteroidia; order Bacteroidales; family UBA932; genus Cryptobacteroides. The sequence continues at coordinate 14,567 of DJPQ01000108.1, forward strand.
GTTGGTCTTGAGAGTCTGGTGTCGGTTGACGATATCAACTATGGGCAGAGCGGTGTTGCTCTTGAGGTGCAGGCCGAGCAGAGCAATGATGACAACAGCTCCGACTATCTGGGCTGGGCATCCGGGCTGAAACCGGTCAGCGAGCTGCTTGGCGAGGACGGCAAGCTTTCGTTTGCGTTTACGCATCTGTTGGCCCGGCTCACGGTAACGTTCAAGCTCGGCACGGAGTTCAATGTTTCCGGGGTTCCGGCCCAGGACATCATCAGCGATGTGGTGATTTCCGGAACAGCGCGTGATTTCAAGATCAGAGGCACCACCGGCTACACTTCATTCACTGTGGAGTCTGGGACTGCGGCTTCTGACATCAAGCCTTACAATGTAGCCTGGAATCCCGCTGCGGATAAGACCGGCAACTGCACTTCCGTCTATGAAGGCATCATTGTGCCGCAGACCGTGGCCGCCGGCGACTTCAAGGTCAGCTTCAAACTGAGCGGAGAGCCGTTAGCATACGCCTGGACATCTGAGACGGAAATGACTTTCAATGGCAACACAGCCTACAGGCTTACCATTAAAGTAGGAAAGGATGCGGTTCATACCGGGACATTCTCCGCCGGTTCCTGGGAAGAGCACCAGTGGGAGAATCCCGATGACGGAATACTTGAAACTGAATAAGGAGGAACGAGAATGAAAAACAACATTATCACATTACTCTCGATTGGAGGCATCTTGTTGACAGGATGTACCAAGAGCCCGTCAGCAGGACATTCCTGGGCCACCGACCCGGAAGCGGTACGCATAGAAGCGTCTGTGGGTGCGCTGACCAAGACCAATCCGTCCGGCACAGCCGAGGAGCAGACGAAGTTCAACGGCCCCGCAGGGAAGTTCTTGGGGGATGAGATTGCTGTCTCCATGATAGACAATTCTGCCAGACAGGCAAAGAAGACCGTTACATACAGGTTTGACGGAGAAGTCTGGAATCCTGTGCCGGATACCGACTACCTCGTCTGGAAGGCTCCTGTCACCTACAAAGCCTGGTATCCGGCATCGTCCAAGGATGGTTTCACCCTTCCGACCGACCAGCGGGAGTCGAATGGCGAACAGGCTACAGTAGGAAGTTTCGCAAGGGCTGATTTTATGACCGGGGAATATGTCTGCGGCTCGAAGGACAATATTCCATCTGACCATAAGCTCAGACTTGTGATGAACCGCAAGATGGCCCTTGTCACGGTCAATGTGGATAAGGACAGGGTGAAAAGCGAGTTTGCTGATAAAGACATCTACATAATCAGAGTGGAAAGCATCCAGTCCGGATACAGCATCGTCAGTGCGGACGGCACAGGAAGCGGTGACGCGGTGGATGTAATGCCGGGACCGTATGACACCGCCTACCAGAATGGCAAGGGCAGCTTCAACGCCATAGTTGTCCCTTGCGATGGGGATACATCTGCCAGATTCTTGAAAATCACTGTATGTTGGAAGCCTGGTAATGAAGAGGACAAAGCTGAGTTATACGTCACCGGTCGTCCTGCATTCGAGGCCGGCAAGCATTACACCTACAATCTCACAATCGGGAAAGACAAGCTTGACAGCGGCGACATTTCTGTCATTGACTGGGGAGTCGAAGTGGACCTCGGCGGTGGCAACGATGAATTTGAGTCCAGTCCGCTAAACTGAACGGCAATCTCCGGCACGCTGATTTTCAAGGGGCTGTGAGGCCTTGTTACAAAGCCTACAGGGAGGGGCTGACTAATTAGTCAAGCCTCTTTTTCTTGTTTTTCGGACAGATCAACCGCAACATAGTTCTCCACGGTTCAATTCTCAGAGAGTAAGCATCCGCTAAAGTGCGTAGTAACAATGTGAGAATGCAACTGGCATAAGT
>DJPQ01000092.1 GCA_002439805.1 Bacteroidales bacterium UBA6408
AAGGGAACCCGCGAGTGAAACTGCCTGACTTCTGCACCGCGAACGATGTTTCCGATGCGGCATTCCGCAAATGGATTAAGCTGTATGATGCTCAGGGCATTGAGGGGCTGGCACGTCATGACGCCGAGTTCAAGGATGTCCTTCCGGACGGTCCGGACAGGTCCGTGGACGGATACAAGCGTGAGATAATGAAGCTCCGCATAGAGAATGAGCGGCTAAAAAAAAGTTATGCCGTTCAGACGAACGCGGATGGGGAACGGGAGTATGTTCGTTTAAAGCCGAAGATTTCGAAATAGTGTCCCTGCTGTCCAGAGACTACGCCGTCAGTGACCTCTGTGAGGTGATGGGCGTAAGCCGCGCAGGATACTACAAGTGGAAGACCCACAAGCCTTCCCCTCGTGACAACAAGCGCGAAGATGTTGTCGAGGCGGTTCGTCAGGTCCACGAGAGGCATCCCACCCACGGTTACCGCTGGACAGCGGCATACGTCAGAATCAACATGCAGATGGTCATCAGCGACAACTACGCGTACAAGTGCTACAGGTATCTGGGCGTCAAGGCGGAAACCAGGCGCCGCCCGCATTGCAAGCCTCGTAAGGTAAGGGACCTGTACCCCAACCTGATCTTCACCACTTGGGAGACCGTGGACCGTCCGCGGCAGGTCATAGTCTCCGACATGACGGCCTTCAGAATACGGTATTACTACTTCGAGGTCACGTTCTACTTCGACGTGTTCACCAAGGAAATTCTGACGGCCAAGGTGGCGGACAAACGCGGCTCCAGAGACCAGTACATCGACGGGCTTGCTGATGTCATCGGCTTGCTGAAGGGCTCGGAGGAGCCTGTCATCCTGCACACTGACCAGGGCAGCGTGTATGCCTCCATGGCATACAATGAACTGATAAAGGACACGAACATCGTCCGCTCGATGTCCAGGGCCGGGAAGCCCACGGACAATCCCGTCAACGAAGCTCTGAACGACTGGATCAAGGAGGAACTCTTCATGGACTTCAAACTTGAGCCTTGTCTTGGAAGAGAAGACTTCATAAAAACAATTCAATGCTATGTCAAGTATTACAACACACAACGGCCGTGCTTCGCCATCGGCTATGACACCCCGGATAACTACCGGAAACGCTACAACAAGGGAGAAACCCCAAGGAAGAACACTTTTGAGGGCAGGAAGTTGACTCCGGAACCCAAGTTCGTCCAAAAGAGAAGGCAACTCGCTGAGACTGAGCGACCCTCAGAGGACGTGTCCTCTTCCGGAAATGAAACTGCTGAAAAAAGTTGAAAAATGTCTACTTTTGTAAAAAGATACGCGGCAAAAAAATCGCCCGTGTCTACTTTGGAAAATAATAACATCTAAAAATTATTTTCCGTGTCTACTTTTCGCGTCCGGTACACCGCTGCTGCAAGCGTCGGCAAAAAGTTGTAAAAGCAAGACTATTTTATCGGCAAAAAGTTGTAACTTTGCGCATAAAATATCGGCAAAAAGTTGCAAAAATATGCTTAAACGAAAAATAATCAACAAGTTAATAGAATGGAAGAACGACACAACGAATAAGGCTCTTCTAATTAAAGGTGCGAGACAGGTGGGGAAGACCACTATCGTCAGACAATTTGCAAAGGCCAACTATAAAAACTTCATAGAAATCAACTTTGAACAAATGCCCTTGGCAAAACAGGCGTTCGAAGGCAATCTTGATGCGCGAAGCGTCCTTATAAACCTTTCGGCAATGGGATTCGGTCCGTTGGAGCCCGGCAAGACCTTGATTTTCTTTGACGAGATACAGTCTTGCCCTAAGGCAAGGACGGCTATAAAGTTTCTGGTGGAAGACGGACAATATGATTATATTGAATCCGGCTCGTTGCTAGGCATTAACTATAGGGACGTGCCGTCTTACCCGGTGGGATTTGAACATGAGCTGGATATGTTCCCGCTTGATTTTGAAGAATTTCTGTGGGCCTGCAATATCGGAGGAGATGTCGTTGCCACACTGAAAGACTGCTATGACAGCCTGAGACCGGTTCCCGATTTTCTCCATAGGCAAATAATGGAGCGTTATCGCCAATACCTGATTGTGGGAGGTATGCCGGAAGTAGTAATGACCTATCTCTCCAATGAGGATTTCAATAAAACCATTAAGAACCAGAAAGATATCCTTACCGGATACCGCAACGACATCTCCAAGTATGCAGGTAAGGACAAGATGTTGGTAAAATCCATATTTGACGCAATCCCCGGGCAGTTGAGCAAGCAAGACAAGCGTTTTGTCCTGGCATCGATAGAGAAGAACGCGTCACAGCGCAAATATGGAGCACCGACTCAATGGCTGGTTGACGCAGGCATGGCCTACTACTCTTTCAATGTCGGTTCCTTTGAACTGCCGTTTCCAGGCCATGAGAACCTGAAGCTGTACAAACTATTCTTTGTTGACAGCGGGCTGATGTGCGCCATGATGCTCGGCAATATACAGTCCAAGGTTCTAACGGGCGATATTTTTGTGAATGAAGGCGCTCTCGCTGAAAACTATATAGCGGGAGAGCTGACCAAGCATGGCATATCATTGGACTATTACGACAGAAAGAGCAAGCATGAACTTGACTTCATATTTCCCGAAGGCAATAAAATTTCCATCATTGAGGCAAAGTCGGGCAAAGACTATAAAAAGCATTCCTCACTCGACATCGCACAAGGTCTTTTCGCCAACAAGATAAACCGCAGCATAGTGATGAGCGGCAACAATATAGAAGTCGAAAACGGAACCTTATATTTGCCTTTTTACACGAGCATGTTTCTCGTCTGAACCGTGGAATACAAACAAGCCGAGCACCACCATGCAGATGTTGCCCGCATCTATCCCCCATTGTTGTTACACAATCTATATTATGTTAAGTTGTGCGGAGAAGTCGGTCTTCCCCGCGCTTTTTTCAGAAAATAAGCGTATCTTCGCGGCGACATTTTATGCAAGTCGGCGAACGAAATCGCCAAGTCTAATTTTAACACTGTGGAAATGGGAAAAAGAAAACAGGACATAATTCTGGAGAATGTCACGATTGAGGCGGTCGCGGCCGAGGGCAAGGCGCTCGCTCATGTCGATGGAGCGGTCGTGTTCGTGCAGTTTGCGGTGCCGGGCGACGTGGTCGATATAAAGGTGACGAAAAAGAAGAAAAACTATATGGAAGGCTTCATCCTGCGGCTCGTCAAGGCATCGGAACACAGGCTGAAGCCTTTCTGCAAATATTTCGGAATCTGCGGCGGATGCAAATGGCAGCCGCTGCCCTACGGGATGCAGCTTCAGGCCAAGCAGCGGCAGGTCTATGACCAGCTGGTACGGATAGGACATCTCAGTGTCCCGGAAATACAGCCGATTATCGGCTCGGAAAAGACCAAGTGGTACCGCAACAAACTGGAATTCACATTCTCGCGCCGTCGCTGGATATACGAGGACGAGAATCCCGACGAACTCTCTGAAACAGAGAGGCTTGGACTCGGATTTCATGTCGGGAGATTCTTCGACAAGGTGCTCGACATCGACTGCTGCTACCTCCAGCCCTCCCCTTCCAACGAGATTCGCAACTTCATAAGAGCCTATGCCATAGAGCATAAGCTTCCTTTTTTTGACATCCGGGAACACACGGGCTTTCTCCGCACGATGGTCGTGCGCACGACGGAAAAAGGCAATGCGATGCTGATTATGTGCTTCTATCACGAGGATGAGGAGGCGCGCACTGCCCTGCTCGATGCCGTCGCGGAAAAATTCCCGCAGATTACATCGCTCTACTACGTCATCAACGGCAAGGCGAATGACTCCATTTCCGATCAGGAATGCGTGCTCTACAAGGGCGAGGAGGCAATCTACGAAGAAATGGAGGGTCTGAGATTCAAAATCGGCCCCAAGTCCTTCTACCAGACCAATACGGAACAGGCCTACAGGCTCTACAGCACGGCCCGCGAATTTGCGGCGCTTACCGGCAAAGAAGTCGTCTATGACCTCTACACCGGAACCGGAACCATCGCGCAGTTCGTCTCCCGGCAGGCCGCGAAGGTCATCGGCATCGAATATGTCCCGGAGGCCATCGAAGACGCGAAGGAGAACGCGGGGAACAACGGCATAGAGAACTGCACATTCTTCGCCGGCGACATGAAGGATGTCCTCACGGCGGATTTCATCGCGGAGCACGGCCGCCCGGACGTCATAATCCTCGACCCGCCGAGAGCCGGAATCCACCCTGACGTCGCGAAAGTCATACTGGAGGCCGCCCCTGAAAGGATGGTCTATGTGAGCTGCAATCCGGCGTCACAGGCCCGCGATCTTGAAATTCTGGGCCGCAAATATGAGATTACGGCCGTGCGGCCGGTGGATATGTTCCCGCAGACTCACCATGTCGAAAATGTCGTTGCCATGAAGAGGATTTGAGCGTCTTTTTGGCCATATTTCCTCGTTTTGTTTGTCATTTGGCCTCACCAAACTCCTCTCAAAGCAAGAAAATCTGTCTCAAAAATACATTTCAAATCCCTCCCGCACGATAAGAAAAATCTGTCTCAAAAAATACATCTCAAACCCCACTGCACGAAAATAACTGATTTAAAATATTTTGATAAAATATGTTAGAACAAATTTTGATACTTCTCGGAGGGCTGATTCTTATTCTTCTGGGGGCAAACTGGCTTGTTGACGGTGCGTCAAGCATTGCAAAGAGATCCGGTGTGAGTGAATTTGTCATAGGACTTACGATTGTCGGCATAGGCACGTCCATGCCGGAACTTGTGGTCAGCTGCACCGGAGCGTTTCAGGGAAACGCCGACATCGCAATCGGCAACATCATCGGCTCCAACATCTTCAATGTCATGCTGATACTCGGAGTCACCGCGCTGATTTGCCCGCTTCTGATTACAAAGAGCAACAGGAACGTGGATATGCCGCTGAACCTGCTCGTGACCATTCTGCTGATATGCATGGGACTGACGCACACGCTCTTCGGATTCGGGGAGGATAAGCTTACGAGGATTGACGGCGCCGTAATGCTCGTGATTTTTGCGCTGTACCTCTACTTCTCCTTCAAGAAAGGTTCCGGCGAGGATGGAGAGGACGAAAGCGGGGTGAAGCTATACAAGACTCCTGTCGCGCTTGTGATGATTCTATTCGGGCTCGGAGCGCTTGTCGGCGGCGGCCAGCTGTTCGTCAATTCCGCCGTTGAACTCGCAAAGATTTTCGGTGTCCCGGACAAGTTCATCGCGATTACGATTTTGGCAGGCGGCACTTCCCTCCCGGAACTCGCTACCTGCATCGTCGCGGCAATGAAGAAGCGCTCGCAGCTCGCGCTCGGAAACATCCTCGGCTCAAACATCTCCAACATACTGCTGATTCTCGGAGCGGCCTCGGTCATCACCCCCCTGTCATTCGCGAATGTGACCACCTTGGACATAGCGGCAGTAGTCGCATCCGCGCTTTTCCTTGTGGTTTGCGGACTGTGCTTCCGCAAGAGAGGCAGACTCGGCATTCCTGAAGGCATCGTTCTGCTGCTGATGTACGCGGCATATATGTTCTTCCTCATAAAGTCCGTTCTTTAGCGGAAGGGACGGTTATTACACGACAAAATCATTGAAAATAAACGCTTATAACAACATTGTAATTCGCAATAACAAATATGTTACACCCCCTTCAGACACCGGAAATTCCCGCCATTCTCGACACCCTCGACATAAAGGCCGACACACAGAAACTAATCGAGCACGTCACGACCACGCCGGTGGAAGAACTGCTCAAGGAACTTCTGAACGACACGATTAAGTTCGGGCTGAAGGTTCTCGCCGCCCTCGCGATTTATTTTGTAGGCGCATGGCTTATCAGGAAAATCAGGAAACTCCTTGCAGGCATCTTCGCAAAGCGCGGAACCGACAAGGCCATAGCCTCCTTCACGATGAGCCTCGTGAACATCACGCTCACCATCCTTCTCATCATCCTGACTGTCGGAACCCTCGGCGTGAATACAAGCTCCCTCGCCGCTCTTCTTGCCGCCGGCGGTATGGCAATCGGCATGGCCATGAGCGGGACAGTGCAGAACTTCGCGGGCGGAATCATGCTTCTGGTGTTCAAGCCGTTCAAGGCGGGTGACTTCATCGAGGCACAAGGCTTTTCCGGAACGGTCAGCGAGGTGAACATCGTGAGCACAAAGCTGCGCACCACCGACAACAGGACGATAGTCCTCCCGAACGGAGCACTTTCCGGCGGCACAATTAACAACATCTCCCAGAATCCGACCCGCAGGGTGGAATGGAAAGTCACTGTGGAATACGGCAGCGACGTTCAGAGCGCAAGAAATGTCGTTCTCGGCATTCTCTCGGCAGACAAACGCATTCTGACCGGCAGCGACGCTCCGGAGAAGCCGAATGTCAGCCTTTCCGCTCTGCTCGACAGCAGCATCGAGCTCCAAATCCGATGCTGGGTCAAGACTGAAGACTATTGGGACGTGCTCTATGCCATCAACGAACAGATTTACAACATCCTTCCGCAAAACGGCATAAACTTCCCGTTCCCGCAGCTCGACGTGCACCTACACCAGTAGGCCTCCACGAGAACGAATATCTTTAGTAACTATCGGATTAGAATAGATCTTCAGGAAATGCTCCCGCACGCCGGCGCGGTCAAGTTCAGGCTCGACGGTGTCAAGCTGGTGCTCCATATAATCGACGAACCATTTCTTGTCAACATCGGTGTATTTTCCGGCAAAGCGGTCGCAGCCGCCCAGAATGTCATAGGCGATGTAGTTGTTCTTCCACAGCCTGTAGCCGTCAACGACACGTATGTTCACAGCATGACGGATGTACTGGTAGCGGTCATTCTTGTCGCAGAGCGAAGCGAGCGAAAGCTCTTCGTCGGTCAGCGGCTTGCCGATGTTCAGATGGATGTTTCCCTTCTGCTGCGTGACGCCCACGAGTATGCTGTTCAGGTCCTCGCCGTGCGACTTCGTGTATTTCCCATCACGCTCTGTTATGAAAGTCTCGCGTGCCTTGAGGATGTCGCATGGTTCAATCTCATATGATATGCTCATCGGGACGATGTTCAGCTCCGCAAAATTCTGCTTGAAGCTGTCCGGACGGCCGCTCATGTCGAGCATCTTCAGAAGTCCCTGTTCAGTAGTGTCATAGCCGTCCTTCGTCCGCCCCTGCCTCTGAGCGAGCCACACGGAGCTTTCGCCCGTTGTGATGCTCTTGCGGATGTAGCGTGACAATCGCTGCGAAGAAAGGTAAAGTTCACGGGCAGAAACGCCCCTTATGACCTTGATCATCCGGTTCGACCTAATCAGATATTCTATGAACTTGTTCTGAATCAGGTTGTCTCCGACGCATATCTCCGTAGGATGCAGATTGTTCTGGTAGAGAACCCACTGAAGAATCGCGGGGTCGAGGATTATGTCCCTGTGGTTCGAGAGCATGAGAAACTTCCTGCCATCCTCGACATTGGCGATGCCGTCGTAAGAGAAATTGCGTGCCGTCGTGTCGAGGATGCGCTTGACAATCTTCGACATAATCATATACTGAAAGTCATCGACCGACTTCATCTGAAGCAGCTGTTCCCCGAGATAGCCGGAGTCCTTCTCCGGATAGAAATATTTTGAAATCTTGGGGAGAACCGGGCTTTCTGCAATGTGGCGAAACGCGTCAACGGCCTCCGCATCGGTCTTGTAAGGTCCGATTGCGTCAATATCGCTAAAATCTTCCATATCGTTTCATATTATAATATGTACGAAGTTCATCATTTTTTCCGAATAAAGCGCGAATATACGAAAATATCGTCACAAATCCGCGCGGTGAAGGATGGAACTGTCGCCGTAGCTGAGGAAACGGAAACCGTGAGCGAGCGCGTAGTCGTAAATCGGCTTCCAATTGCCTCCGACAAATGCCGAGATCAGCAGCAGCAGCGTGCTCTGAGGCTGATGGAAATTGGTAATCAGGGTCTTCACGACACGGAAACGGAATCCGGGAACAATGATTATTCGCGTGCCGGCGATGAGCTCGTCGAGTCCGTTGCCTTCAAGGTATGAGATTATCGCGTCAATGGATTCCCGGAAGGAATATGCGTAATCACGCTCGTAAGGTTCCCACTGAGAAACATCGGAAGGCCTTCCGTTCTCGATGCAGTGGACACCAATATAGTATAGTGACTCCAGTGTCCTGACGGATGTGGTGCCTACGGCCGTGACATTGTCGCCTTCGTCACGCAGCCTGCGCAGAAGGTCGAGTCTTACGGAAAAAGGTTCGCGGTGCATATGATGCTTGGAGACGAGGCTGTCCTTTACTGGAAGGAATGTCCCGGCGCCGACATGAAGACAGACTTCCTCAATGTCGATTCCTCGGCTTCGTATGCCTTCAAGCACGCGCTCCGTAAAGTGCAGTCCGGCAGTCGGGGCGGCAACGGAGCCGCGATACTTCGCATAGAGGGTCTGGTAGCGCTCAAGGTCAATCGCCTCCGTGTCGCGGTTGAGATAGGGAGGAATCGGAATGTTCCCGCAGATTTCAAGCACCCTTGAGAACGGAATCCCGTTTTTCCAACGGAACTCGACCTCTGCCGTCTGCCCGTCACGGCTCACGAGATCCGCAGTCAGCCCGATTTCTGCGATTTCCCGGGAGTTTTCCGGATTGAGTATATACAGCGTATCGGACTTCCATTTCTTCGCGTTGCCGACTATGCACTTCCAGCGGCACATTTCCGTAGCGGCGAAAATCAGATTATATTCCGCCGGAAACTCCGGCTCAAGGCAGAAGATTTCTATGACGGCTCCAGTCTCACGCCGGAAATGCATCCTCGCCGGAACCACCTTCGTGTCATTAAACACCATCGGCGAACCTGCCGGGAGAAGTTCCGGGAGGTCGCGGAATATATGCTCGCTTATCGTTCCGTCAGCATCGTATTCGAGAAGTTTGGAGGAGTCGCGCTCCGCAAGCGGATATTTTGCGATTCGTTCGTCTGGAAGAGGATAGCTGTAGTCTTCTATGTGTATTTCCGGAATCATAGCGTAATTGTCATTTTCGGCTGCAAATTTAGCGAATATTTCCGAGATGCCACTCCATCCGCCGATTTACATCTCAAAACAGTATTCTTTCACACACCTATTTACAATTGTAACTCATCCTGAGGAATCCCATACATTTATGTGTATGTCTATCCACATTGTAATCCTGTATCATAATTTTTCCTAATGGTCACTTTCAACCCTTATTATTTTCTTAAATATCAGTACTTTATACTATGTTTTCTATGGTTATACTTTTAGCGAATGCGTAACTTTGCCAATATATGGTGTCTATACCGTTTCTATAGGGGTGAATTTGATATACTATATATTGAAACCCATAGGAATTGTCATAATTTATCTACATTGATTCTTGATGTTATTTACACAAGTTTTCCACTGCTTATTAACATTTGTTACGCATGTTCTGTTTGCAGTTCTCCTTTGTTTTATTTAACTTTGTAATCTCATTGATTACAACTATGAACTCACGTCTTTTACAGTTTCTGAATGCCGAAAACATCACCCAGGCACAATTCGCGGACTCTATCGGTGTCACGCGCGCAAGCATTTCCCACATAATCTCGGGACGAAACAAGCCGAGTTATGAGTTCATCTCTGTAATGATGAGAAAATACCCGCAACTGAATCCCGAGTGGCTGATTCTGGGAAAAGGCAGGATGTACAATGACAGACCGGCGCAGCAGGCGGCGGACATTTCGGGAGAAGACCTGCTCTTCCCTACCGATTTTGATTCTTTAGGGCCGGCGCTTCAGGAAACTCACCAACAGATGACGCCTGTTCCGTCCAGAATGAACACAGGAAACATCCCTGACAGCCAAGCCACAGCAACGGCCGTTCAGAAAGAGGAGTATCAGGCCTCCAATCCGTCTCCCGCAGCAGCCGGAGCCACAATCGGTTCCCCCGCACCTACCTCGGCCATAAACACTATGTCAAGACCGCGCAGTGTCAGCAAAATCATAGTTTTCTTCGACGACGGAACTTTTCAGGAAATGCGCGGATAATTCAGATTTTTTAGTTAAGTTTGCTTCGGATTCAAAGGAACTGTCTAATTTTTTTTGTTCAGTTCTCTTTTGTTCTGTTATCTCTGGGTCAGTTTTTCTTGTTTGGGAAGTCATGTACAAGGCACTGTTGAAATACTATCTCAGGCACAACTCACCGGCCAGGGCATTCGGAATCGCGGCGAATCTGCTCTCCGCGGTAAGGAAGATTCCGTTAGGAAGACATCTTGTCCGAATGCGCTACAAGAATCGGATAAGGACGGACCGGAAGATTGAAGTTTTCGGCCTTGAGTTTGCTAATCCAGTCGGGCTCGCCGCTTCAATAGATACCGAAGGTGTTCTCTATAACAGCCTGTCCGACTTTGGGTTCAGTTTTGTTGAAATCGGTCCGATGTCGTATGTCAAACAGGACTACAGCACTCCGGCAAGACACTATCTCGGAGTTAAGAAGGCCATCGAGCATCTGCGCAGAGACAGCCCGGACTGCATAATAGCCGGCAACATAACCGGAAACGCCCGGAGCAGAGGCAGCGAAATCGTAAAGGACTTTGAAAATGCCTTCGCGCTTCTCTATGACTTTGTCGATATGATTGTGATAAACCCCTACTGTAGCGGCACGGAAGAACCGGAAGCCGACGGCGGTGCTGAGGGCGCAGGCAATCTTGCGGAACTGCCAGAAGTAATCGACAGGATACTGACGATGCGCCTGTACTACGACACGAACAAGCCGGTTCTCGTCAGGCTCATGCCAGAAATCACCCGTGCCCAGACAGACGAAATCATCGAATGCTGCCTTTCCGGAGGAATTGACGGAATCGAGGCCGGAAGCACGCTCCGGCGCAATGACGACGGCGACGGAAGCGAACTCTTCAACAGAAACTTGAGGTTCATAAATTATATATTCGAAAAATCAAATGGTTTGCTGCCTATCATCGGGGTGGGCGGAGTCATGAACAGCGTCCAGGCGCAGCAGATGCTCGATGCCGGCGCGTCTCTGGTTGAGGTCTATACCGGACTTTTTCGTGAAGGCCCCTCCGTCGTGAAGAACATAGTCAACGGGCTGCCGGCCAGAACGGGGCTTCAGGAAAAAACAGATACGAAATGAAACAGACAACGGCATCAATCTGCACAATCGGGGACGAGATTCTCATAGGCCAGATCATCGACACAAACTCGTCGGTGATTTCGAGAAGGCTGAACGACATAGGCGTGAGGGTCACGAAGATGGTCTCAATCGGAGACGACGGGAAACAGATAGTTGAGACTCTGGAAAACGAACTGTCCTGCAATGACATAGTCATAGTCACCGGGGGGCTTGGCCCGACTAAGGACGACATCACGAAGCCGGCTCTGGCCGAGCTGTCCGGCGCGTCAGGATACAGGCAGGACGCGCGTCAGCTGGAAATCATCCACGACATTCTGCGCTCCCGAGGGCTCGACGTGCTTGACATAAACATCGCCCAGGCATCCGTTCCGGACAGCTGCGAGGTTATTCCCAACCGCAGGGGCACTGCTCCTATCATGGTTTTCCCCTTCGACGAGGGCAGGTTCGGACATAAGGCGCGGCTCTATTCCATGCCGGGAGTCCCCTTCGAGACGGAAGCGGCGCTTTCCGATGTGATTGCGGACATCGTGAAGAACTTCGGACAAACCGCTATCACACACAGAACCCTGATGACTTTCGGCCTTGCGGAATCCGCGCTTTCAAAGAAGATTGAACCATGGGAGACCGCCCTGCCCGGGCACATACACCTAGCCTACCTTCCCAATCCCCTTACCGGAGTGAGGCTGAGACTGTCCATATACGGAGGTCACCGTCAGGAAAATGAAGATGAGCTTGAGCGTCAGATTGCACGGCTTCGTGAAATACTCGGAAACACCATCTATGCGGAAGGCGACAGCAACCTTCAGACGGAAATAGGCAGGCTGCTCCTGGAGGAGGGCAAGACGGTCAGCGTCGCAGAGTCCTGCACGGGCGGGAAGATCTCGGAACTCATGACCTCCGTCCCCGGCTGTTCAGCCTACTACCTTGGTTCCGTGACCTCCTATGCAATCCCGGTTAAGGAGAAGGTGCTAGGAGTCCCGGCTGAGACCATAGGGCGCTTCGGGGTCGTCAGCGGGGAAGTCGCGGCGGCCATGGCAGAAGGAATCCGCCGTCTCACTCGCAGCGACTTTGCCGTGGCCACGACCGGCATTGCGGGACCGGGCGGCGGCTCCGAGACTAAGCCTGTAGGGCTCGTATGGGTTGGCGTAGCCTCTGGAAATGGGACAAAAACGGCGTCATTCACATATAAGAACGACCGTAAGCGCAACATCGAGCGTTTTGCTGCCTCCGCACTCCATTTATTATGGGAAACAATAGCCACCGAATGTAACCAACGGTAAGACAGTACATATAACAACAAAGTTTAATATTAAAACAATTCTGTTACATTTCTCTTGTTAATCAATAAGGGAAATTTATGAGAAGTTTTATCGCCAATTGGGGCGCAGAAACTGTTTTCTAACGGGCGGAAATCGTCACCGCTGTTGGCTACCCCAACACGCGGAGAAAATTTCCGCCGGCAATGGCGGCAATGGACGCCTCATCGTAGCCCCGTCTCCGCAGTTCCTCAAAGATGACCCCGATGCGGCCGCAGTCTTCAAGCCCCTCGGGAGCGACGGCAATCCCGTCAAAGTCGGAACCTATCCCGACATGCTCCGGGCCGACAAGCGAGACGGCGTGGTCAATATGGTCGGCGACCCTCCTGAAATTCGGACGCGGCAGCTTCTTCAGCCTGTCGATGCAGCCATACCATGCAGACCTTTTCGTAGCGTCGGCAGGGTCGGCGATGAACTCCCCTTCGATTCTGTCAACCTCGTCGTCATAGCGGTCAAGCACACGGGCGAAGTCCGCGTCAAGAAAAGCCGGATAGAAATTTATCTGGATAACTCCCCCGTTCACGGCTAGACGGCGAATCATATCGTCTGTCATATTCCTCGGACGGTCGGCAAGTGCACGGCAGCAAGAGTGAGTGGCGACGACCGGCTTCGAGCTGCATTCCAGAACATCGTAAAACGAGCGGTCGGAAATGTGCGACACGTCCACAAGCATCCCGAGCCTGTTCATCTCCGCCACGACATCACGGCCGAACTCGCTGAGCCCTCCCCATCGGCCGAAGCCGCCGCTCGTGCAGGAATCGCAGATTTCATTGTCACGGGCATGGGTAAGCGTCATATAGCGCACACCGAGTTCATAAAAAAGCCGCAGGATGCCAAGGTTCTTCTGAATCGGAGCGCCGTTTTCAAGGGCAAGAAACACAGAGGTCTTCCCTTCCGCCTTATTCCGCAGCGCCTCTTCCGCCGACGTCGCCAAGGCGGCGACCGCCGAGTTCGCCGCCACCGCATCTCTGGTGCAGGCAATCAGTTCCAGCGCATACCTCGTCGCGGCATCCGGAGCAAGCGAGTTCGGGACATACGCGGCAAAAAAGGCGGCATCGACTCCCCCGCGCCTGAGTTTCGGAAAATCGACCTGCGCATGGGCATCCTCCTTCCCGATGTCACGCAGCCTGTAAATCTGCGACGGCGTGTCGCAGTGCGAATCCAGCACAAACATTATCGCCCCAACCTCTGCCTCAGCGCCTCATACAGCATCACGGCCGCCGCAATCGACACATTCAGCGAACCTATCTCCCCGGCCATCGGAATCGCGGCCTTCTCATCGGCCAGCTCCAGCATGGCGGAGGAAATGCCCTTGCCTTCCGAACCCATTATGATGGCTACCGGACCGGTCAAATCGACGTCATACACAAACTTGTCCACCTTTTCCGTAGCCGCGACAAGACGAAATCCCGACTGCTTGAGGAAATATGCCGCATAACGGAGATTCGGAACCCTGCAGGCGTCAATCCTCATCAGCGCACCGGCGGATGCCTTCACTGCCTCCGCATTTATCGCCGCACCGCCCTTTGCAGGAACGATGATTCCCTTTCCTCCCGCACATTCCAGCGTCCGGGCAATCGCCCCGAGGTTGCGGACGTCGCTCACCCCGTCAAGAATCACGAATATCGGAGCGGCGTCAGTGGCAAGAGCACCGTTCACCATCTCCTCAAGTTCAACATACTCTATCTGAGAGATGTAGGCCACCACTCCCTGATGCGCACCATGAACAGCCCTGTTCAGCCTGTCGAGCGGCACGAACTGATAGGGAATCTTCTTTTCTCCGAGCAGACCATACAGTTCACGGAACTGCTGCCCCTCAAGCCCCTGCTTCAGCAGCACCTTGTCGAAATGCCTGCCTGCCTTCACGGCCTCCATCACGGGATGAATGCCGTAGAGAAACTGCATTTTCTCTTCTTCCATATACTATTATATTAAAGTGACTTATAATTGTTTACAAACATCAACTAAAACAATGGTTTGAGATGTTGCGCACCACCGTCACACATTACGACCCGATGCTCACCGACAGCTCCGTCCACTCGTCCGTCATGGAATCCAGATCGCGCTTCAGTTCAAGAAACTCACGGGTCAGCTCCATATAGTCATCCGACGGCGACGGAGCGGCAAGCACGCCTTCTATCTCCTTCATCCGCGCCTGGCACTCGTCAATCTTCTTTTCCAGAAACGAAATCCTGTTCCTCACCTTGCGTTCCTCCTTGGAAATGAATTTCTTTGCCTGATACTCCTGCATCGCGGCCCCTTTCTTTGCCGCGACCTCTGTTACCGCAGCCTGCTCCGCAGCCGGTTTCACATGACGTTCAAGCTCGTTCAAGTTCTCTATGCGGCGCGCCTCCAGAAAGTCGGACACTCCCCCGAGGAACTCGCGCACCCGGCCGTCGCGGAACTCGTAGAGCTTGTCAACCAGCCCGTCAAGGAAATCGCGGTCATGCGAGACTATTATAAGCGTGCCGTCATAAGACTTCAGCGCCTGCTTCAGAATGTCCTTGGAAAGGATGTCCATGTGGTTAGTCGGCTCGTCGAGCGCCAGCAGATTGTAGGGACGCAGCATCAGCTTCGCCATGGCAAGACGGGCCCGCTCTCCTCCGGAAAGCACGGCGACCTTCTTGTCGATGTCCTCACCCTTGAAAAGAAAAGCCGCCAGTATGTCCCGCAACTTGAGCCTGATGTCACCCACCGCTATACGATCCAGCGTCTCATAGACTGTGTCGTTCTTGTCGAGGACATCTTCCTGATTCTGAGCATAATAGCCTATGCTTACATTATATCCGACCCGAGACTCCCCCTTCATCGGCTTCAGTTCGCCCATAATTGCCCTCATCAGCGTGGTCTTTCCCTCACCGTTCCTGCCGACAAGGGCGACCTTCTCCCCGCGCCTGACCTCGATGTTCGCGCCGGAGAAAACAACCTTGTCCCCATAGCCGAGCGTCAGATCGACGGCCTTGTATGCAATGTCTCCCGAGCGCGGCGCCGGAGGGAATTTCACGGCAAGCGCCGACTTGTCCTCCAAATCCACCTCGATGCGCTCCAGCTTTTCAAGCTGCTTCACACGGGACTGCACCTGATTGGACTTGGTCGGCTTGTAGCGGAAACGCTCGATGAATTCCTCCGTCTTCTCAATCATCCGCTGCTGGTTCTCGTATGCGGCCTTCTGCTGGGCTATGCGTTCTTTCCTGAGTTCCAGATACTTACTATACGGCACCTTGTAGTCATGGATGTGCCCGAGCATAATTTCCACAGTTCTGTTCGTGACATTGTCGAGAAACTTCCTGTCGTGTGAAATCAGCACCATCGAACCGCGATATTCCTTGAGATACCCCTCCAGCCACTCGATAGACTCAATGTCGAGATGGTTAGTCGGCTCGTCGAGCAGGAGCACGTCCGGGTTTCCGAGCAGAATCTTTGCCAGCTCAATCCTCATGTTCCATCCCTGGCTGAAAGTCTCCGTAGGCCGCTGAAGCTCGTCATACTTGAATCCAAGCCCCATAAGCGTGCGTTCAGCAAGAACTTGAGGTGAATCTGTTTTTATGATTGACAGTCTGTCGTTTATATCGTTCAACGATATTATGAGTCTCTGATATGCCTCAGACTCATAGTCAGTCCTTTCGGCCAGTTCAGCCGTGATTCGGTCAAGTTCGGCCTCCATGTCGAACATCTCCTGGAAGGCAGTCATGGTCTCGTCAATCACGGACTTGCCCCTATGGTGTTCCATAATTTGCGGAAGATAGCCTATCTTCACGCCGGAAGGCACTGAAACCTTTCCTGAAGTCGGGGTCTGAAGCCCGCAGATCAGCTTGAGAATCGTTGACTTGCCGGCCCCATTCTTTCCGACGAGACCGATCTTGTCCTGCTCGCTGATGTGAAAGTTTATATCGTCCAGAAGCGTGACCCCCCCATATGCAACTGTCAGTGAATTTATTGAAATCATTGTCTCTTCCCCTTTTTATTATCCCCCTCGTCCGCCTCACTCTCATCCGCTTCGGCATCCCCCTCATTTTCCGGCTCATCCCTTCGGCAGATCAGGATGCTGAACTCATAGAGCAGATAGAGCGGAACCGTCACGACTATCATCGACATTATGTCGGCCGGAGTAATCGCCGCCGCTATAATCATGAGGACCACGAGCGCGTGCTTCCTGTGTTTCTGCAATGTGCTCCTGTGCAGAATCCCCATGCTCGACAGCGCGAGGATGACCGCCGGAAACTCGAATGCGAGCCCCATAGAGAAAACCGTCGAAAAGAAAGTCGATATGTACGAGCTCAGCGAAATCGTGTTCTTGACCAGCTTGCTGACCGTATAGCCCTGAAAGAAATCGACGATGAACGGGAGAAGCACAAAATACCCCACGGCAAGTCCGACATAAAAAAGCGCGCCGGCGAACAAAAAGGCCTTTCGCACGGGCTTCCTCTCTCTCTCGTAGAGCGCAGGTGCTATGAATTTCCAGATTTCGTAACATATATACGGCGCTCCGAGAACAAGCGCCCCAAGCAGCGAAGTCTCAAGATGAACCATGAACTGAGCCGTCAGGTCATAGTTTATCAGCGAAATCTCCGGATTCATGCCGAAGAGCCGGTACATCGGGAATGTCGGCCGGGTCGGCGCAAGCACCACCAGGTCAAAGAAATAGTCCTTGAGCACAAACAGGATGACGGTAAGCGCCAACACAAGACCCGCCGAGCGGAGCAGCGTTCCCCTCAGCGCGTCGAGATGGTCCCAAAAAGACATTTCCTCCTGACTGCCCTTGGCCATCGGAAAGCCTTACTTCTTGTCCGCGTCCTTGATTTCCTCAGGAGTGGTCTCAATCTCTTTCTTTATCTCCTGAATCTCTTTGTCGGCGTCCTTCATTCCCTGCTTGAAGCTCTTCATTCCGTGTCCGAGCCCGCGCATAAGCTCAGGAATCTTCCTGCCGCCGAAAAGAAGAAGAATAACCAGAACAATCAGGACAACCTGCCATATTCCAAAAACTCCGAGTGGTAAAACTGTCAACATAATCTGTAGTAATGTAAAAAAAAATTATTCGTCAAACTTTCGCCCCGAACGGGGCATTCCTAATCATAGTATTCCCCTATCACCTCCAGCAAGTCTTCCGGACACCTGCGTGGACGCCGAGTGTCCGCGTCTATGAATCCGAGCTTCACAGTTCCGGTGCAGAGCAGCACATCGTCCTGATTGTAGATTTCCGTCTCGAACAGCATCTTCGCCGTCGGAAGCTGCGGAAGCCGCGTCACGATGCGCAGGGTATCCCCGAGCCTTGCCGGAGCCCTATACTGGGCCGTTACGGCGGCGACGGCCGTCATCACGCCCTCGCTCTCCATCCGCTCCACAGGGAAACCGACATCCTTCATCAGCTTGGCCCGCCCGCACTCGAAATAGCGTATATAGTTCGAATGGTGGACTATCGCCATCTGGTCAGTCTCGTAGTAGCGAACTTCAAGATATAGTGTAGATTCTATCATGTCTTAGCCTTAAAATCAGCATCTTGCCTACATCATAAATCCCCCATAGCGTCAAGACTTGAGAGCCTTGAGTGAATGCTCGATGCTCTCTATCTTGGAAAGCGCGTCAGCCTCCTTCTTCCTCTCGGACGCAACCACTGCCTCAGGAGCATGGGAGACGAACTTCTCATTGGAAAGCTTCCCGCGCACGGACTTGAGGAATCCCTGAAGATATTTCAGCTCACCCTCAAGCTTGGCAATCTCCTCCGCGGCATCAACAAGCCCCTCCAGCGGCACGAAAGCCTTGACCGTTCCTGCCATGAACGACACGCCTGCAAGCGAATCATCGACAGAAGTCACGTGCTGTATCTCGCTGACATTGGCAAGTTTGACAACAACGGCCTCCATATCCTTGGGCCACTCTCCGACAATGAACAGCCTGAGCGGCTCCCTCGGAGAAAGCCCCTTCTGCTGGCGGATGTTGCGCACCCCGGCAACCACCTCGCACGCCAGATTGAAATCAGCGATATATTTCGCGTCACTCTCTCCTGCAGCCGGATATCTCTCGAACATAATCGTGGCATTCTCGCCGCGTTCGCGCACGGCGTGCCAAAGCTCCTCGGTGATGAAAGGCATAATCGGGTGAATCATCTTCAGAAGGCTCTCGAAGTACTCAAGGGTCGTCTCGTATGTCTTAGAGTCGATCGGCGAACCGTATGCCGGTTTCACGAGCTCAAGATACCACGCGCAGAAATCGTCCCAGAAGAGTTTATAGGCGGCCATCAGCGCGTCAGAGATTCTGAACTTTGCAAAATGGTCGTTCACTTCAGCCGCAACCGCGTTTAACTTGTTGGCGAACCACCTGACTGCCACCGCGCAAGCCTCGCTCTGCTCAAGTGAAGCATCAACCGTCCAGCCGGTAATGAGCCTGAACGCATTCCAGATTTTATTGCCGAAATTTCGTCCCTGCTCAATCTGCGATTCGTCATAGAGGATGTCGTTTCCCGCCGAGCTGCAAAGAAGCATTCCCAGACGTACCGCGTCAGCGCCGTACTTGGCGATGAGGTCGAGCGGGTCAGGAGAGTTGCCGAGGGTCTTGCTCATCTTGCGTCCGAGCTTGTCACGCACGATGCCGGTGAAATAGACGTTGTGGAACGGTTCCTCCTTCATGAACTCGTCGCCGGCCATAACCATTCTGGCAACCCAGAAAAAAATGATGTCAGGACCCGTAACGAGGTCATTTGTGGGATAATAGTAGGCAAGGTCGCGGTTCGGCTGATGCTCCGGATGTCCCGGCATTTCAGGGTCGAACACGGAAATAGGCCAGAGCCATGAAGAGAACCAGGTGTCAAGCACGTCGTCGTCCTGATGGAGGTCAGCCGCAGTCACGGCAGGATTTTTCCGCTGCGCAAGCTTAAGAGCCTCTTCGGCCGTCGAAGCCACCACAAAGCTTCCGTCCGGCAGATAGTATGCCGGGATTCGCTGTCCCCACCAGAGCTGGCGTGAAATGCACCAGTCATGCGCGGTTTCCATCCAGTGCCGGTAGGTGTTGCGGTACTTTTCAGGTATGAGCTTTATCCTTCCGCTCTCCACGCTTTCGAGAGCCGCCTTCGCAAGGTCGTCCATCTTGAGAAACCACTGCTTCGAGAGTTTAGGCTCGATGACGGCATCCGTTCTTTCCGAATATCCTATCGGGGAAGTGTAATCCTCTGTCTTTTCGAGATTTCCGGCCTCTTCAAGCATCTTGGCAATCTTCTTTCTCGCTACAAAGCGGTCCTCGCCGACAAGAATCTGAGCCTTCTCGTTCAGACGGCCGTGGTCATCGATGATGTCGAGAACCGGAAGGTTATGACGCATTCCGATTGCGTAGTCGTTCACATCGTGAGCCGGCGTCACCTTGAGGCATCCCGTCCCGAAATCCATTTCGACATAAGAGTCTTCAATGATAGGTATCTCCTTGTTGATGAGAGGAATTATCACTTTCTTTCCGCGAAGCCAATCATACCTCGTGTCCGCAGGGTTTATGCAGACGGCGGCGTCGGCCATGATTGTCTCCGGACGGGTGGTAGCCACGACTATGTATTTGTCCGTAGGATTGCCGTGGCCGTCGGAAACGAAATATCTCATGTGATAGAACTTGCTGGCGGTGTCCCTGTGCACGACTTCCTCGTCGCTGACGGCGGTGAGCCCCACCGGATCCCAGTTGACCATGCGCACACCTCTATATATAAGACCCTTGTTGTAGAAATAGACGAAGGTGTTGATTACAGCCTCGCTCAGTTCCGGATCCATGGTGAACTTTGTCCTGTCCCAGTCGCATGAAGCGCCGAGCTTGCGGAGCTGGCTGAGGATGATGCCTCCGTGCTTTTCCTTCCACTCCCACGCGTGCTTCATGAACTCCTCGCGGGTAATGTCCTCCTTGCTGATGCCCTCCGCCTTGAGCTTTGCCACGACCTTGCTCTCGGTCGCGATTGAAGCGTGATCCGTTCCCGGAATCCAGCAGGCGTTCCTGCCGTCCATACGCGCCTTGCGGATGAGCACATCGTTGATGGTGTTGTTGAGAACGTGTCCCATATGAAGGATTCCCGTCACGTTAGGCGGCGGAATGACTATAGTGTAAGGCTCCCTTTCATCCGGCTCCGAATGAAAGAACTTGTGTTTCAGCCAGTAGGCGTACCATTTGTCTTCGGTCTGTGCCGGGTCGTACTTCGACTGCAGTTCCATATGTTTCAAAATATTTATATTTCAAGTTACGCGAAAGTTCCATGCACATTTGGAATAGCCCGGAAATATGGCCCTTTCGTCCGCATAATCGTGCAAAGATACACAATTTTTGACTAACTTCGCGATGTAAAAATATGAACAATATGGAAAACAACGAAAACAAACTCGACATCGAGATTCCGCACGACGTTGCAAAGGGGACATATTCGAACCTCGCAATCATCACCCATTCGCACAGCGAGTTCATTCTCGACTTCGCGACCATGCTTCCGGGGCTTCAGAAAGCCGGGGTGAGCAACAGGATTATCATGACACCCGAGCACGCGAAGAGGCTCCTGATGGCGTTGCAGGACAACATTCAGAAATATGAGTCGCAGTTCGGGCAGATTTCGTTCGGCCGCAGCCCCGGAAACGACACATTCCCGATGGGAGGCTTCGGCGGCGGTTTCGGAAACGGGGCTAAAAGTTAGGGGATATGGCAGTCGTTACCAATTCCCAGCTGAAACAACTTGAAATTCCGGATTATGTCTATGCGAAGATTCTGAAAATCAAGGCCTTCACCTTTGACATTGACGGAGTTATGACCGACGGGAGCATTTTTGTCGCCGAGAGCGGTGATTTCCTGCGCACCTACAGCGCGAAGGACGGTTTCGGCCTCAGGATGGCTTCCATGGGCGGATACGGGCTCGGAATCATTACCGGAGCACATTCCGACACGGTTGAAAAGCGGTTCCGTTTCTTCGGATTCGGAGGAACCGACATCTACCTCGCCTCGAAGGACAAGATTGCGGACTTCAACAAGTTCTGCTCAAAGCACGGTCTGAAGCCTGAAGAGGTGCTCTACTGCGGGGACGACCTGCCGGACGCGCCGGTTCTCGCCGCCTGCGGACTCGGAGTATGCCCGGCCGACGCAATGGAGGAGGCACGGCTCTGCGCGGACTATGTCTCGATTTTCCCCGCCGGGGCGCGTTTTGTCCGTGAAATCATCGAAATCGTGATGCGGGCGCAGGGTACATGGAACTTCGACGTGTCCAAGTACGAAAAAAGTTACTAATGAATACCAAGCACATTATCTTAGGCAGCGCGTCTCCCCGGAGGCGCGAACTGCTTTCAGGGCTCGGAGTTAAATTCGAGGTCGATACGCGAAACAATTTCGAGGAAAAATACATCCCTGACACGCCTCACCGCGACATCCCCCTCATCCTTTCGCGTGGCAAGTCACACGGATTCCATCGTCCGCTGTCCGAAAACGAGATTCTGATCACCGCCGACACGCTGGTTCTCTGCGGCGACGATGTTCTCGGCAAGCCGCGTGACAGGGAGGATGCCGTCCGGATGCTGCATCTGCTCTCCGGACGCGCCCACGAGGTCATCACCGGGGTCACGATACGCGACTCCAGCCGCGAAGAATCCTTCTCGGACACCTGTCTCGTGCATTTCGCCCCCCTCTCGGACGATGAAATAAACGATTACATCGACAACTGCAAGCCGTTCGATAAGGCCGGCGCCTACGGAATCCAGGAATGGATAGGCTATGCAGCAATTACCGGAATATCCGGCTCATACTTCACCGTCATGGGTCTTCCCGTGCACCGCGTCTATCAGGAGCTGAAGAATTTCTAAGGGGGAATACGAACCTGATTTGAATCCCCCCCCCAAAAAAAGTCTGACTATATAAGAATACCCGACCTCTTCGGAGGTCGAGCTCATTTTTTGCAAAAAAAAATGAGCTGTCGTCGCTCCCGCGAGGACACCTCATACTAACCACATAATTAATAACACTAAAACTAATAACCAATGAGTTAATTCAGATCAAAGAACCGTCTTTCCTTAACTCGGATGCAAAGGTACGCATAATTTTGGAACTTGCAAATTTTTTCGAAAGAAATTTGCAAAAAAAAATTACATAACGGCGAAAATGAAGAAAGAGCCCGCTTGCGCGAACTCTTTCGGGGATTAAAAACTATCATCTTATGAATGAAGAGGTGCCAAGCAGATTCGAACTGCTGTAGCAGGTTTTGCAGACCTGTGCCTAGCCCCTCGGCCATAGCACCATTTCCCAACGGGAGTACAAAGGTAGGAATAATTTTTCTCCAATCAAAATTTTTCTTGATTCTGCCGGGATTTTTTTCGCTACTCCACATACAATAGCAGTCCCTTCAGATACTCCCCTTCCGGATGGTAGATGTTCACGGCGTGGTCGGCAGGCTGATTCAGGCGGTCGAGGATGCGGACGCTGCGGCCGGTCTGGGCGGCGGCGGAAAAGACGGCAAGGGCGAACGCCTCCTTATCGACGACCTGCGAGCAGCTGTAGGTGAACACTAGCCCGCCGGAAGAAACTTTCGAGAGGGCAGCGGCGTTGAGTCTCTGGTAGGCACGCAGGGCATTGTCCCGCGCTCCCCTATGCTTGGCAAACGCAGGAGGATCGACGATTATCATGTCATACTTGCCGGCAGGGATATTCTTGACATAGTCGATGGCATCACAGCACAGGCCGCAATGCTGCGCGGTTTCGCCTCCGGTGCTGAAACCGTTCAGAACGATATTCTTTTCCACAAGATTCATCGCGCGGGCCGAACTGTCAACGGAATCGACATGAACGGCTCCTCCGGAAAGGGCATACACCGAGAATCCTCCCGTATAGCAGAAAAGGTTAAGCACCTTACGGCCGGCGGCATAGCGCTCGACAAGAGAGCGGTTCTCCCTCTGGTCGAGGAAAAAACCGGTCTTCTGTCCGTCCGTCCAATTGACGATGAAGCGGTGTCCGTTTTCGAGCACGACCTGCTCATCGTCACGGAAACCATCCTTTCTGAACATATAGCCGTCAATCAGTTCCAATCCCGCCTTGAAAGGGGCCGTTCCCGAGCTCTTGTCATAGACGGCCTTGAGCGAGTCGCCATAGACCGTCTGCAATGCGGAACAAATCTGTTTCCTCGCACGGAACATCCCCACTGAATGAGCCTGGATGACGCAGACCCCGTCGTACCAGTCTATGATGAGCCCGGGGAGGTTATCCCCCTCCCCGTGAACAAGGCGGTAGCAGTTCGTGATGCCACGTTCGGAGCTGGAAGCGTCTCCTTCTCTAGAGTCCACAGCCATGGGATCAGCCGCGAGCCCTGCGGCAACGCGCACCGCAAGCGCCCTGCGAATCATCGTCTCCCAGAAGTCAGGAGCCAGAACATCCGAATCAAAGCTCAGGATGCGCACGGCTATGGAGCCTACCTGATAGTGGCCGCAGGCCAAAAAAGTCCCGTCGGCCGCATGGACGGCAACAAGGTCGCCTTCCGCCGGAGTTCCCTGAATCTGTGCTATTGAGCCGGAAAAGACCCATGGATGGAAACGACGGATTGATTCGTCACGCCCCTTGCGCAATATAATTTTCACCATATATCCTTAATGTTCAAACATATAAATCATCACCTCCATTTCCATAGACCACGGAAGCCCCAAATTCTATTTTATCTCTGTCGAGACAACGGAAGCGACTTCGACGGAGATGACATCCTTCCTGAGCACAATGCTCGCCGGTTCGAGCGGCTTGAGTTCCGTACTCTTTAGTCTCATGTACATTTCGCGGCAGACCCACGCATCCGTAGCCGCGTATTTCATCTGAGGTTCCGAGAGAGTCTCCGCCTCCCAGTTGGAAAGCTGCTGAGTCTTTGAAATCCGGACGCCGAGGATGATTGCGGCCATTTTCTTCACGCTCTTGTCCCTTATGCCCCATTCCGGAACTATCTTCTGCAAATCGACGAAAGACTCCGGCTTGAAACGGGCGTATCTCTGAAGTCCCTTCACGTCATCCGCAGTGGCCGCCCCGACCTTGACGATGTTCGGGTTCGCAAGAATGTTGCACAGTGCGCGCTTCATACCGAGCGCCTTAACCCTGAAAAGGAAAGCCTTTCCCCCACCCGACAGCTGCAGCAGAGCGACCCCGGGATGCGGTGAGTGGGGTGTGAAACACGGCTTGGTCTCTGTGTCGAAACCGAGAATCCGCTGCCTCTTCAGATAGCGTATCGCGCGGCTGAAATCTTCCGAATAGGAATCTATCACCGTTATCTCACCGGGAAACGACGCGACAGGAAGCCTGTCAATATCCTCCTGCGTTATATTCTCTATGAAATGATTTTCGTTTAACACTTAATTCATAATTTATAAGCCTCAGACTTGCAGTCAGTCAGCGACTTCATATAAACAAAACACCCGTCACTCAGTCAATCTCTCCATATTCAATATCGCGGGTGCAACCAGACCATTGACCTCATCAAGCCGTTCGCCGCTCAAATAAAGCCTGCTCACCGGAACCACACGAGTAATCTGCATAGAAGCATCTGCAGAATGGTTATACTTGAACCTTGAGGCAAGCGAGCCGCCGAAATCCGTATTTTCAAGAGGGGCATTCACTGAAGGAACTGTGACAAAGGCTTTTACGGACGGATAGGCAATCCTGTGCGTAAAAAGATTTCTTTTTCTCAGAACGCGGTAGCACGTCCGGATGACCGCGTCTTCGCCGCTGATGAACTCAAAGTCATCCGCAAGCACCGAACGGTAATTCTCCATGTCAAGTCCCTGCGAGGTTCGAATCTGCTCCAGAGCCTCGGACAGGTCACGGACATTGAGCGAATCCGAAGATGTGCCCAAAAGCACGGCGGAAATCTTTTCAGATGCCCCTGAAGCGATGTAACTGTCAAGAAATGCAGTGAAGGAAGTCCGGGAATCATGTCCGGAATCGGCGTGCTCGACATAGGTCGGGAAATGCTCAGAGCCACGGCTAACCCTTTCATATACACCCCTATACAATCCATATCCCAACTCCCGTGCATCAGCAAGCACTGCTATCACTCCGTCAGGATGACGCTCGCCTGCACGGCGGAACATCTCATCAGTCAGCGACAGCACCGGAACGTCTTTTCCCTTGGAGACGAGCATGGTATCAATGTCCCTCATCGCGTAACGGCAGAGGTAGGGAGAGCCGACGATAAGAACTTTAGCAGGAATCCTCGCGGCCGTGAGTTCGTCATCGAAGGTATTGGAGTAGCTGACATTGCCGAGAGATGCGAGAGCCATGCTGACCGCAGCCTCGCGCATTGCCGGAATATTCCCGGCGTCAATATAGCCGCCATACGGAGCGTTTGCCACGTCAAAGACCGGAGAAAGCGTCTCTCCGGCAAAGTCATGAAGTTCGTCCGGAATCCCCCGCCCGTCAATGTTGTCGAAGCGGTCGGATCTGAGGAACTCGGAGACAAGGCTGCAAAGCGGTTCGAAATCACCGATGAGACCTATGCTGCCGGAGATGTTGTCCGGCTCATATTCGTCAAGAAGATGCCAGGCCACAGAGCTTGTATCTGTGAGCGCCTGCTTCACAAGAGGCAGATACGGTTCGGAAACCTTATTGTTTCTTTCGCAGGAAATCAGTGCTGTGGCAAAAACAAGAAACGATATGACGGCCAGCCTTCTCATTTATTCTTCCCCGAAGCGAACGGCAGTGCCGCGACATTAAGAATAACATAATAGAGAAAAATGAGGCAGAACGCGAGCGAGAAATGCATTCTGAAAACCGCCACGAGCATGATAATTACCGCAGCTCCCGCAAAGAAGGCGATTCTCAGCTTGCCATAGACTCCCGCGACAAGACTTCTCCCCTTCTTGATTTTCATCGCGAACATCGGAATTTCGCTCACCAGCAGAGCCGAAAGGGCAACGGAGAGCAGCGGAAGCAGCCATCTGACGGTACGCCATCCGGACAGCCACGCGGCCGCCGCACTGTCGGACTTCATCGCGAAGCAGACAAGCGAAGCGAGCAGAACCGCGCTCGCCGGAGTCGCAAGCCCGATGAAGTTCTCGCCCTGCCGTTCGTCGATGTTGAACTTTGCGAGCCTCAGCCCCGAAAACACGGCAACAATCACGGGCGAGCACATGATGCACAGGAACAGAGCGGCCGGGGCCTCAGAAGAATAGCCGACGAAAGAACGATGCGCGAAGCAAACGGCCATAACAGACGGCAGAACGCCGAAACTGACCATGTCCGCGAGCGAGTCAAGTTCCTTCCCCATCGGGGAATATGCATGAAGCGCCCTCGCCGCGAGTCCGTCGCAGAAATCGAATACCGACGCGGCGAGCATCAGATAGAACGCCGTCGGAATATCTCCCTTCAGACACGACAAAATCCCCAGCACACCACAGAGCAAGTTCATTGACGTGATGGTATTGGGGATATGCCTGATAATGCATTTCATAAGCTGATTTCCTGAAAGACAGGCACTTACTTGATGCCGAGCTTCTTCCTTATCGACTTAGGAAGCGCGTCCTTATGAACCACGACATTCAGAGTCTTGTAACGGACATAGGCATCGGAGGCATACCAGATGCCCTTGTATGTCCCGGCCTCTCCCCATGAATTCTTCACGATGAAGAACGGGTTGCCGTTCTGATCCTTCGCGAGGCCATAAATCTGCATTCCGTGGTCGTCGGTAGTCTGCTTGTTGTCGTAGGCAATCTGACGCATCTCCTGAGTAATCTTCTTCTCCTCAGCGGAGACGGCCTCAGCCGGCTTCTCGTCCGACTTGCCAATCCAGTGCTCCTGGTCGGAGCCTGCCGTAGGGGCCGCGTCAACATCCGGGACGACCGCTGTTCCGCTGCGCGTGAAGCCCTTCTCGCTCACGTCGGCTCCCCAAGCGATGGTGAATCCCTTGTCTATCGCGTTGTACATCACCTCCATGAGTTCGTCAATAGGAAGGTTGTACGCGGTGCCCCATCTCCAGTTGTCGCATACCTCAATCACGAAAGGCTTGTAGAACGGATGATGGGTGAATGAGGTGAGGTTGATGTAGTCATCGACATTGATTCCGAGATTGTCCCTGTAGGACTCCGGGGTGTATGTCTTGCCATCGACGGTAAATTCCGTCGGGAGCTCGCCGAGATAGGCGCTGAGTATGCCGTTGTAGGCATTCTTCCATGCCGTAGAGAGCGTCTTGTTCGGGTTCTCGACAATGGCGTTGATGAAGCCGGCGAGAGCCGCGTCCATCTCGGCCTGCACAGGAAGCTCAGTTCCGTAGTTCATCCCCGAATAGACGGATTGGGGAACGATTCCGTACTCGCGGATGACCTCAAAGACGTCTCCGAAGGAGCTGCCTGCGGAAAATCCCATCTTTCCGTCCAGACGCACATACTTGACGCCCCTGTCATAGTAGGCCTTGTTGACCACGAACATTTCGGACAAATCGGTCTCGACGCCCTTCTGGCGGATAATTTCCGATTCAACGAAAGAAAGTGCGGAAAAACACCAGCAGGTTCCTGAACGGTACTGGTTCTTGATGCTCGTAATCGGGTTTTCCTTCACGGTCGTGAACACATACCCGTTCTCCTTCGGCTTGTCCTGTGCCTGCGCGAGGGAAGCGAATCCCAGCGCGAGAGCCGCCGCAATGACAAATTTCTTCATATCAATATCTCTTTTCTATATTTCCACAATATATCCGTCCGGACATTTCCTCGAACCGTCCGGTTGAAGCGCACAAAGGTAAGGTTTTGCTTCAAAAAAAACAATACCGCGTCAGAGCGCCTTCACTACCTTTATATTCCCCATGTTCAGCCCCCAGCATCCGTTCTGGACAATCGGAACCTCCACGCCATCTGCGTCCTTCTGCCACCAGATCTCCTTCAGGAAAGTGTGCGAGTGTCCGCCCACGACAAGATCGACACCGTGTATGCCCGACACCAATTCCCTGTCCATCAGGGTCTTCTCACTCTGGAAGCCGAGGTGGGTCAGGCATATAATCATGTCGCATTTCTTCTCGTTGCGGAGAATGTCGGCATAATGGTTCGTCCTCTCCACCGGGTCGAGATACTCCAGCTGACGGGCAATCCCGGCATCGACGACCGGGCGGACATCCGTCGTGAGGCCGATGACTCCGATTTTCAGACCGCCCCTCTTCAGAATGACATAGGGCTTCACATAGCGTCCCAGCTCAAATTTCGAGAAATCATAGTTGGCGCAGACCACAGGAAACTTCATCTTCTTCACGCGGTCCGTAAACTCGTCTATGCCGTTGTCGAACTCGTGGTTTCCGATGGCGGTGACGTCAAATCCGAGGGCATTCATCAAATCCACCTCCACGAATCCGCGCAGAAGCGTGAAATATGACGAGCCCTGACTGAAATCGCCGGCATGGAGCAGGAGAACGTTCCCCTTTCCGTCTGCCGTGCGGACGCTGTCGATATAGGCCGCCCGTTCAAGCGTTCCGCCCTGTCCGACGAGGGAGCCGACACGCTCCGGCTCTATGTGGCTGTGGGTGTCGTTCAGATGAAGTATCGTAAGTTTCTGTGCGGAAGCGTCATACGAAAATGCAAGCACCGCAAGGACTATATACGCGAATCTTTTCATGCCAATGTCTCCCCTATTTGATTATAACCCTTCCATCCTTATGATACTCAATCGGTTTGCCCGCTTCCGTCAGCGACTTCACCTTTTCGAGGATGATGTCGATGATGTCGATGTCATAGACCGTCTTATTGCGGGAATTGTTCGCAAGGTATAGCCCGTCGCCGCCTTCAAGCAGGAATGAAATCGTCGCGACGCCGTACCATCTGGAGTCTTCGAGCGGCTCGCCTCCGACTTCTGCGGAAACGATTTTCCCGTTTTCCGCGACCACCCGGCAGCCACCGAGAACCTGAAAGCGCCCGGCCGCCATGGATTCGAGTATGGAGCGGATTTCAGTGCCGGGAAGTTCGAGATAGACAATCTGGTTCCTGAACGGAAACATGGACATCAGGTCGTCAAGGATTATATCCCCCTGCGGCATGGAGCAGCGGATTCCGCCGAAATTGCCGACGCCGAAATCCACTTTCTTTCCGGACTCCCTTGCGACGGCCGCCATAATGTTGTCTATGAACCAGTCAGAGAGTTCAGATTCAGGATATTCCACAGCCATTTCCCGCGTGCTGTACCCGACCACGACCTTAACCGGAGCCATGGCCGGCTGCACGGCGAGCAGTTTCTTTGCAGCCTTATAGGTCGCAGTGCGTCGTCCATACACCCTGCCGTTCGGGGCATAGTATTTTCCGTGCCTGATTTCCCCGAGGCACTCCTTCACGTTATCCGTAGATGATGGGGACTTGGCGCCGACACGGCTTCCATCCATAGGGGTCAGAGTCCATGACACGACCTCCACTTTCCTCTCCGGCTGTCCGCCCTCAGCCGCAGTCTGCGCGAATGCGGCGGTTCCGAGCAGCAACAGCGCCAACGTTATCCTTATCTTCATAGAACTTGCTTTTTTCGAGATGGCATCACTAGTTCATTCTCAGCCACTTCCACAAATCCTTGAAGGTGGATTTCTTTCCGAAGGTCAGGATGCCTATCTTGTAAATCTTCGCGGAAATCCATGCGCATCCGAGGAACGTGAGCAGCAGGAGAGCGATTGAAAGCAGCAGCTCCCAGAGCGGAACCCCGAACGGAATCCGGGCAAGCATCACGATCGGCGAGGTGAAAGG
The DNA here is from genome assembly GCA_002439805.1 of Bacteroidales bacterium UBA6408. Classification (GTDB taxonomy): domain Bacteria; phylum Bacteroidota; class Bacteroidia; order Bacteroidales; family UBA932; genus Cryptobacteroides. The sequence continues at coordinate 30,125 of DJPQ01000092.1, forward strand.
AATCATCGACCCCCAGAATGCCAGCGGGCTGTCCGGCGACTTGAACGCATAGAGCGCGATGAAGAAGCCAAGGAGCAGCGGGATGGTCACCGGAATCTGAAGCTGGCTGCTGTCGGCCTCATTCTCCACGGAGGAGCCTATGGCGGCGAACAGCGATGCGTAGAGCAGATAGCCGAGCACGAAGAATATCACGAATGAAACGAGTATCTCAGTGTAGTTCAGTTCCCTGAGCGCTGAAAGTACGGAGTTTTCCTGTGTGTCGAGGCTCGCCGCCATGGCTGACGGGTCGATGTTCATTCCGGCCGCGTCCATGGCGGACTGGTCAACACCTGCAATCGCGGTCATCTGCTGCTGGCTGCCCATAATCGAGTCGAATCCGACAATTCCGCCGACCGCAGAGACAATCACTCCCGTCAGCACAACCCAGAGCAGGAACTGCGTGAGGGCCACCGCCGCAACGCCGATAATCTTTCCGAACAGGAGTTCCGTGGCCTTGACGCTGGAAACAAGCACTTCCACGACACGGCTCGACTTCTCCTCAATCACCGACGACATCACCATTCCGGAGAACATCGCGATGAACATATAGATTATCATTCCGAGCAGCATGGAAACAATCATCTTAACCTCCGCAGAGTCGAGTTTCGCCTCCCCCGAATCGTCAATCGTGTAGGTCGTCACGCTGACGTCAGCCTTCACGTCCTCCATAATCTGCTTGAGGTCACCTATATTATACAAGGATATGCGATAGTCCTCCACCGCGTCGTCCACCTGCGACTCAATTTCCAACTTCATATCGACGCTCAGGGCCGTCTTCGAATATGTCGTCACGTTTACCGTCCTCGTCGAGTCAATGACCGGAGACACCAGCATGAGAACGTCTATTCCCAGGCTGTCGAGGTTTGACTTCAGCGAATCCGGCTGCTGCCCGGAGTAGTCCGTGAACGTATATGAATCATTGGACTTGAGCTCAGGCATCACGATGCCGGACTCATCGACGACCGCAATCTGCTTGCCCTTGTCTTCGGCGAAGAACATGATGAGCGACGGAATCACCATCAGCGCCGCGAACAGAATCGGGCCGAGAAATGTGATGAGGAGGAATGACTTTTTCCTGACGCGGGTCATATATTCCCTTGAAATGACCACGCCTATATTTCTGAAGTTCATATTTTTGCTGTTTTATAACCGATAGTTCAGACTAACTCACTTTGCGTCAGTGTCATTTCCTTTCACTAGTTCGATGAATATGTCGTTCATACGGGGGACGAGTTCATGGAACGAGTTGACGGTCACACTGTCCGCGATGACTGCGGAAAGCACGTCGTTGCTCCGCGCCCCGGGAGCAAGCGAGAGAACCGCAGTATGTCTCCCGGCGTCATTATTATCGCTGAGAACCGAAAACAGCCCCTCATGAGGCTGGAGAGACTTCTCCCCGGTGTAAATCAGTTCAACATTGTTGTTGCCGTAACGGCGGCGGATGTCATCGAGCGGCCCGGTGATTACAAGTTTCGACATATTGAGGAGAGCGATGTCGTCGCAGAGTTCCTCCACAGACTCCATATTGTGCGTGGAAAGTACAATCGTAGCCCCCTCGTCGCGCAGCCGGAGAATTTCCTTCTGGACCACCTGGGCATTCACGGGGTCGAACCCGCTGAAAGGCTCGTCAAGTATGAGCAGGGACGGACGGTGGACGACGGTCGTGATGAACTGCACCTTCTGGGCCATTCCCTTGGAAAGCTCCTCCACCTTCTTGTTCCACCATGACTCGATGCCGAAGCGGACGAACCACTTTTTAAGCTCGTTTTCGGCATCCCTGCGGGACATTCCCTTGAGACGGGCGAGGAACAGGGCCTGCTCCCCCACCTTCATCTTGCGGTAAAGCCCCCGCTCTTCAGGCATATAGCCGATTTTCTCCACATCCCGCTGGGTTATCGGGCGTCCGTCGAACAGGACCTCCCCTGAGTTTGGGATGGTAATCCTGTTGATTATCCTTATCAGCGTGGTTTTTCCCGAACCGTTCGGTCCGAGAAGCCCGAAAATCCTGCCCTTCTCCATCGTCACGCTGACATGGTCGAGGGCAATCTTTTCGCCGAAAGACTTGCAGATTTCATTGCATTGAATAAGACTCATGATTTTATGTTGTTATGATATAATGTATATTCACAGATTCAGCAACCTCGCCGTAAGCTCGGAAAGCAGCTCGGCGTCCGTCGCCTCGCCGTTGTCTCCGCCCTTGCCCTTGAAGTCGTAGTCCCGGATGAGGGCTATGGCCGCCATGCATTTGCGCGTCGGGTAGCTGCGCACAGCCATGTCATACTCGCGCAGGAAATAGGGATTCACTCCTAGCAGCCGCGCCTTCACGTCACTTCCGGCTCCCGGATTCGACGTCAGCAGCGCGTTGTATTTCAGAATCCTGTAGAAATGCGTGAACAACTGTCCCGTGACCGAGGCCAGCCTGAACTGCGCCGCAGAACCGAGAAAGGACGCAATTTTCAGCGCCTTTGCCGCATTACGCGCGGAAAGTTCCCTCGTCAGCTCGAAGATGTTGTACTGCCTGCTTATCCCCACATTTCTCTCTATGTCCTCGGACGACACCTCCGTGACCCCTTCCGGGAGGTTCTTCAGCATCTTGTCCGTCTCCACGGCAATCTTGGACAGGTCGACGCCGGCGTACTCCGCCAGCAAGGAAGCGGCCTCGGGAGCTATCTGAAGCCCCCGTGACCGGAAATAAGAGTTTATCCACTGCGGCATCTCGTAGTCCCTCAGCTGAGAGGAGTCCACCACGACGCCGATTTTGGAAGCCTTCTTGTAGAGGGACCTGCGCGCGTCGGCCTTTGCCCCGTGCATCGCGATGACAAGCACCGTGGTCTCCAGAGGCCTGTCGCAATAGACGGCGAGCTCTTCGAGCGAGCGCATCATCTGCGCCTCCCTGAGCACGACAAGGTGACGCTCCGCAAACATCGGGTAGCGCCTAGCCTCGGTGATTACCGTGTCGGCATCGACGTCGGCCCCGTAGAGTATGGCCTGGTTGAAGTCACGCTCGCTGTCGTCGGAAAAGGCGTTTTCAATTACCGCGTCGCACACCATATCGACATAATAGGGTTCATCCCCCATCAGAAGATACACCGGAGCGAACTTTCCCGCCCTCACGTCCGCGACTATTCCCGCGCACTGTCTGTCCGTCTCTGCAAATCCCTTTGCCATAATCACCAAATTTCCACGGGAAGGCCCCGTGGAATACCTATTTAACCTGTTTATCCTTGACTCTCGTCAGCTTTTCCTTGAGAATGTCCGCGCAGTCAACCACAGCGTCCTCAAAAGTCGCCGCGTTCCTCTCGACGACGACGTCGTTCCCCGGAACCCGGACCTTCACCCAGACGTTCTTGTTGTTGTGCTCCTGAAGCAGCGACAGCTTCACGTCGATGCCGATGACGGAATCGTGAAACTTAGGCAACTTCGACAGTTTCTTCTCCACGAAATCCAGAAGCTTCTGGTCTGCGTCGAAACGGATGGACTGAATTCTAATCTCCATAGTTACCTCCTTTTTTTGCCCTCGGATGGGCTGATTTATAAACCTGTTTCAGTTTCGCAACGGAGTTGTGGGTGTAAATCTGCGTGGTCGCGAGCGAGGCGTGCCCGAGCATTTCCTTTATGGAATTGAGTTCGGTCCCCCCGTCAAGCAGCTCAGTCGCGAGCGTGTGTCTCAGAACGTGCGGCGAGCGCCGTCCGGTAATCCCGGAAATACGCGAAAAATCGCCCTTCACAATCCTGTCGACAAGCACCGGGTATATCCTCCCTCCGCTCCAGGTCACGAACATCGCGTCCCTCGCATCTCTCTTCCCTCCCGCCATTGTCTCAACAGCCTTCAAATATAGCAAAATTTCTTCACACAGCGATGGAATCACGGGAATTTCCCGCATCTTGTCGCCTTTTCCCCTGATTGTGGCCACCCGTCGGGACATATCGACGTCGCCGACATTCATTCCCACAAGCTCGCTGCGGCGTATCCCGAGGTTCAGGAGCGAGGATATGACGACACGTTCGAGCCTCTTTTCGTAGAGTCCGCGAGCCTGAGCCTCCGCATCATTGTCACCCTTCGACGAAAGCGCGTATGCGGCACGGAACGATTCGAGAAATTCGGGCGATGCATATATGTCCGTCTGCGCGAGATATTGGTTAATCGAATCTTCCCTATAGAACTCCGGAAGGCGTTTCGGCACCTTCGGACGACGGACCGTCTTCACCGGGTTGGACTTCAGCTCACCTATTCGGACCAGCCATGTGCAGAAGCTGCTCAGGACGCTCATGTGCAGGTTGGCAGTCTTTGGCGCAAGCTTCTCCGAATCAAGGATATGAACCTCATAATTTCTAATTTCTGTTGAAGTGATTGTCTCTATGTCTCCGACAAATTCCGAGAATCTTCCGAGGATGTCGGAATATATGTCACAGGTGCGGGAGGAATATCTCCGCACTCCGGAAATATGAATCCGGAACGCCTCAGTCCATCTCTGCAATTTTGTCCTGTTCTCCATATTCAAGTCACCGCTAAAAGATTCCTCGACTTCATTTCGTTTCAATATTCCCGATTCATTTCATATTCATCCGCACAAAGATTCCTCGACTTCACTTCGTTTCGCTCAGAATGACAGCCGTCATTCGACGGGAACAAGCCCAATTTCAGCCGCTTTCTGCCGCATGAGAGCGTCGGCGGCCTCAAACTCGTTCGGAATCTCACCGTCCAGAATCGCGTTCTTCACATATTCCTTCAGCACACCGATCGTGCTGCACGGCGGAATGCCGAAGACCTGCATCACATACTCGCCGTTTATCGGATTCTTGAAGTTGCGCACGGCATCCTTGGCCTCCACCTCCACAAGCTTGCGACTCACGAGCTCGAAGTTGGCGTGAAGCCGCTCGACCTTGCGCGGATTTTTGGACGTGATGTCCCCATGGCAGAGCAGCATCAGGTCGTCGATGTCGTCCCCGGCCTCGAAAAGCAGCCGCCGCACTGCCGAGTCCGTAACCTCCTCCGTGACAAGTGCAATAGGTCTCAGGTGCAGTTCCACGAGCTTCTTCACATACTCCATCTTCTCGTTCAGCGGCATCTTCAGGGCCTTGAAAATCTTCGGGACCATACGGCCGCCCACGACCTCGTGCCCGTGGAAGGTCCAGCCCACCGCAGGGTCGAACCGCTTGGTCGCGGCCTTGCCGACATCGTGCAGAAGCGCGGCCCAGCGCAGCCAGACATTCGGCTCTGTGCGGATTCTTGAAGCCTTGTCCCCGTTACCGTCAAGGAAATAATCCTTCAGCCGCCCCTGTGCGATTGCCTCGGTCTCAAGTTCCGCAACGTTGTCAACGACCTGGAGGGTGTGGGCAAAATTGTCCTTATGCCCGTGTCCCTCAACTGATTCCACGCCCTTCAGAGCGGTGAGCTGCGGCAGGATGAGCTCCAGAAGACCAGTCTCGTCGAGAAGATAGAAGGCCATTGACGGGGTTTCCGTCACTAGAATCTTGTTCAGTTCCTCGACAATCCTCTCCTTGGAAAGAATTTCCAGACGGCCTCGATTGCGCCGTATCGAATCAAGAGACTCTGGGACTATCGTGAACTTGTGTCCGGGAGTGGAGAGTTTGGTCGCAAATCGGATTGCCCGAATCATGCGGAGAGGGTCGTCGCTGTAGGTCGTGTCCGGGTCGAGAGGCGTACGGATTATGCCCGATGCGAGGTCGCGGATGCCGCCGAAAGGATCCACAAGCGCTCCGAAGTCTTCCTTCTGGAGGCTGAACGCCATTGCGTTTATGGTGAAATCCCTGCGGAGCTGATCCTCGCGCAGCGTCCCGTCCTCGACTATAGGCTTGCGGGAATCCCGGCGGTAGCTCTCCTTCCTCGCGCCCACGAACTCCACCTCCATGCCGTGATATTTCAGCATCGCCGTCCCGAAATTCCTGAAAATGGATACGCGGACTCTGCGAGTTCCTTTCCCACCATTCTTTTCATCACAATTCGGCTCCGGTTCGGCTTGATGAGCCAGAACTTCGAGGGCATTTTCCTTATAACATTTCTGTTTGTCCTTCAAACATTCCTGTTTCTCTATGTGTTTAGCAACATTTTGAGCCAATTCTATGCCGCTACCTTCCACAACAATGTCAATGTCCTTGTTCGGCCTCTGCAGGAAGCAGTCGCGCACATATCCGCCTATGACGAACGCCCTCACGCCCATTTCCTCAGCCGCTTCAGACACTATTCTGAAGATTTTATGATTCAGAAATTCCTTGAATTCTCCCATATTTCACATTCTCCCATATTCACTGTCATATTTCATTTTGCGCACATCTCCTCATATCCCGGAAACGCAGTCAGCCTCATCAGCCCTTCAGCCCCGTCCTTCACAAACCCCACAGTCTTCTTCCCGTTGGTTATGAACACATATTTCACGTCCAGAATCATATTGTACCGCACGACCTGCATCAGCACATCCCCCGTCAATTCGACATCAGGCCTCTTGCACTCGACGACCGCCAGAGGCTTCGCGTCCCGTCCATAGACGACTATGTCCGCCCGCAGGCACTTCTCGCCCAGTGCAAATCCCACTTCCGACATCATCATATGCTCAGGCACGCCCATCGTCCTTTTCAGCACCGCATCGATGAACCACTGCCGAACCCTCTCCTCCGGCGTAAGCGCCACGGTCTTCTTCCGCAGCGGATCCCATATCCCGTCGTCCATAGCAAAAAAGTTTAGCTTGCAAAGTTACACTTTTTATCACCTATATTTGTACCTTTGTCCCCGAAAATTTCGAGCAGCAATGAAAAAGACGATTGAGATTATATACGAAGACAAGTGGCTGGTGGCGATTGACAAGCCTTCGGGGCTTATGAGCGTGGCGGGGAACGGGAAGGATGTGGAGACGGCATATATGCTTGTGAATGACTACCTTATGCACAAGTACAACGGGCGGGTGAAGGCTCATGTGCTGCACCGGCTGGACAGGGACACTTCGGGCGTGCTGCTGTTCGCGAAAGACTTCGGGGTGAAGAGGGCGATGACGGACAATTGGAACGAGAGAGTCGTGGAGAGGAAGTATGTGGCTGTGGTCGACGGGGTGCCGGAGGCAACTAAATCCGCAGTGCCGGAAGGTGACGCAAACCAAGGCGCGGCCGGGGAGAGTTTGGGAACGAAAGAGAACAGAGAAAATGACAATACAGAGGACAATACAGAGCTGCCCTGCGGCAGAATTGTCAGCTGGCTGACTGAAAATGACAGGAACTTCATGGTGCAGTCGTCTCTGAAAGACAACGGAGGCGAGGTCGCCGTGACAAACTGGAGGGTGCTCAAGACCGACGGGAAACGCTCCCTCGTGGAGTTTCTGCTTGAAACGGGGCGCAAGAACCAGATTCGCGTGCAGGCGGCGGCGCATCTGCACTGCCCCGTGCTCGGCGACCCCAAATACGGGGACGGAAAGTCGGCCAGAAGGCTCTGCCTGCACGCCAAGGGGCTGAGCATCGTGCATCCAGTGACGCGCAAAGTGCTGAAAATCACCGCGAATACGCCCCGCTATTTCGGTGGACTGGTCGGAAATGAGCCCGCAAAAACAATGACACAGATTGGAAATGAGCCCGCAAAAACAGGGGCGAATGCCGGAGAAGGCGCATCGGGACAAAGTCGGCGGAGGGAACAGGAATCCGGGCATGTCGCGTCAAAGAAGGTGCAGGGCGGCAAGGAGCCGGCGGTAAGACGCCCGAAGCCGTCCGACAAACGCCGCAGGTGAATTGCGCCCCCGGCACCTGACCGCCACGGCTTCGAGCATCTGCGCCTTGCGGATTGTCTTTCCTTTCTTCCCGGTGCTGAGATAGGGATGAATCACCACATATTCGGGGACATACACCAGCCTGAGCCCGGCCGAAAGACAATCGGACAGGAAAATCGGATCCTCTCCCCCTTCAGGCCACAGGTCCGAGCCTAGCCCGAAGCGCTCGTCGAAACGGATTCCGGCCGCAAGGACAGGAGCGAGCCGGAACGAGACTTCCACGGAACTGAAATAGAAGCTGCCATAGACCGGGACTTTCACCACCCTATGCGACGCCGGCGGGTAGTCCTTGAACTCAGGCTGCCCTGAGGGCGTCTCTATTTTCCCGCAGATAACGTCGGCGTCCGGCATCCGGTCGAACAGGCCGAGGATAAGGTCCGGCATCGTGTCAGCATACCTGACGTCGTCGTCCGCAAGCACGCATAACTGATTCTTTATGTAAACATCACCAACAGCCTTACTGTCATACAGATGTCCGCCATGGGAGAGATGCGTTTCGTGAAGGAGGGCAGCCTCGTCGCGGAGGAAAGCGACCAGAGCGTCAAGGCTGTGGTTGCGGTTGCGGCTGATTCCCCTGCCTATAAACGAGGAATAGACGACATCCGTCCGTCCGAACGCTGAGGCAATCTCATCGGAAAGCTTCGGATGGGCGTCAGCATAGTCAGGGGACATCTGGTGCGAGACGATGTAGCGGACGTCATCTCTCGGTGAAAGGAAGATTTCAGGGACATCCGAAACGGAGTCGTTATAGCAGGATATGAGTATATTAAGTGTCATCATCTATATCTGCACAAGAAGTAAGTTTCAGTTGTTTTTCTTAGCCTCGGGAACTTTGTGAATGTGCCCGTAAAATGAGCCGGAACGAGGCGTTCTGTCGTTCAATACCGCCGTGGCCTAATCCTGAAAAGACTGCACACGAGCGCACTGAATCGGTAGAAATGTGCGGAGAGCAGCGGAGAGCCGAAGCGGTAGAGAAGCAGGTTCGGAATCTGCCCCAGACGCAGGGAAAACGCGCCTCCGAGGCGGTTAAGGGCAGGGTCTGAACGCATATAGTGGTAGAGCCGAGAGATGTTGTCCGAAGTGCACAGCTGCGTCCGCCGGGTAGCAAAGACATTTAGTATGCGGCAAATGAGCCTTCCGACCAAGTCCCTATGATAGAGAGACTTGGCCTTCATGCTTTCGGGGAAGGCGCTTTCCATTGCCCGAAGAGTCTCGGAATATGGGCCGAGAAGCATCATCAGCTGCATGACGTGCCTGTCGGAACAGAGGTCTGACGACAGGCCGGAAGCGCCGCTGCGATAGACATAGGTGCAGCGCGGCACGGTCATCGCACCGTCGCAGTGAAGCAGGAAGCGGAAGAGGAAAAGCATGTCCTCTCCGTATGAAAGCGAAGGCTCGAAACGGAGGTAATACTTGTCAATCAATGATTTGCGGAAGAGTTTCCCCCAAACCGGACGCAGGTAGGAGCCATTGTCGCAAAGGTTGTCGTCTATGAACTCGGACAGTTCCCCAAGAGCGTATAGCCGGCTTTTTTCAGGCGAGGGAGCAACGGGAGAACCGTTCAGCAGCCTGTAGCCTCCGACATAGAGGTCGGCAGTGCCGGCGGAAATAGTGTCCAGCCAGTCTGCCAGACAATCCTTCGGCAGAATGTCGTCGGAATCTACGAAAGTGACATACTCGCCTTGGGCTATCCTCATGCCAGCATTCCTTGCCGAGCTGACTCCCCCGTTCTGTTTGTGAATCACATGGATGCGCTCGTGTATGCCCGCTATCGCGTCGCACTTTTCGCCGCTGCCGTCCGTGCTGCCGTCATCAACAAGAATCAGCTCGCAATCATCAAAGAATGCCGGGGAGAGAATCGACCCCACCGTGTATTCTATTGTTGTCGCCGCGTTGAACAACGGAACTATTACACTTATTTTCACCGAACTCATATATATCACTTCAAGTTTTTCTTCAAGAAATCCATTGACTCGGAACGAAGGCGGTCAAGCCTCGCATCGACATCATCCCAGTCCATGTCCTGCCCCGGAAGGGAATCCTCGTTGCCCACGAAGCGGCTTTCAAGGCCTAACTGTCCGAGCAGCCATTCTATTCGCGAGAGTCCCCTTCCACGGTTTCCGACAACAGCGAAAGGCCTGTGGAAAAGGATGGAGAATACGCAGGCGTGGAACGAGTCCGTGATGACATAAGACGCGCTGCAGATGCCCGAAATCCACGACTCCACGGACGGCTGTACCCTGAGCGAAATCTCTCCTCGTCCCCGAGGATTCGCCGCAAGGAAACGTCGTGCCGGCATCGCAAGCTGCCCTTCGAGGCGTGTCACCAATGCCTCTGTATCCGCAGTCCTGTCGAGGATATACTCAAAGACCACCGCTCCTCGTTCAGGTTCATTCCTCTCGCCCTCTTTCACCACCGGTTTTTCATCATCTGTCCCCCCAAACGGCTCTCCCTCTGTCATTTCGAACGGACGTGAGAAATCTTTGCGCCGTCCCCCGCACCGCCATATCAGGCTGACATACTCATCCGCATCAAACAGCATTGCCGGGTCAAGAACCGTCTCTGATGAAACTCCGAGATGCTTCCCTGCATTCTCAACGCCGGAGAGTTCACGGAACGACAGCGCGTCGAACCGCGCGGCAAGTCTTCGGGCCCGCCGTGTCAGAGCCTTTGGATATTCCCAGACATCGCTCCCGAAAGACACGGCGTACGCAAGCCTGCGGACATTCCAGCCGCCGGACATCCCGTCCGCCGCTTCCGCAGGGGCACTTCCGTCATGTCTTCCTGCGTCAGTCCATGTGAAGTCCAGATAACTATGCAACAGATTGGGATTGTATTTCGGCCGCCAGACCTGATCGCTGCCCACGACAAATGCGTCGTAGTCGTCAGACCCGATTTCATTGAACGAGGAAACATACCTTATATTCATATATTCCCGAAAAAATCTGACGAATTCGACTCCGACTATCGGGAACTCACCGTTTATGCGACGCTCACGGAATATCTCAACTCCACGCTGTCCGAGCACATATTTCCGAAACGAGCGCGTCAGAATCCTGCGCAGAGCATTCATCCCTCTCGGTTCCGGCAGAATCTCACCCAACTGGATGATTTCCACCTCATTGCCCAGATTTTCAATTATGCGCTGCAAGGCGAAGGCCTGAAGAACCCCGCCGTAGTTCGTGTGCAGCTGCAGTGTTACAATCGCGACTTTCATAGCTTCATCTTGTTTTTTGCAGAAGCCTGCCCTGCACCCTCCGGACCGTAGCCGCCGTTATGCGCAATCGAGCGTTCAAATACATCTTCAGGGATTTCGGCGAGCATCAGGGACTGAGAAACGGAGGCGAGGGCTTCAGCTCCCCTGTCGGAAAACACGCCCACGACGCTCACGCCCATAGGGTCAAAGGCCTGAGGCATAAGCTTTTCCACGCCCCAAAAATCTCCGAGGCTTATGTCCGCGCCGCTGCGGCCATTTCGTGCAGGACATCCATGGCAGGCACGGCGGAGATTGGCTCCGGAGAGAAAGTCCTGCATGAAAGGCACTTCCGCGTATGGACAGGAGACCGTTCTGACGCTTCCGTCCGGCATATTCAGACCGACTGTTACCCTGTAGTCCTTCCATCCTCCTACTGACTTGTCCCGGAAATTAACTCCGGCAAGGGAAACCGCTCCGCATGACTTGGTCAGACCTTCGGCGTATGATTTCCATGCTGTCCGGAGCGGCGTGCCGTGACAGAGAATCTCTACAAGCAGCAGGCGGCCTGCCGTGTTGCCGCATATGTCTCCAGTACGGACAGAATCGTCAGAAACAGGCGCATCCGGAAGCATTCCTGCGACAAACTTCCGGAGCGCGGCGACCTGGCACGGAGTACCGACAAACATCACGCTATGTCCGGTCACGAGCAAGTCTTTGACTTTCAAGAAGCAACCGCCAATGGACGACTGCACGTACTTGCTCCGCAGCATAGGTTTCAGCCCGGCCTCATCGTATGCGAAATCGTGGTGCACCCCCATGAAGTCATCATCCCAAACCGCAGCACAGACAACGCCTCCGTCCTCGACAAAGCGATGAGCCAAGGCATAGAAAACGCCACCAGAGGAACTTTCGGACAGGATTTCCGCTGAACTGTTCGTTGCGGCATAGACCTTCTGCGGAAGCCTCGCGAAACGGGAAAGAGCATTGCCCCGGAGACGAAGCCTTTTGCGCACAAGAGACAGGACGGTCCCCCGCTCCTCAGCCGTGCATCCGGCAAGCCACACGGAAAGAGCAGTCGCGCAGAATGCAATCAGGACTGCCAGAAGAGGATGCAGATTCCATCCCAAAACATAAGGAAGCGCCGTAGGCACGCAGGCACACGCCGCGACCGCGACCGCACGAAGCCAGACCTCCTTCAGCCACCTCCCGACATCCATCCCGACCATTCCCCGGAGCAGAGCGAGTCTTGCGAACATAGCGGCCTGCGAAAGCACAATCGCGACAGCAACGACCCATTCCACCCCAAGACCGCACGCGAGCAGAGTCCAGGAAACAGGAACGTTGAGCAGCAGGATTCCGCCTACAATCAGCTGGTATCTTTTTATGTTGCCAGTCGCCAGCTGCATTGTTATCAGAGGATTGGAGAGCGAATCGCTCAGCACCAGCACCAGCAGCAGGCGGACAAAGACAGGAGCATATTCCGGAATCTCCCTGAGCCACAGCCCCAACAGCCAGTCCGTCTCAAAAACCAGCGGAAGGGCGAAGAAAAGAATCAGAAAGAAGGAGAACTTGGCCGACTTCCGCACCAGACGGTGCATATATTCATGTTCCCCGGACGCATAGGACTTGGTTATCTGCGGATTCACGGCCGTCATGAAGTTAGTGACAAAACCCTGAACCGCGCCGCCGAGCTGCATTGCGATTCCGCGCCCGGCATTCACCGCAGGGCTCGGGGAATAGAGGTTTATGAGTATGTTGCCGCCGTAGTCCTTGAGCACCCCGGCGCTGACCCCGATGAAGTTCCAGCCGGCGAAGCCGAACATCTCCCTGAGGATTCCCGGATCGATTCCCCGGTCCGCCCCGCCGGCAATCCCGCGCCCTTCGCCGCCCTCCTGAGCCCGGAGGCCTCTACTGCATTCCGGAAAATGCCGTCTGCAATAGAATGCATAGAAAACTCGCACACACAATGCCACGATGCACATCAGCAGCGCATACCAGACAAGCCGGTCAATCGGAGCGACGGCAAGCAGAAGGGCGACTCCGAGCTTGGCAAAGCCCTCGAAGAGTCCCACGGCCGCAAAAGCCCCCATTTTCTCGTGGGCGATTATGGTCGCGTTGTATGGCACGCTCAGAAGACTGAGTACGAATGTCAGCAGCGAGAACTGGAGAACAATCTGAGCCGAGGCGACGCGCTCTGCGGGAATGGTCATTTTCTCGCCGATGAACCAGATTCCTACGGGCTCGCCGACGGCAATCACCACTGCGGCCAGGGCAAGCTGGACAAGCGCCGCGCAGCGGAAAATCATGCGCAGCCTGCCGCCGCCCCGCCCGAGTTCGAATGTGATGAAGCGCGAAATGGCGGAGGACAGGGCGCCGGAAATGATGCCGAACATGGCCACCACTCCCCCGACGACATTATAGATTCCGTAGTCCGTCTCCCCGAGCGAGGCAAGCACCACCCGTGAGGTGTATAGCCCCACAACCAGAAGAACCGCCATCCTGAAATAGAGCAGCAGCGTGTTCTTCGCGATTTTTTTTGCACCGGACGTGTTATCCACGGAGTATCAGCATATTAAATATTCCTCATAAACATATCTTCACATTCCGTCGCTCCGGACGAGTTCTGAAGCGAGGACAAAGTTAGCCTTTTTGAGACAATATTTTCACAAACTTGCTTGTTATGTGCAAATTTCTTCATAACTTTATGGACGTCAAACGGACCCGCACAGGTTTCATAAGACAACTGAAAGATTTGTGAAGGATTTTTGAGACAAGCAAGACATGAATAACACTTCAACTCTTTAATAGTTATGGTCAGACACACAATAATGTGGAAGTTCAAGCCATCAGATGGCAGGACTCCAAAGGAAATTGCAGAAGACATCAAGGAACGCTATCAGTCTATCCTCGGGATAGTTCCGGGGCTCAAGGACGTGGAGGTCGGAATCAACCGCAACGAGTCGGCTACTTCATACGACGCGGTTCTGATTGAAGATTTCGACAGCTGGCAGGACCTCGCCGCCTACAAGGCCGACCCTATCCGCGACGAGCTCAGCAAGTACATAGATTCCGTAGTTGAAGTCAGGGCGAGAGTCGAGTACGAACGATAACCCCACACGAAGCATACAATATTATATACGCGACACCTTCCGAAGAAATTCGGGAGGTGTTTGTTTATCGAGTTTGTTTATCGAAGCGCCTTCAGATATTATGGTATTTTCAAAACAAATTGAGACAGTTCTGGTGAGAATCAGTGAGTTAGGTTGGGGCGAGGATAAAAAAGTGAAAAAATATGTTGGAGGTCGGGAAATTGTGTGTAACTTTGCGGTTCGGATTTGTACAAAAATAATTGAAGAATGAAGAAATTGTATGTTTCTCCGCTCGTCTCAGAGATTGAGATGGGCGTCGAGTTGGGCTTCTGCCAATCACCGGCAAGTGCCAAGGGATTTGAGTTTTCGTCAAACACCGGAACATCCGGATACTACGACGAAGAGAACTAACTGATGTTTAACCTGTTAATTTTCAAGGAAATGAAGAGTCGTTGTATGATTATATCAGCCTGCCTGCTCGCTCTCTCATGCAGCAAGGCAATGCCGGACGAGGCCGTTGTTGTGCCGGCCGGCGAGAAAGTTACATTCACAATACCGGAAACAAAGGTGACCATCGGCGCTGACGAGGGTGACGGGACAAGGAAATATGCCTTCGAGGAGGGCGACGTCGTCTATGCGGTCACAACAGGCGGAAGCGTGGCCGCCATGGAGTTCAAGGGCGAGAACACATTCACCGGAGAGTTCAGCAAGCCGGTAGGAACTGACGAGAAGATAAGTCTCTACTACAATTGCTACTCGGCCGAGAACAACGCCCCGGCCTATGTACAGAACGGCAAGCCTTGGCTGGTGTCCTCTGACAATGGCTATTCCCGTGACGACAATAACACTATCATCCTGTCAGCGACATTGGATGCTCCGAAGGGCGTCATAGGACTTCCGGTCATCTCAAGAAGGTTCGAGTGCACAATCGACTTCCACGCGAAGAATAAGAACATCAGCATCGCGTCTTTCGACGGCACAAGTTTCTCCGGCGGCAATGCCGTTACAGGCATAAGCCTCAAGGCCGCAAGCGGAGATGAATACGCCGCCATCGTGAACGTTCCCGCAGGAATGGAAGGCGGCTTCTGGATAAAGGCCGTTAAGGGACAGCAGTCCATGTACAAAAGCACCTCCGCGACGGTCGGCCGCAAGAGCTTCATAATGAACGAGTTCACTCCGGTCAATGTCAGCATTGACGTTCAGATTTCAGGGTTCCCTACTTCTTACAGCTACTATGTGGGCGAAGATGATCTTGCCAAGAGTATTGAGACGGCAAATAACACTGCCAATGATTGGATGGGCAAGGGTTCGGCAAGCTACACCATCACCCGCAGCGGAATTCCTGCCGCCCTTCTTAGTTTCAAATCGTTCAAACTTACGGTTGACGGCAAGGAGTACACCGGTAACGAGGCAACAAGACTAATTTCTGTAGAAGCCGGAAACGGTCACACAACTTGGGGACAAAAAGACATTGTTGCAACGGTGATTTACAAAGATTTGGATGGTAATACGTACACCGGTACCAAAACCATTACAAGGCACATTACGGGACTGCCATATAATAAGGATAAAAATCCTGTCTCAAATTTCAAGGAAGATTGGAATACATCGGGAGGCAAACATGATTGGCAAGATTCCTATCTCAGATATGGAAGAAACTGTGTAGTAACCTTTAAGGGCTTCAACATTCCAAGTGGTGTAACCGTTGGCACAACTGTTTTTTACAAAATCATAACATATACTTCAAGTCGGATCAATGACAATACAACCACTCTTACAGGGGGCACAAGCCAGATATTTAATGAAACAGTGAAAGGTACTGCTGTGACGAAGACATTTGAAAGCAGTGCTGATGTTAATTTCAAATCATCATCAAACAATATATCGACAACATCAAACGCATCAACATCAAGCTGGGCTGTCTCACATAGCCAGCTGCATTACATAGGGGTCATATATAGGTAGTATAAAGGCAGCAGTTCTCACAAAGCAGCGACGGCCAACCACCGTCGCTGTTTTATATATACCGACAGTCCTGTTACAAACCACCGTCAGGCAATGCAATAATCCAGTCTCCGAGAGAAACGTTCCTGTTCAGACTTTGAGATTCCACAGGTTGTGGCAACAATTCTCCAAGCTTTGACAGCATCCCTAACTTCAGAAACAATCTGTTCCGCCTCACTATGCTCCAGCATATAATATTCACATGAATCCAACAAAAGTGACAGAGACGATTCATTTGAGGCTGGTGAAATCAAAAGGCTTTGAGTCAATTGATTGGTAGGATTCATGTCATAAGCAGGTGAAAGTTTCCAACCTGATTTTGTCAGCAGAAAACCATGGTTTCTGAAATGGTCGTCATGATTGCCTATGCAGATGTTGAACGCAATCCTGCGATACAGTTCCTGAATTGCGGACTGTGGAGATGCAATCCCAGAGTTTCCGAAGATGACGTCGGCGATGTCCAAGTAACCATTTCCGGAATCCGCGCCCGAACCGTCGGACAACCCGCATAGCGTCATCGCCGACGCGAAATGTATGCGTCGTCTGTCCGATGCCCTGTCAAATCTCGTGGATAACAGCGTATGATATTGTATGTCGGCAAGTTTCAGCAATCTCGTCTCTGCGGCATCAATGCCTGCTTTACGGGCAAGGCTGTGGGAAAAATGTTCCCATAGGGCGACATCGTACTCATCATTTATTGATGGTATCTTCGCAATGCATAATCGCCCGTCCTCGTCAAGTACATTGGCCTTAGGCCTTGCGCCCCCGAGCGAGGACCCTTGCAGCAGAACATTTTCCAGCCATTCTTCACGAGGAAGACTCCCATTCTTCTCGGTTGTTTCGTAATCATGAGCCATTGCGACAAATTCACTCAGACTCGCAACCGGAGGCACCGGCATCGCATCATGTTCTGTTCCTATAAGGACATTGTCCGCACTGAATCTCAGAGCCCCCATTCTTGAACGATCATCAACTTGAAGCAAATAATCAAAATCATTGAATGTGCGCGGAATACGCTTCTCCCGTTCAGCCAGAATCCTCTCCCTCTTGTCAATAAGCCTTCGCCCCCAACGGTCGGGGAGTGCGTCCGCAAGAAAGTCGAATATCCGTCCGGACTTGTGCTGTAATCCCGAAAATGGAGATAAATCAGCACTAAGCGATGGTTTTCTCATACCGCGCAGCCACGAACTTGCAAACTCGAAAGTGTAAGATGCTGTCCCGCGTATTCTGTCGTAGCCGAGACTTCCGATAATCTCGGGTTCGCGAAAAAAATCAAAATCGGCAATTATTTCTATTGTTTTCATTCTTTTTCTGCTTTACTTGCACGACGTCGATGTTTCAGCTGAATGTCCTGAAGATTTCGTCCCAACTCGTCTTTCTGGGCTATAAGGAGTATGTCCTCATCCAATCCGAGGGCGTATAGAATGCGGAGATAGATTCCAATCGCAACGGTCGCTGTACCCTTTTCCACCCGCATCACTGTCAGCGGCGAACATCCGGCCCGCTCCGAAATCATTTCTATTGTCAGGTCACGCCTCAATCTGGCAAGCCTTATCTGCTCCCCGACAATTTCCAAATTCCTTGCAACTTTTCGCGGAAGAAGCGTCGCTGTCGTTGATTTTCCCATTTTGCAATCAATCATATAATAATGCAAATATAGCAATTTATTTTATTATATGATAGTTTATATATAGGATTTACGGGCCTACACCGAAGCTGTGGCGAATATATGCCAACTTCCATCGTTGTCCCTTTGAATATATCCCTTTTCAATCATTTGCCGAATCTGCTTCTTTACAGCAGCCGTGACAATACCCCCTTTTTCCGCCAGCCGTTCTATTGTAATGTCGGGATGCATCTGCATGGCTTCAAGCATTTTTGCTGTTGATGGACTACGAAAGGCAAGTCTTTTCCCATCATACCACCAGACATTCGGCGATTGTTCCTTGACGAAATCTATGTTGTATTTCAGCTCCTCGCTCACCAGTTTCTTAAAATATTTGAGAAAGTATTTTATCTGACTAATCGATGCATTGGCTCCCGCTGATGGCTCTGAACCGACAAAAACATCCGTCTGATGCAAGGCATCAATATACTCCTGCTTTTTACGGCTTCGTACCACAATCATCGGCCAATTATGCCGAGCGAGTATGTAATCACTTTTCCGAACAGCAACAGAATCTCTGTCTGTCCATATGTCAGCGTGTTGCCCTCAATGTGGTTGCTGTTGTAATTGTATTCAACAATGAAGCGTTGGTTCAGCTGATACTTTTTCCTCTCGCTCAATGGTTGTAGTGCAAGCCATTGGGAGTATAAATCGTTAAGATTGTCCATGTTTATTCTTATTTTCACCTTCAAAGGTAGCCATTGGTCACCTTTGAAGGTATTTTCCTTGCAAAATAAAGAAATTTATTTGACTTAGCCAACATATTCCGGCTGCTCCGGCTCCGAAAGGTGTCGTTCGTGTTGATGTCTGGTTGAACCATTGTAGCCGTCAACGGCGGCGAAGAGGCAATATTCCAGTCCGAGTTTGTGTATGACGTCAATGATTTCCTTTTCTCTCGCTGCCGACGGCTTCTTGAAGCCGTTGATGTAGTTTCGCAGCAGTGTGGCGTTGACGCCGATGCGCTTGGCAAATTCCGCCACATTGATTTCCCTGTGGAGCAGGAAGAACTCCTGAAGCCTTGACGGAACTGCATCGTCGTACTCGAAGCTTTCAAAGGAAATGTCCTCGTCAAGGTCACGCCAATGAAAACCGGTGAAGCCGACCGTGTAGTTTTTCCGCTGTTCTTCGGAGGCGTTCGCCAATGCCGGGCACCAGAGAAGCGACTGCTTCAATTTTCGTCCATCCTCATCCTCAGCATAAATGAAATTTGAATCAAATGATATGTTTTGCAACCTTTTCATACACGAAAAATCTGAATACCTCTGGCATAATTATATTATTTAGGCAGCAAAGGTAAGGAATTATTTTTAATACCCAGAGGGCCTGGAATGACATTGGCATACATACAAAAAAGCGACGGTGGTTGGCCGTCGCTGCTATTATATTATAAGTACGGACGCGTAAGATCTATCTATAACTTAAAGACACTGCATAAATCTTTGTATTGCAGTGTTCGATAAGGGCGTCAATAGTGCCATAAGAGTTCTCACAAATTACACTACCAAATTCAGGCGTTAAAATGGCACTGTTATATTTTGTATCATCGTTTTTACTACCACCCCAAAATTCATAATAATCTGTTACGGAATATAATACTTGATTCCCGACTTTGAATGAGTAAGAAATCTTGTTAGCTCTGGAATATACACGGGCTTTATGGTAAGCCTCAATGTTAATTTCGTGTGGGATGTAAAAGGTTTGCGTGATCGTGTTCTCGTGTAAACGGACATATTCATTATCCCAATTATTTGCACTTCCCTTCCAAGCGTTATCACCGCTATTTTTCGGCGGATTTGCAGAATACGGCAGCCCGGTGATATGCCTCGTAAGCGTGTTGGAGACATTGCTCTCAAACTCAAGACCGTCCGGAGTTTCATAGACAACCTTTACGGTAATGTCCTTCTGCTCCCAGGTGGTGTGACCGGTGGTCTGGTCTATCGTGATTGTGTTGTCGCTGCCGACCGTGTATGTGATTCCCGGAAACTCGGCACCGTTCACAAACAGCGAGACGGACTTGACGCTGAGGAGTGCTGACGGGATGCCGCTCTTTGTAATCGTACAGACGGCCTTGCCTGGCCCCATCCAGTCGTTTGACACGCTGTTGGCTGCGCTCACATCCTTTTTCGATATGCCATCAATCCCCTCGTTGGCAATGTAGTAGCTGTAAGAAGTAGGGAACCCCGAAATCTGAACGTCAATGCTGACATTGACCGGAGTGAACTCGTTCATTATGAAGCTCTTGCGGCCGACCGTCGCGGAGGTGCTTTTGTACATGGACTGCTGTCCTTTAACGGCCTTTTTCATCCAGCAGAATCCTGTGACGAATTTTGTCCGGGACTATAGCCGCAGGACTGAGTCGCAGTAGTCGATGACGCGGTCGCGGTGGGTGATGAAAATCATCGTGCGGCCGGTGAGGGCTTCGGTGAGACGGCGGAGGAGAAGGTCCTCGGTGGCGCTGTCGAGGGCGGAACTGAACTCATCAAGAAGAAGGATGCTGCCGGGACGCAGGAGGGCGCGGGCAATGGCGATGCGCTGGGCCTGCCCTTCGGAGAGACCGCCGCCCTGCTCGAAGCACGGGGTGTCGAGCCCGGCGGGGAGGTCGAGGACAAAGTCCGCGGCGGCAATGTGAAGAGCCTCTGCCATACGCTGCTCGGAGGCGTGCGGGTCGCCCATCTGGAGATTCTCGCGGACGGTGCCGCTGAATAGGGTGTTGCCCTGAGGAACATAGACGAGGTTGCAGCGGGTGGATTCGGAGGCAAGGAGCCTTTCGGAGGCGGAGTATATGCTGACGGAGCCGGAGGTCGGGGTGAGGAGCGAGAGCATAAGTCGGATGAGTGTGCTCTTCCCTATCCCGGTCGGGCCGACGATGGCGGTCTTCGAGCCGGGCGCGAAGTCGAAGGAAAGGTTCGAGAGCACGTCCGAACTGCCGTCATGGTAGCGGAAAGTCAAATGCTCCAGACAGACGCCGGCGATGCCGTCAAGGAAATGCCGGGCCGAGGCGCTTTCCTGAGGCAGGCCCGCGATTTCTTCTATGCGGTCTATGGATGCGGTGCAGTGCAGCAGGGACGGAAGCCGGTCGCTCGCCTGGACGAGAGGCCGCTGCACCTGACCGACAAGCTGGAGAATGGCCGTCATCACTCCGTAGGTCACCGTGCCGGCCGCGATTCCGAACGCCCCCCAGAGGAAAGCGACCGCATAGCCGACCGTGAACGAAAAGGCCACGAGAGTGTGCGCAGCGACGCTGAACCGTGCCCGCCTCATGTTCTTGCTGTAGTTGTCCGCCTGAAGCTCGCAGAGGCTCTCGCTGCTGTTTCCCGTGTATTCAAGCGTCTGAAGCAGAGTCAGATGCTGGACAGACTCCTGAATGTGGGACTGCACCTCGGAGTCGCTGCGGCGGATGTCGAGGGTGAGGTCGCGCACGCGGAACATCACATAGCGTCCCCCTAAAATCGCGAGCGGGATAATCAGGATGAGAATCCAGGCGAGGCGAGAGTCAATCACAAGAAGATAGGCAAACGCGGCGAGAAACTGCACCGCCGCCCAGAAAAGGTCCGGCACAGAGGAGCAGAATGTCGAGGCAATCGAAGAGACATCGACCTGAAGACGGTTCAGCATATCCCCGGAATGGTATTTCCGAAGATGCTCGTTCTTAAGATGCAGGAGCCTGTCAAACAGCCTGAGACGCAGGTCATTGGCCATATTCACGGACATCTTGGACTGGAAATACGACTTGACGGCCACGACCGACGGACGCAGGAGCGCAAGGACGGCAAAGACAGCGGCACAGGCCACAAGCCCGCGAGAACCGCTGCCCGGATTCTGATGAAGCATAATCGCCGCATCGACAATCCGCTTGCTCAGCCACACATAGGCAAGGGAAAGGGCGACCATGAGCAGCTGACAGAAAAGGACGAGCACATAAGTCCATCCGAAGCGCGAAATCTCCCGTATGTAGAATCTTATGTACTTCATGCCTGCCCCGTAACCATCGACAAGTAAATTAGTTATAGAGAGTATTCAACACTTGCGTAATCTGAGTTCAATCCCTCCCGGAGTCCTCCAACTCCCTGTCCAGAACCTCAAACTCGGAGTTGTTCGACTTGAACTCCGGAACGAGCTGCTTCATCGCCCGCACGGTCGCCATCTTGTCGCCGCTGCGCGAGAGACGGTCAAAGACAGTGAACGACCTGAGCACTTCGCCGTACTCATATTCACGAACTTTGGCAATCTTGATTTTCTTGTGGTCAGTAGGCTCGGTGTTCTCCTCGTTGCTGAGCACCTCCTCATAGAGTTTCTCGCCCGGACGGAGACCTGTGAAGACAATCTTTATGTCCTTGTCCGGCTCAAGTCCGGAAAGCTGTATCATACGCCTTGCCAAATCCACAATCTTGACAGGCTCGCCCATCTCGAACACGAATATCTGGTTGCCGTGACTCATAGCGGCGGCCTCAAGCACAAGCCGGCAGGCCTCGGGGATGGTCATGAAGAAACGGTTGATACGGGGATCTGTCACAGTTACAGGACCTCCCGAGGCAATCTGTTCGCGGAAAAGCGGAATCACGGAGCCGTTGCTGCCGAGCACGTTGCCGAATCGCGTGGTGACGAACTTCGTGGTTCCCTCGTGACGGCCGGCCTGTATGGCAAGTCCAAGGCTCTGGCAATAAATCTCCGCAAGGCGCTTCGAGCAGCCCATCACATTGGTCGGGTTCACGGCCTTGTCAGTGGAAACCATAACCATCTTCTCGACGCCGTACTTCACGCAGGCATCGGCAAGGTTGCGGGTTCCTATGACATTGACAAACACCGCCTCGCACGGGTTCTCCTCCATAAGCGGGACGTGCTTGTAGGCGGCGGCATGGAAGACAATCTGCGGATGGAAACGCTCAAAGGCAGTCGCGATGCGCTCCGGAACGCGCACATCGCCGATGAACGGGACGAAGTCGAAGCCCGGAAACTTGTGCTCAAGCTCCAGCCTTATGTTGTGCGTCGGGGTCTCCGCGTTGTCGAAGATAATCAGCTGCTTCACCCCGAGAGTAGCCAGCTGGCGGCAGAGTTCGCTTCCTATGCTGCCCGCACCGCCGGTCACCATCACGACCTTTCCATAGACGCTCGCGATGACCTCATCCTTATTGATGAATATCTCCTCCCGGCCGAGAAGGTCCTCGATGCGCACCTGACGTATGCGGTTCGCGAACATTGTCTCGTCGCCGCCGTACTCATCGACTGACGGAGCTATGAAAATCCGGAGTTTATTGCGGTCGCCGCACCATGCCACGAGCCTGTCGGCCTCCGCCTTCGCGTCGGAGTCGGAGGCGAAGAGTATGCCGTCGATGTTGTGCCGGCGCGTGATGTTGTCAAATTCCCTTCTGTCCCTGAAATAGTAGGCGGGAGAGTCGGCAATCTTGAGATCCTTGAGATTCTCCGAGTGGTTTATGAAGCCGACGACCTTGTAGTGCGGGGACTTCAGGAGGCGCAGGCGAAGGGCGACGGACTTGTCGGAAAATCCATAGACCAGCACGCGCTTCTGCAACGGCCCGTTGAGATGGGTGATGGCGAGGTCGTAGCCAAGAATCATGAGTACACGGATTCCCACGAGGAAAACGGTAGTGAGCAGCACATCTATAATCCCGCCTATAAGCATATAGTTCGCGGGAATGGCCGCCTTATACGGAGAGAAGAACACAAAGACGACGGCAACCAGAGCGACCTTGACGATGGATGCTATGGAAATTATCCAGATGCTCTTGAGAGAGGTATGCCTTATGATGTTTCTATGCGTGCGGCAGGCGACAAACGCAAACAGACTCGCCCCGATGACAGTCACGGCAACTTTCCAGAAAGAAATGTCCGAAAACTGAAAACCTACTACGCGCCACAGAAGAAGAAATGTGAATAGGCTCGCGAGAAATGACAGCACGACATCCATGAGCAGGACAACCCAAGGGTTAAGATAGTGATTAGAAAGCAGGAGGTTCTGAAAGTTTCTGTAAAGTTTTCCCATAATTTTTCAATGCGTTTTTACAACCAACATTACAACATCAACATTGCACAAATGCCCGCAAATTTACTCAGTAAAATCCACATAAGCAAACAGAAAGAAGGAATTAACCCAATTTGGACCGAATATGGCACAAACTGCACCAATTCATAGCCAGCGGACGCATTCCGCAATCGCCGCGTCCCTGTCCATCCGCCCGAAATCACCGAAAGTCGAGAGGAAAAGCCCGGAGTCAAGAACTGAGTATGAAGGCCTCGTGACCTCGGAGGGGTATTCGTCACTGCCGCAGGGGATTATCCGGCAGGATGTGCTTCCGCTGACGCGGGCAATCTCTCCGGCGAATCCGAACCATGTGCAGGCCGGCGCGTCCGCGTAGTGGAAGAATCCCGTCGGACCGATGTACTTCCGCCCGTCGAAACGCGATGTGTCGCAGATGATTCCGCCCATCGCACGCGCGAGGTTCCCGGCATAGGTCGGACAGGTCGTCTGGTCATTAACGACCCTTATTTCCCGCCGCGAACGCAGCAGCGAAAGAATGGTGCGGAGAAAGTTCCGTCCATAACGGGAATATATGCCCGAAGTCCTTATGATTATGTGCTGACATCCGGACTCCCTGACA
The DNA here is from genome assembly GCA_002439805.1 of Bacteroidales bacterium UBA6408. Taxonomy (GTDB): domain Bacteria; phylum Bacteroidota; class Bacteroidia; order Bacteroidales; family UBA932; genus Cryptobacteroides. Next base: position 54,505 of record DJPQ01000092.1, read on the forward strand.
AGCCGCTCGCCCTCAAGTTTCGTGCGTCCGTAGGCATTCAGAGGGGACGGGAGGTCATCCTCGCGGTAGGGGCGCGGAAACACAGGCGCGGAATCAGGGACATCAATGTCTTGGACGCCTGTATTCCGGACATCGGAGGAAACGAAATGAAGGCCGTCGAACACATAGTCCGTGGATATGTGTATGAGGAGCGCCGAACGGGCGGAGCACACCCGGGCAAGGTTCCCGACTGCGAGGGCATTCACGACGGCGGCAGCCTCAGGGTTGCCCTCGGCTCCCTCGACGTCGGTCCATGCCGCGCAGTTCACGACAATGTCCGCCCTGCGCGATGAAATGAAGTTCTCCACGGCGGAAAAGTCGCGGATGTCAAGAACTGCGGATGTTGTCGGGAAAATGTTGCATCCGTTTCCGGCGAAAGCCTCACATACAGAGCGTCCAAGCTGTCCTCCAGCACCTGTAACAACAATGTTTAATTGACAAACATTTTTGTTACCACCTGATTTGTCAGCGTTTGTCATACACCTGCCGATAGTAATTTCTGTAATCCCCCGAAGTGACGCCGTCAAGCCACTCCTGATTGTCAAGATACCAGCTGACGGTACGCTCAAGCCCGGTCTCGAAGTCGAAGCGCGGCGTCCATCCGAGCTCTTCGCGAAGCCTGGACGAGTCGATGGCATAGCGGAGGTCATGCCCCGCCCTGTCCCTGACAAAAGTAATAAGACCGTCCGAAGTCCCCGCCGGATTTCCCAGCAGACGGTCTGTGACCTTCACGAGCATCCGCACGAGGTCTATATTGCTCCATTCGTTGTTTCCGCCGATGTTGTAGGTTTCCCCACTATGTCCCCTGTGGACGACGAGGTCGATGGCCTCCGCGTGGTCTCCGACATAGAGCCAGTCGCGGACATTGCGCCCGTCGCCATAGACAGGCAACGGACGGCGTTCCCGGATGTTATTGATGAACAGAGGGATGAGCTTCTCGGGGAATTGGTTCGGCCCATAGTTGTTGGAACAGTTGGTGATCGTCACCGGAAGTCCGTAGGTGTCATGGAAGGCACGTACAAAGTGGTCGCTTCCGGCCTTGCTCGCGCTGTAGGGGCTGTGCGGACTATAGGGGCTGCGCTCGGTGAAGAGCCGGCCGTCAAAGCCGAGAGTACCATAGACCTCGTCTGTCGAAACGTGATGGAAGAGGCACCGCCGCCCCTGAGGTGTGTCCGCAATCCCCTCTCCGAAAAGCCCCTTCTTCGACCAGATTGTCCTCGCTGCCTGAAGCAGGCTGAGTGTCCCCATGACATTCGTGCGGGCGAAGGTAAACGGGTCGATTATAGAACGATCAACATGGCTTTCGGCCGCGAGATGCACGATCGTGTCGATGTCATGCTTCAGGATTATGTTCAGAACCGTCTCATAGTCACATATATCCGCCTTCTCGAAACGATAGTTCGGAAGGCTCTCGACGTCACGGAGATTGGCAAGGTTGCCGGCGTAGGTGAGCGAGTCAAGATTCACGACGAGACAGTCGTGGTATTTCGTGAGAAAATGCCTCACGACATGACTGCCGATGAATCCGGCGCCTCCCGTCACAAGTATATGTTTTCTATATTCCATATTCACAGCCATTCATTACACTCATATTTCTAAGAAACCGTCAGTAATCAGAATTTCTGAACAATCCCCATATCTAATGAAATCAGAAATCCTTTATCTGCGACAGCGGCCTGCGGTTACGGTCCTTTTCGGAGAGTATCGCCTCCCCGCGTGAAAAAGGCCATGGAATGCCGAGCGCAGGGTCATCCCACGCGATGCCGTCTTCAGCCGAAGGGTCATAGTAGGCGTCGCACTTGTACTGGAAGACCGTGTCGTCCTCAAGGACGGCGAAACCGTGGGCAAATCCCTTGGGAATGAAAAGGCGGAGCCTGTTGGAAGCGGAGAGCTCGTAGGCGGCATATTTCCCGAAAGTCGGGCTGCCCGGCCTTATATCGACGACCACGTCCCAGACGCGCCCCCGGACGACGCTCACAAGCTTAGCCTGCGCGGACTCCCCTCTCTGGAAATGCAGCCCGCGCACCGTTCTGCGGCTGGAACGGCTCTCATTGTCCTGCACGAAGCAGACTTTCTGACCGGTCAAGGCCTCGAAGTCACGAGCGTTGAAAGACTCGAAGAAATAGCCTCGCGAATCCTCGAACACAACCGGGGACAGCAGAACAAGACCATCTATATCAGTTTTTATTACATCCATATCCGTTCGTACAATTCGTTGTGCACCGGGTGTCATTTCTGCCCGGATGTTTGTCGTTCAGCGACGGAAGCCGTCATCTCCCGTTCTCCGCAAGCCGGAGAAGATACCGTCCGTACTCGTTGCCGCGCATCGGCACTGCAAGACGGCGCAGCGCTTCCGTGTCAATCCAGCCCTGCCGCCATGCGATTTCCTCAAGGCTGGCGACCATCACCCCCTGACGGTTCTGCACGGCCTGAATGAACGAGGATGCGTCGGCAAGTGATTCGTGCGTGCCCGAATCAAGCCACGCGAAACCGCGGCCAAGCAATCTGATTTTCAACTCACCCCGATGAAGAAAGGCCTCATTGAGCGCCGTTATCTCAAGTTCGCCGCGTGCCGAGGGGCTGAGTTCCCGGACGATTTCCACAACGCTGTTGGGGTAGAAATAAAGTCCGGTAACGGCGTAGTCGCTCTTGGGCTGTTCGGGTTTCTCCTCTATGGACAGGACATTTCCCTCAGAGTCGATTTCAGCGACGCCGTATCTCCTCGCATCACGCACGGAATAGCCGAAAACCGTCGCGACCTGCCTCTCCGCCGTCAGGGTCACGGTCTCACGAAGCATTCCCGTGAAGCCCTGCCCGTAGAAAATGTTGTCCCCAAGGACGAGGCAGACATCGTCGTTTCCGATAAATTCCCGCCCTATGAGGAAGGCCTGGGCAATGCCTTCGGGCTTAGGCTGTTCGGCGTATGAGAACCTCACCCCGATTTCGCATCCGTCGCCCAGAAGACGGCGGAAAAGCGGCAGGTCGGCAGGCGTGGAGATGACGAGGATGTCCCTGATTCCGGCAAGCATGAGGACGGAAACAGGGTAATAAATCATCGGTTTGTCATAGACCGGGAGCAGCTGCTTGCTGACCCCTTTCGTAATCGGGTAGAGCCTTGTGCCAGCCCCTCCTGCAAGAACTATCCCTTTCATACTCAGGCAATTTACAATTTATTCTTCCTCTGTCTGCGGAAGGTTGGCGAGAAGCCTCGCAAGTGATTCTATCGTGGACTTCGTCAGAGCCTTCACGCTGTACTGCTCCATTATGCCCCGGACCCGGTGACAATCAGAGCCGACCGCGGAATACAGCCCGTTCTTCAGAAGCCATTCCGCCTTTTCTCTGGCGGTGTTGCCGTAATACCCGGTCAGCGAAGAAAGATTCATCTGAAGCCTCACCCCGCGGGCGGCAAGCGCACGGTAGTCCTCCTTCCGAAAGTAGCGGTAGCGTTCCGGATGAGCCAGCATGGGAGTGATTCCGGCCATGAGGATGTTGGAAATTATCGCGTCAAAGTCGTAGGGAGGATTGTTGACCGAAGTCTCCACGAGCACGCAGCCCTTCCCGTGATAGAGAAGGTCACGCGAGCGCAGTCTCTCCATAAACAGGTTGTCCATCATGTACTCCGCCGCAAGATGCAGGCGTATGCTTCCTTTCCAGAGGGACTTCAGCAGTTCGAAACGCTCCCTGAGCTGTTCAGTGCCGTTGGGGACATCCTCCATGATATGAGGCGTGCACCACACGTCAGTGACCCCGAGCGACTCCTCGAAAGAAAGCATCTCAAGCGAGTCCTTGCGGTGCTTCGAACCGTCATCTACCCCGAAAAGAATGTGCGAATGCGCATCGACGGAGCCCGGAAGGACCCCGGACTCCGCCAATGAATAACGCTTTTTCAGAAAATCGAACATGAGCGTATGCTAAATTACTGTCCTGTCACCTTGAGCTGCGGCTAGCTCTTCTGAGTGTCGTCTTCCGCATTCCCATATCCATATCCGTAACCATATCCATATCCATATCCGTAACCGTTGCCAGCCTTCGCATAAGGCTTGTAGGTCATAGGCACGCCGTTGAGAACTATGCACATATGAGTGTAGCGGTTGTTCTCGTAGAGTTCGTTGATTTTCGGAAGAAGCCTCTTGTCGAAAAGTCCGGAACGGGCGATGAAGAGCGTCATATCGACATACTGCGTCACGATTGCGGCGTCGGCGACAATCTCAATCGGAGGACAGTCGAGGAATATGTAGTCGTATCTCTTCTTAAGTTCCCCAATCATAGTGACAAACCTGTCCGAAAGAAGGAGCTCGGTCGGATTCGGAGGAAGGACACCCACCGGAAGGCAGTCGAGATTCTTTGATACATTGACGATTACAGAACCGATGTCATTGACGTCGCCGTTGAGATAGGACGAACCGCCGAGAGATGCCGACACACCGAGAGACTTGCCGAGCGACGCCTTGCGGAAGTCCAGATCGACAATCACGACGCGGGCCGGCTTGATTGCCATCGCGGCGGCGATGTTTACGCAGTTGAACGTCTTTCCGGAATTAGGGTTGAACGAGGTCAGCATTATCACGTGAGGTCCCTGCTTCCCGAGCATGAGGTCAAGGTTAGTTCTCATGACCCTGTAGGCCTCGTTCATCATGTCGCGCTTGCCGGCCTTCACGATAATCCGGCAATTTTCGTTATCGTACGCCTTCTTCTTGAATCCAAATGCCGCGAACCGCCCTTTCTTAAGCACGGAGAGCGGAATCTCGGCAATGAACGGCACCTTGAGGGAGGTGAGGTCAAGTTTGGACTTCACGGTGGTGTCAAGCGTCATCCGGAGGAAGAACCACGCGAACGGAATAGCGCAGCCGATGATTATGGCAAGGAGAAGAATCATTGCCTTTCTCGGAGCCACAGGGTTCGGGGAGCCGTTAGGACGCATTATGACGCGGGTGTTGCCGACATTGACGAGCGCAGTAATTTCATTTTCCTCACGTTTCTGAAGCAGGAAGATGTAGAGAGACTCCTTGACCTTCTGCTGACGCTGCATCGAGAGGAGTTCGTATTCCTGTCCGGAGCTTGAAGATATGCGTTTGAGAATCTGATCCTCCTGCTGCTTGAGCCCGTCGACCTGAAGAGTGAGCGTCGCCACGAGGTTGTCGATGGAGCGGAGTATCGCGCTGCGCATCGAGGAGATGGAGACATTGAGATCGGCCACCATAGGGTTCTCGCTTCCGGCGGACTTGTAGCGGTCGCGCTGGAGAATGAGCTTGTTGTACTCGCCTATCTGGGACTCGACGCTGGCGCTTGCTATTCCCGAGTTTGAAGGAATGAGACTCGCGGCATGTGAAGGGTCATTGAGATAGTCCTTTATGAAATTGGCGATAGAGAGCTGGTTATTGACCTCGAAGAGCTTTTCCGCATAGGTGGACGACTCTTCAAGGTACTGCTGTGCAACCGCCTTTACGTCAGTGAGATTGTTGTCGGCCTTGTAGGACTTGAGGTTGCCCTCGATGCCGCCGAGTTCCCGCTCGATTATCCCGAGCCTGTCGGTGATGAAGGAACTGGTGTTACGCGCCGCGCGGTTCTTGTCATAAAGCCAGACCTCGTTATAGACGTCGATGAGGCTGCTGAGTATGTTCTCGGCGCGTGAAGGGAACTTGTCCTTGTAGTTGAGCACAAGAACGGTGGATTCCTTGCTGGATATGTTCGCCGTGAGGTTCTGGCAGTATGCCTTCGCCCGTGCCATCGGATTGGCCCACGAAATGCGTATGTCGTTCTTCCAGTCCTCGAAGTTCATGGTCGGATGCAGAGTGAGCGAGCCTGCCGGAGTCTCGACGGTCTCCCCAACCTTTCCCTCTACGCCTTCCTTGAGTTCATCCTTTCCGATGCGGAACTTTGTGAGGATGAAGGTGCTGTCCGACTTTTTCTTCACGGTGAAGGAAAATCCCTTCGTCGGGTTGTTCCCTTCGAGCTTCAGTTCCAGAGGCGTGTCCCTGTAAAGTTCCACGCTCCTGAGGAACTGCTTCTCGACATAGGTTGTCTGAAGGTTGTTCCTCTCCACGACCGTGAGCATGAGGTCAGGCGACGTGAACGCCTCCATCTCATTCTCCACGGCGACCGTGTTCCTGAGCCGCATTCCGCCTCCGGTGAATGAGGAGAGGTTGCGGACCGCCGCGTCCTGCGCACTCTCATCGACGATGAGTTTCGCGCTGCGGCTGTATGTCGATGGCGTCCGGTAGAGATAAACCCCTGCGAGTATGACACAGAGCACTACCCCCGCGACATACCACCACTTGTTCGACCAGACGAGATTCCAGATGTCAAGCAGCGAGAACGAGCTCTGATTTCCGTCAAGGCCGCTCTGCTGTGACTGATTGTTGAGTTCTTCCATATATTCAGAAAACTTTGAGGTATTAGATTATTGTCAATTGTTGCCGCCGCCTCTTAGAACAAGCGTCGTCACGAGCGTGGCGAGTGAAACGAGCAATGAACCCGACGATATGGCTATACTCGTGATTCTCAGCCCCTTGTCGTCCATCGTCGATTGACGCTGCTTTACCTTTGAAGGCTCGACATAGACGATGTCGTTCTGCTGGAGGTAATATGCCGGGCTGTTGAAAAGGTCGGTGCTGGTGAGATCGACCTCGTATATCACCCTCTTTCCGTTCTGCTCGCGTATCACGGAGACATTCTCGCGCTTACCGAATATCGTGAGGTCCCTCGCGAGGCTTATCGCCTGAAGGATGGTGACCTTGTCTCCCTCGATGGTGTAGGTTCCCGGAGAGGTGACCTCACCGAGGACAGAGACCTTGAAATTGGTGAATTCGACCGTGACCACGGCATCGTCAAGATATTTCCTGTCAAGGAGTTCCTTCTTTATCGTCTCGGCGCATTCCCAACGGGTCTTTCCCGCCACATTGATTTTTCCGAGCACAGGGAAGTCGATGAAGCCGTCGTTGTCAACGGAGTAGCACATAATCCGCTGCGAACCTACGCTTGAGACCATTTCGGAACCGGCGCTGTAGGAAACTATCGGAAGATTGAACATCGGCGTCAGTTCAGGAGTTCTGGAACTTACGACGATTGAAAGCATATCCTTAGGCTGGATTACGATTCCGGCATGCCTGTCGATGGCCTCCGGATTGTTTATGACCTTGTCCTGAAAGTACGGAATGTTCTTGTAGGAGCCGCAGGAGGCGGCGATGAACATAAGCCCTGCAAGCAGCAGAAGAGCCGTCGCGCCGGGATGCCAGAGTCTTGAATTCATTTTCAAATACAAAATTTATTACATAAGTAAGCCTTACAGTCCGTATGCGCGCAGATCAAAGTCCCTGCGATTCCAACATACAGCCTGCAAAGATAACAACTAATTTTGTTAAAATCAACCACGAATGCATGAGGTCGTCATTTCTTTCCGTTCTTTGCCGCAGTTTTCCTATAAACCCTGTAGCCGACGGCGGCGACGAGCATGGACATGAGCGGGGATATGATGTTGAAGAAGCAGTATGGCAGGTAATCGAGCGTCGCGACCTTCAGCACCGTGGCCTGGGTCATTCCGCAGGAGTTCCACGGTATCAGGACAGAGCAGACGGTGGCGGAATCCTCCACGGAACGGCTCAGAAGGCGCGGTTCAAGTCCCTTTTCCCTGTAGAGGTCCTTGTAGAGGCTGCCGGTGAGGATTATCGAGAGGTACTGGTCCCCGGTTATCATGTTGGCGAAGATTCCTGTGCCGACCGTCGAAGCTACTATCGTGAATGTGCGGTTTATTCCCTTCTGGAGCGCGAGCGTGAGGCTCTGGAGCATTCCGCTGCCTACGAGGACCCCGCCGAACGCCGCGGCCGATATGACGAGGAATACGGTCGGCAGCATTCCGGTGATGCCGTTGGTGGCGATGAGCCTGTCAAGCGCCGGATTGCCGACCGAGATACCGGTCGGGCCGTAGGTCGCGGTCATCAGTCCCTTGAAGCCGTCCATAAACGAGAGGTGACCGTAGTCTGCTACAGGAAGCCCCGAGGCTATGTGCCAGACGATGTGGGGCTGGAAGATGAGGGCGGCGACGGCGGCGAGAAGGACGGCGACGAAAAGAGTGAGAATGGCAGGCATCTTTCTGGCTATCAGCACGCCGGTTATGAGCGGGACAATCAGGAGCCAGAGGTTTATGTCGAAGGCGGAGGCGAGGTCTGAGGAAAATTCGGTGATTGTGCCCTGTGAGTTCACGTCATGGGTGAGGCTGACGATTAGGAATATGACGAGGGCTATGGCGAACGAAGGAATGGTCGTGATGAGCATATAGCGTATATGCGTGAAAAGCGGCGTGCCTGCGGACGAGGACGCGAGGGTCGTGGTGTCGGAGAGCGGGGATATCTTGTCTCCGAAATATGCGCCCGAGATTATCGCTCCGGCCGTCCACCCGGCGGAGTAGCCCTGCGCGGCGCCGATTCCGATGAGCGCGACTCCTACTGTCGCTATTGTGGTCCAGGAACTTCCGGTCATGACGGAGATGAGGGCGCAGATGGCGCAGGTGGCGAAGAGGAATATCTTGGGGGTTATGATCTTCATCCCGTAATATATCATCATCGGCACGATTCCGCTGACCATCCATGTTCCGGCGACGGCTCCGATGAGGAAGAGGATGAGTATGGCGGAGCTCACGGAGCGGATGTTGTCCATTATTCCGTTCTCGAAGTCGGCCCACTTGACCTTGTAGAATATCATGGATATGGCGACCACGACACCGGATGCAAGGAGGAGCGACACTTGACTGGCCCCGTCGAGGGCGCTTCCGCCGAAGACTCTGATTACAATCGAAAGGGTTGCGGCCAAGAACGCGAAGGGTATCAGCGAGACCCACACGGCCGGTATTTTACCGGGGTTTATTAACTTCATATATATAATCTATATTACTCACATAGCTGCGCACGCCTGTATTATCTCGGACAAGGTCGGGTGCGGGTGGATTATGTTGCGGAGTTCGGAGACGGTGGCGTTGAAGTTCATCAGGGCGGTGACCTCGCCGATGAGGTCGGAGGCTCCGGAGCCGAGGATGTGACAGCCGAGGATCTGGCCGTCGCGAAGGTTCGGCTGCCCCGGCTGCGCGACTATGAGCTTGCAGTAGCCTTCGGAGGCATCCGAGGCAAGAGCCTTGCCGTTGGCCCGGTAGAAGGACTTGAGAGCCTTGAAGGCTATGCCCTTCTCCTTGCAGTCCTCTTCAGTGAGTCCGACCGCCGCGACTTCCGGGACGGTGAACACGGCCGCCGGCATGATGTCGAGGCGGATGGATGAACGGCAGCCGTGCAGCGGGGCTTCGGCATCGCCAGAGCGTTTTTCCCCGACACCGTCCATGCCGCCGAGGATGTGCTCAAGGGCGACCCGGCCCTGAAATGTGGCGGCGTGCGCGAGCATCATCCTGCCGTTGACGTCACCAATGGCATACACGCCGGGAAGCGTCGTCTGCATATTTTCATCGACGTGAATCCCTCTTCTGTCGGCTTCGATGCCCTTGCATCCCGTGATGACGCGGGCGTCCGGCACGCGGCCCACGGCCATGAGAACCCTGTCAGAGACCACCGCGGACGCCTTTTCTCCGCTGCGGACGGTGACAATCTGAATCAGTTTCCCGCTCTGTGCACTATCCCTGCCGTCGGGATTCTCCCCTGCTCCTGATTCCCAAGGGAATGCACATTCGGAAGACGCCTCCTCCGATGCCGAGATACCCGTCACCTCCGTTCCCGTGAGAATCGTTATTCCGGACTTGGAGAGCGACTGCTTGAGACGCTTGGCAAGGTCGGCGTCGAAATGCGGGAGAATTGTCTTGCAGTATTCTATTACGGTTACTTTCGAGCCGAGGGAAGCGAAGACGGAGGCAAACTCCAGCCCTATCACTCCCCCGCCGATGACCGTAAGGCGCTTCGGAAGTTCCTTGAGCCTGAGCATATCGGAGGATGATAGAACACCGGGAGTGTCCGCCGCTCCGGGGACGTTCAGCCATGCCGGATGGGAACCGGTCGCTATAATTATGCGGTCGGCCGTGTATTCGGCACAGGAGTCAAATTCCGGGGAGAGGTTCATGTCCGAGGCGGTTTCGGTCGGCCAGACATGGACCGTGTGCGCATTGACTATGCGCGCGATGCCGCGGACTATTTCAACGCCCCTTAGCAGGCTTTCGACTCCGGAGCGGAGCTGTTCCACTACGGCATCCTTGCGGGCGACCATACCGGCAAGCGCGTCATCGGGAACGGATGACGGGATAGATTGGTCGGAATCCGGGGCTACAGGATTCAGTTTCTCTGACATGAGCCGGTAGAGGTGGGCGTCATGGCAAAGGCACTTGGTGGGGATGCAGCCCTCGTTCAGGCAGGTTCCCCCGAGGGGACCGGCTGTGACGAGAGTGACATCAAGCCCTTTCCGGGCTGCGGCAACGGCGGTTTCATATCCGCCCGGACCTGCGCCGATTATAATAAGTTTCATTTAAAGCAGTTACAATGTTCTTTTTTTTCAGCACAAAGATTCCTCGGCTTCACTCCGTTTCGCTCGGAATGACAGAAGGATTAGCTCCGTTCCGCTCGGAATGACAGAAGTGGAGTGACAGTCAGAAGCACAGCTTCGGGTTGCGGGCGGCGGAGGTCTCGTCGGGGCGGCGTACCGGTGTGGTGTGCGGTGCGGTCTTGAGGTTCTCCGGGTCGGTGATCGCCTCTTCGGCAATCCTGTGCATTACCTCGATGAAGGCATCCAGAGTATCCTTGGACTCCGTCTCGGTCGGCTCAATCATGAGCGCCTGATGGAACAGGAGCGGGAAATAGATTGTCGGGGCATGGAAGCCGTAGTCGAGAAGCCGCTTGGCAATGTCCAGAGTGGTTACGCCGGTCGATTTGTCCTTCAGACCGTCATAGACAAACTCGTGCTTGCAGACGGACCGGATTGGAAGTTCGAAGCTGTCCTTGAGCGATTCCTTTATGTAGTTGGCATTGAGCGTGGCAAGCGGTCCGACCGCCTTGACATTCTCGCGTCCGAGCATCCTGATGTAGCACAGGGCCTTGAGCAGCACGGCGAAATTACCCTGAAATCCGCTGACACGACCGAGGGAATCCTTTTCCGACACGGCATAGTCGACGGACAAAGGCTGTCCGACGCCGCCATGGCCATCATGATGTTTCCCTGCGACATAGAAATCCGGCTGAGGCAGATACTTCACGAGATGCGCGGCGACGCCGACCGGACCCGCTCCCGGGCCACCTCCGCCATGGGGTGTGGAGAAGGACTTGTGCAGGTTCAGGTGCATGATGTCAAAGCCCATATCGCCCGGGCGCACGACTCCGATGAGCGGGTTCATGTTCGCGCCGTCATAGTAGAGCAGTCCGCCGCACTCATGCACCAGAGCGGCGATTTCCCTGATTTCTGTCTCGAAGAGGCCGAGCGTGTTCGGATTGGTCATCATGATTCCGGCAACCGTCTCGTCCAGCAGCGGCTTCAGGTCCTCCACGTCTATGCGCCCGTCCGGACGCGACTTGACCTGAACGACCTCAAGGCCGCAGACGGCTGCTGAGGCGGGATTGGTCCCATGGGCGGAGTCGGGCACAATGACCTTGCGGCGGCCGAGGTCTCCGCGTGAGATGTGGTACTGCCTCATGACCATAAGACCCGTAAGCTCCCCATGCGCTCCGGCAAAGGGGTTGAGCGTGAAGGCGGCCATTCCCGTAATCGCGGAGAGGGCCTGCGACAGTTCCTCATAGACCTTACGGCATCCCTCGACGGTAGAGGCCGGCTGGAGAGGGTGAATCCCGGCAAATGCCGGCATGGAGGCTATCTCCTCGTTGATTTTCGGATTGTATTTCATCGTGCAGCTGCCCAGCGGATAGAAGCCGCTGTCAACTCCGAAGTTCATCTGAGAGAGGTTCGTATAGTGGCGCACGACATCAGGCTCACTGACCTGAGGCAGGTCGGCAGGCTCGTCGCGGAGCAATCCTCCCGGCACAGACCCTCCGAGGCAGAACTCCGACGGCCATGCATTTGAGGGAAGAGTATATCCCCTTCTTCCGGGAGAGGAAAGTTCAAATATAAGTTTGTCGTAGTATTTCATATTCCGTTCTCCCCTATTTTTCTATGGTTTCCACTTTTTCCAGCGACTTCACGACATTAACCAGCGCGTCGCATTCTTCCTTCGTATGCTTTTCCGTGACGCAGAACGAGACGAATCCCTCCTCTGTGGCCACGCCACCGAAAAACCCGGCGTCAAGAAGAGCCTGCTGCAGTTCCGCAATCCCGACAAGCGGCCTCAGGACAAATTCCTTAAGGAACGGGCGCGGCTGGGGGAAAGGTTCGGCGAAAAGTCCGGTTTTCAGGAGTTCAGACCGGAGATAATGCGCCCCGGCACAGCTGAGTTCGTTGATTTCACGAAGCCCTTCCGGACCGAGAAGCGACACATAGACAGCGACATAGAGCGCCATCAGCGACTGGTTCGAGCAGATGTTCGAGGTTGCCTTCTCTCGGCGGATGTGCTGTTCGCGGGCCTGAAGGGTCAGCACGAATGCGCGCTTGCCATCGACGTCAACGGTCTCTCCCACAAGGCGTCCGGGAAGTTTGCGCATGAAATCACGGCGGCAGGCAAGGAATCCGACATAAGGGCCTCCGAAGGAAAGCGGAATCCCGAGCGGCTGGGCATCGCCGCAGGCAATGTCGGAGCCGTTCTCACCGGCGGTCCTGAGCACCGCCATGGCGGACAGGTCGCAGTACTCGACAAGCAGTGCCCCCGCAGCATGGAGGGCATCGGCATAGCCGCTCAAATCCTCGATGACCCCGAAGCGGTTGATGCCCGGAACGAGAAGCCCGGCCACGTCGCCTGCGGCAAGTTCCTTTCCGGCCGCCTCAAAATCAGTCACTCCGTCCTTTGCCGGAACGACAGTCAGCTGAACTCCATGAAATTTGGCGTAGGTCGCCACGACATCGCGCACGGCAGGGAGCAGCGCTCCGGAAACAAGGAAGCGCGTCTTTTTCTTCGTGCAGGCAAGTGTCATGAACATCGCCTCGGCTGCGGAAGTCGCCCCGTCGTACATCGAAGCGTTCGCGACGTCCATCCCGGTCAGACGGCATATGATCGTCTGCCACTCAAAGATGTAGCGCAGAGTTCCCTGCGAAACCTCCGCCTGATAGGGCGTGTATGCCGTCAGAAATTCCGAACGGGAGAGGATGTAGGGAACGACGGAAGGAGAATAGTGGTCGTAGGCCCCGCATCCGGCAAAGACCTTCAGCGGAACATTAAGCGATGCAATGTCCTCGAAGTACCTGCGTACCTCTATCTCCGACATCGCCGGCGGCAGGTCATACTCACTGTCGTATATGAATTCAGACGGAACATCGGAGTACAGGTCTTCAATCCCCCGCACTCCGACCCGTTCCAGCATCTGAGCAATATCTCCCTCTGTATGAGGGAAATACGCAAACTTGTTTATCTCCTGCATAAAATAATGGTTTTAAGTAATTAAATTAGAAGATGGAGTACAAGGCGCACAAAGGCATCAAAACCGGAGTTACCTTATGGTAATGAGGATTTTGAGGAATTTGTGCAACGCAGTAATCCGCTTATAATTTAATTACTTGCAGAGTTTTTCGTAAGCGGCGGCATCCAGAAGATTGTCCGCCTCGGACGGGTCGGTCATCTGCACCTTTATAATCCAGTTCGCGTAAGGGTCTTCGTTGAGCAGTTCCGGTTCGTCCTCAAGAATCTCATTCACCTCGATGACTGTTCCCGTGACGGGAGAAATGAGGTCACTCGCGGCCTTGACGCTCTCGACGGCTCCAAACTCCTCTCCGGCAGTGACCTCGTCGCCGACCGACGGCATATCGACATACGACAACTCGCCCATGGAGTGCTGTGCATAGTCGGAAATCCCGATTACGGCGATGTCGCCTTCAACCTTCACCCATTCGTGTGACTCAGCGTACCTGAGTCCTTCAACTACCTTTGACATATTCCTTTAATTTTATGATTATCGTGTCCTATTTCTTATAATTCGGAGTGTAGAAACGTCGCTTCACGACCTTTCCCGGAAATATTTTCTTACGAATCTGAACCTTAACCGGAGTGTCGAGCGCGGAGTGAGCCTTGTCAACGAACGCCATGCAGACGCTGCGGTCAAGCGAAATCGAATGATATCCGGTCGTCACCTCGCCAATCTGCATGTCGTTTTCATCAAGCACGGGATAGCCGGCGCGCGGAATGGCCTTGTCGAAGATTTCGATGCCGACAAGTTTCTTCTCCACGCCTTCAGCCTTCTGACGGACAACGGCTTCCCGACCGATGAACTCCGGCTTGTCCGTCTTGACGAACATCCCGAGAGAGGCCTCTATCGGGCTCGTCGCGTCGTTCAGCTCATGCCCGTAGAGCGGAAGTCCGGCCTCGAAACGCAGAGTGTCCCGGCATCCGAGCCCGCACGGCTTCACGCCTGCCGCAAGCAGCAGGTCCCAGATTTCTACAATTGCCGCGTTTTCGGCATATATCTCGAAGCCGTCCTCTCCGGTATAGCCGGTGCGGCTGATTATCAGATGCTTGCCTTTCCACTCAAAGTCGCGGAAGGTGTAGAACTCCAGCGAGGACACGCCCTCAAGGCCAAGAACCTCGGTGAGGGTTTTCTCGGCATCAGGCCCCTGAACGGCTACCTCACCCCAGCTGTCCGACTCGTCCGAGACCTTGACATCAAATCCTTTTGCCTGCGTCTCAATCCATTGCACATCCTTGGCGATGTTGGATGCATTCACCACCAGAAGGTAGGCGCTCTTCCCGAAGAGCTTATAGACCAGCAGGTCATCGACCGTCCCGCCGTCCTCGCGGAGCATCATTCCGTAGAGTATCTTCCCGTCGGGAATCCCGGCGACGTCATTTGTAAATATATGATTCACAAATTTCTCGGCTTCCTGGCCGCTAACGAAGACCTCGCCCATATGAGAGACGTCAAACATCCCGACGGAGTTACGGACGGCGTTGTGCTCATCCGTGATTCCGGTGTACTGAATCGGCATTATGAATCCGCCGAACGGACTCATCTGCGCACCGAGCGCGACATGACTGTCATAGAGACAGGTTTTCTTTTCAGATGCTGTATTTTCCATTACAAATTCATTTCTGTTCCTGCCCGGCAATACGCCCGGTACAGATTTTACAGTACCGACAAACGAAACCACAGGGGCGGGCGCGGCACTAAAGCCGGTCGTCCGAAGTCCCGACATGACCGTTTATGAATGACGGCTCAAGGTAGCCCCTCTCGATTTCCGAAATTTCTCCGACCTGCCCCGCCGTCAGTTCCAGTTCATCCGTACAAAAATATGAAATAATTGCCGATTTCAATGCCTGAAGGCCTATATTTTTTTCATCCAGGACGGATTTCAGATTCAGAACCCTCTGCTCCACGGAATGGACTCCCTTGCTCTCAAGCTTGGCGCGGGAAGGAGTTATGGCCGACGACATCGCGGCAAAGTCGAGATTGTAGAGAAAGGTGCCGTGGACTATGCCTACGCCGTTCGGCTTGAGTGAGAATGCGTTGCCCGAAACCTTCTTCCCATCGACAAGCACATCGTTGCGTCCGGAGACCTCCGCGTTTATGCCGAGGCTGCGCAGGAAGCCGGCGAGTTTTTCGAGATACTCGGAGAAAAGCTCCGCGACGTCAGTGCAATGCCTTATGTATGAAATCATTATGTTTCCCTTGTCAGCAAAGACGCAGCCTCCGCCGCTTTTTCGTCGGTACATAGCGATGCCATGTTCCCTGCAATAAGGGACATTGACCTCGGCATTCATGTCCTGATTGCGCCCGAAGATTACAGTGGGCGCCACCTGCCAGATGAAGAACGCTCCGTCATCGTTCCACGAACTCCGTCCGGCGACCGCCGTGGAACTTTCTTCAGGCGTTCCACGCTGACTGCCAATAAGTTCGTCAAGATGCTCCGCAGCATATTCCTCCATCGAGAGGTAGAACACCAGACGTCGGTCAGCACCGTTGTTGTCCGGAAATGATAAATAAGTCATTTTCAAACAATTATAATTGTCCCCAGGTTGGGGGAATTTTTACGCGAAGAAAGTTCAGACATTCCAGATGAACTTGGGAAGAACGCGGACAATGTAGCTTTCGGTGACAACGTGCCCCGGAAGGACATGATGAGTCATCATCTCGCGGCTGGGGAACAGGCGTTCGTAGTCAGCCTTGATTTCCTCGCCCAGAAGCGGGTCGTGCTCGGTGTAGTGGCAGAGAATCCTGTCGGGGAGCATCCCCGGAAAGGCCTCCTCGCCGGTCGGAGTGACGCACTCGTCATTGCCCACGGGAAGAGGCCAGTCAAGGAACTCCTCCACGTCGTCCTCAGTCACGGTAAATTCCGTCGCGCCGTCTGAACGTGGACCGAACCACTTGTTTTTGCCAAGGTGCTTCTGAATTGTCTCGTACGGGTTCACCGCCGGGTTTATGACAAGTTCGGGTCCTCGGAAATCACAGCAGATAGCATAGAAGCCACCGAGCGACGTGCCGAGGACGGCGGCGACATCACCGCCGCCCAGCAGCCCGTTTATCTTCGCTATGGATTCTCCCGGATGATGGTTCAGTTCAGGAGCCACCCAGTCGAACTGGGGATAGTATTTCCTCAGAAAGTTGACGATGCCGGACTTTGCCGACCCGCCGAAACCGTGCAGCCACAATATCTTCCGCATACTATTCCATTACTTGTCTTCAATCGTCCCTTCCCCAAAAACTTTTCCAAATAATTGGAGGAGAGGGGATGCATAAAAGGATGGGATGCAAGGCGGACGGCGCGGATGAATACCGCAGCAACCTGATGGTTGTGAGGATTTCATCAAGCCGTCCAACGCCGCAGACCGCCTTTTAGACGCCCTGTCACAAACCGAATTGTTCCTTCAGCTGCACAATCTTCGCGTCGGCATTGTCGCCGTGCGCCCCGAAATAGAACTTGATTTTCGGCTCGGTTCCGGACGGACGCACGGAAACGACGTCACCCTCGGCGGAATAGAACTGAAGCACATTGGACGAAGGCAGCCCCGTCTGCTCAGGCTTGAGATAGTCGATGACCTTCACCACAGGCGAGCCGGCAAGCGACTTCGGCGGGTTGTTCCTCATCTCCACCATGATGGAGGCGATTTCCTCCGCACCTGCCTTGCCCTCACGCACGAGGGAGACAAGGGCCTCGCGGTAGTAGCCGAACTCCCTGTAGATGTCCTGAAGAAGCTCATAGAGCGTCTTGCCCTGATCCGCAGCCCATGCCGCGCACTCGGCGACCATGGCGCATGAAATCGGAGCGTCCTTGTCGCGGACGAACTCCCCGACGTTGAATCCGTAGCTTTCCTCTCCTCCGCAGACAAACTCGCCCTTGCCCTCGTTCCGGCGGACGACGTCGGCGATGTACTTGAAGCCGGTGAGGACATTATATATCTTCACTCCGAACTTATCGCAGATTGCGCGAATCAGCTCTGTGGTGACAATGGTCTTCACGCAGTAGCACCCCGGATGGAGCGTCCCGAGTTCGGAACGGCGGCGAAGGATGTAATATGTGAGGATGGAGCCGGTCTGGTTGCCGTTAAGCAGCACCATCCTGCCCTTGTCGTCACGCACTGCGATTCCAACGCGGTCGGCGTCGGGGTCGGTGGCAAGCACGAGGTCAGCATTCTCACGGTCGGCCACGGCGATTGCCATCGTAAGCGCCTCGCCGTTTTCCGGATTCGGGGACTGGACAGTCGGGAAATTCCCGTCGCTGATGTCCTGCTCCGGAACATGATAGACGTTCTTGAAGCCAACGCGGTCAAGAAGCGCCGGGACGATGCGCACGCCCGAGCCGTGAAGCGGAGTATAGACTATCTTCATGCCGGAATGACGCGCGACGGACTCCGGCGAAAGCATGAGAGTCGTCACGGCATCCATATATGCCCTGTCCATCTCGTCGCCCATGAGAGTAATCTCTGCGCATTTGTCGCCCGGTTCAAACTTCACCATTGAAGGGTCTGTGATTTTGTTCACTTCCGCGACAATATCCTTGTCAACCGGGGATATAATCTGCGCCCCGTCGCTCCAGAACACTTTGTAGCCGTTATATTCCTTAGGGTTGTGGGAGGCGGTAATCATAACGCCGGCAGTCGCCTTTTTCGCCCTCACGGCGAAGCTCAGGAGCGGAATCGGACGCAGCTTGTCGTACAGCCATACGGCGATTCCGTTGTTAGCGAGCACATGAGCCGTAATCTTGGCGAACTCGGCGCTGTTGTTCCTGCTGTCGAAGGAGATGCAGACCGAGTGGTTTCCGCCCGGGACGTTCTTGAGAATGTAGTTCGCAAGCCCCTGGGTGGCCATCCCGACCGTATATTTGTTCATCCTGTTGGTTCCCACGCCCATCTTCCCGCGAAGTCCGCCCGTACCGAACTCCAGCTTCTTGTAGAAAGCATCCTCAAGGGCTGCCGTGTCACCGGAGTCAATCAGTTGATGCACAGCCTCTTTCGTAGCCTCGTCATAATCCCCGAGAATCCAGGATTTCGCATTTTCCATATAGTCCATAGTCTCAATATTTTAGAAAATTACACATATTTCATCCCATGGCCGACCCGAACGCCGCATCCCGCCAGGGTTCATAATCGGCTGCGCAAAAATACAATAAATATCGTTCAACCAAAAGGGATTTTATAGTAATTTTGTCGCATGGATATGAATCGAGAAAAGAATAGTCCCCAAAATATGGATTCGCTGTCGGAGTTTATCATGGAGCATTACGGGGACGACCCGGACAGGCTGGCGCTGCAGCGGGAAAAGTGGCCGGGGATTGATGTCTTGGCGGCCGTGAGCACGCTTGTGAGCAGGCGGAAACTGGCCGGGAAAGCTCCTGTCTGGGCCACTGCCGAGGGGCTGGTGCTGCCGAGGACATTGTCGGCGGAGCAGTGCAGCGGAGAAGCGGCGGCACGGCACAAGGCACGGACAATCAGGGAGTTCCTGAAGGGAAACAGCATGAACTGCGCGGATGCTTCTGAAATCCTTCATGGGGGTGTGTCGAGGGGTGCTGACGGAGGCAATGCCGGGCAAAGCGCAGTAGCAGAAGAATGCCGGTGGCGCATCGCGGACCTCACAGGAGGGATAGGCGTGGATTGCCTTGAGTTCTCGAAGGTGGCGGAGGCGGTGCTCTACAACGATATGCTGCCGGTGCTTGCGGAGGCTGCGGAGCACAATTTCGGGGCGCTCGGAGCCGAGAACATCGAGGTCTGCTGCACAGAGGTATGTCCGCGGACGCTCGGTGCGGACGGCGAGGGAGGCTCTGATGCAAAGGATGCCGACAATGACTGCCCAAAGAGGAACAGCATGACTGAGTGCGACAAGTCAGATGAAGGGGTATGCGATTTCGACGGAGGCCTTCGGGAAAGGCTGGATGCATTTCGCCCGGACGTGATTTATCTTGACCCGGCGCGGCGGGACGGATGCGGAAGGAAAGTGTTCCTTTTGGAGGACTGCTCGCCGGACATTCTGAAAATCAAGGACATACTGCTGGACATCGCCCCGGTTCTCGCCGTGAAGTTCTCCCCCATGGCCGACATCAGCATGGTCCTCGGAAGGCTGGGGAATGAGTGCCGCGAACTTCAGGTCATCGAGGCCGGAGGAGAATGCAAGGAGCTGCTTGTTCTGATGCGGCGGGATGAGGAAAAGAGGGACGGCTGTCTGATAAGAGTTTATAACCTCGGCATGGGAATGGACGGCGACAAAGCGAATGACTCCCCCATGTTTGAGTTCCGCCGCGACGAGGAAAGCGGCTGCACGGGACTGCGGCTTGCCGAACCTGAGGAAATAATCCCCGGGGCGCTGCTGTTTGAACCGGGAAAGGCGCTGATGAAAGCCGGATGTTTCAGGCTCATCGGGAAATGGCTTGATGCTCCCGCACTAGGGCGTGACACGCACTATTATATATTAAAGGACGACTATTTTGTGGCTTCCAATCCACCGGCGCAGGACTGGGGTGGCGGCAGAAACATGGATGAACGCCGGAACAAGGATGATAGGAACATTTTAAACGGTCGTGCGGCAAACGCCGGCAAGCTGTTCCGCACCCTGGACATCTGCGAGATGTCCGGCAAGGCGCTCAAGGACTTCAGCAAAAGGCATCCC
Source organism: Bacteroidales bacterium UBA6408 (assembly GCA_002439805.1). Classification (GTDB taxonomy): domain Bacteria; phylum Bacteroidota; class Bacteroidia; order Bacteroidales; family UBA932; genus Cryptobacteroides. The sequence continues at coordinate 74,646 of DJPQ01000092.1, forward strand.
GAAGCGGAGGTGACAGCCCGCAATGTCCGCATGACCAGCGGAGAACTCCGCAAACGCCTCGGATGCAAGTCCTCCGACCGCTACCACACCTTCGCCCTCCACGCCGACAAGCCCGGCAAAAACCTGCTGCTCTTCACCGAGCGGGTTTTATAGAAAAAATATAATATTTTTTGTATAAAACGGGAAATATTCCTACCTTGCGGAAAATTATACACTATGGCATCACGCAAACCTCTGAATCCATTTTTTATCGGGACTGACATTCCGGACAAATATTTCTGTGACAGAAAGAACGAGACGGCGGAAATTATCCGTTACATAAAAAACGGGAACAATGTTGTCCTGAAGGCTCCGCGAAGGGTTGGCAAATCAAGTCTCATCAAGCACGTATTGGCTCAGGAAGAGATTACAAAACACTATAACACCCTATATGTCGATGTATTCGGGACATTGTCCGCATCCGAATTTGAACGCGAGCTGCAGAACAAGTTCATGATGTCTCCATTCGCGAAGCTAACAAAGACATGGAAAACATTAGCGTCGTATGCAAAGGGAATCCAGCTGAACCTCGGCTCCTACAACGGAACGGTGATAGATTTCCCGTCTATCGGCCTTGGAGCCACTCCGAATCCGGTTTTCACAATCAACGAGATTCTGGACGAATATGAGCACGCCGAAAAGCCTGGACTCATTGTATTCGATGAATTCCAGCAGATTGAGAACTATCCGGAGCGCATGGCCGCCATACTGCGCAGCAAGATTCAGGAGCTGAATAACACGAAGTTCATTTTCTCGGGCAGTTCAAGGCATATCCTCAACACGATGTTCCTCAATTACAACCAGCCTTTCTACAAGAGTGCCCTGACGATGGACTTGGACATTATCGGCAAGGATTCATATATAGACTTCGTGAAATCAATGTTTGAAGCCTATGGACGCGACATTGATGCCGACGCGGTGGAGTTCGTATATTTTCTGATGTCCGGAAATACCTTCAATATGCAGGAGGTGATGAAAGAAACTTTCATGATGACGGAGGGCAAGCCCAATGCCGGCAAGGAAGATGCAGTGGAGGCAATCCGCTCGATTCTCAACAGGCATGACGAGGAATACAGGGAACAGATTAGCCGCGTGTCAAGCCTCAAGGACAGGAAACTGCTCTATTGCATAGCAAATGAGGGCATCGCCAAAAGTCTGACTTCCGAGGCTATGCTGAAGAAATATGGCCTGGACAACGCCTCGTCAGTACAACATTCGCTGAACAATCTGACGAGTGAGAAACTGTCCATGGTTCAGAAACTTGCAAAAGCGGCATATATGATACAGGACCGGCTGTTCGAGCTCTGGCTGGCTCTTAAGACCGGGACTCTTGAGAGCAAATTCCGCGGCTGCCGGGAACGGTTTGAGAAAGAGATTGCATGCTCGATGGTACCATAACGAGCTCAAAATCAGTCTTGAATGGGAAGAAAATTATCGGAAATATTATGCGCCGCCGTGTTGGCGACAGTTTTTTCATCATGTTCCGCAACAAGGCATGTCCTGACGGAGTATGCTCCCGTGAAGACGGAATACTTCGGGAAGGGGACACTGGAGACGGTCTTATGCAAGAGTTCGCAGCCTGGGCTCAGCGAGCGGAGGATGTTCGTATATCTTCCTGAAAATTATCACGATACAGAATCATGCTACCCCGTGTTATACCTGCTTCACGGAGCAAGGGGAACCGAGTCTTCATGGATTGACAAAGGAAATATCATGCAAAATGTCGATAGGCTTGTCTGCGAGGGCAAGACAAGGCAGATGATTGTCGTGATGCCGAACTGCAATGAGTATGACAACGATGCCGACTATGCGATGGCGAGGCAAAAGCCTCTCGTGGAATCTGTCCTCGAAGTTAACGGCGCGGTAGAAACATATTTCGTGGCGGATGTCATGGAAACCATTGACAGCCTGTACCGTACAATCCCGAACAAGAACGGGCGCGCAATAGCGGGCCTGTCCGTAGGGGCGCTCCAGACCATATTCATCACGGCCCTCAACCCTGACCTGTTCGACTACATAGGGCTTTTCTCTCCGATGATCAAGCCGGTCTTCCACTACGGGGAGCACTCCGGATTTTACCGCGACCTCAAGAAAAGACTGGCGGTTCAGTTCACCATCCCGCCGAAACTCTATTCCATAATGGCCGGGAAATGGGACATCTTCTTCGCCTCCACGGAGCAGTTCAACTTCTATCTCAAGACCCGTGACTACCCGCACGAATATTACATGTCCGGAGGAGGCCACAACTGGCGCAACTGGGAGAAATACAGCGTCATGTTCATGCAACAGCTGTGGAAGAACTAAGGAGTCTTCTTAAATTTCACATTCGGGGGGGGAGCAAGCTGTTCCTATACATAGAACTCGCGGCGGTACTTATATTCTGAACGAAGTTTTTCGAATGAATCCGGATGGAGGCGGAACATGAAGTCGTCGGTGAAAATGGGATAGTTGTACTGGAAGGTGGCGGCGATTTCACCCTGGCTCATCCCATCTACATTGAGCTTCAGAGGCTGCTCCTCCTGATGGTCGGAACGCGGGTAGAAGTTATAGAGCTGAACGATTCCGAGATGCCTGGCGACGGCGCGGACAGCCATCGCGGTGCCGTTCTGCTTGCCCTGATAGGAATAGCCGGCGATGTGCGGAGTCGCTATATCGACCATATCAATCAGTTCCTCATCCACATCCGGTTCATGGTTCCAGGTGTCTATGATTACGGCCCCGAGCTTGGGAACATATTCCTTGAGAGCGCGCTCATCCACAACCTCGCCCCGTGAGGCGTTGATGAATACCGCACCCTGGCGCATCTTTGCGAAAAACTTGTCGTTCGCCATGAACTTCGTCGTCTCGTCGAGAGGAGTATGCATCGTGACAATCTGGGAGTTTGCAAGGAGAGTGTCAAGGTCACAGAAGCCTTCCGGCCCCTCGGCTTCGGCGCGGGGCGGGTCGCTGAGCAGGACATTGAAACCGAGCCTGCGTGCCATGGACTCCACCAGAGAGCCTACATGACCGACGCCTATTATGCCCATCGTGGCGTCCTTCAGCGTTATTGCCTTGCGTGCCGCCACGCCATAGAGCGCGGAGAAAACATACTGGGCCACTCCCCCGGCATTGCAGCCCTGGGCGTTGTGTACCTCGATTCCGTGGGCATTGCAATAGTCGAAATCGATGTGGTCCGTGCCTATCGTCGCCGTTGCTATCATCTTCACCCTCGTTCCGTCGAGAAGAGAGGCGTCGCAGCGCGTCCTTGTCCTTATTATTATGGCGTCGGCATCGACGAGATCCTCACGGGCGATTTCCTTGCCCTCGACGTATGAGACCTCGCAGTAGGGCTCGAACACGCCCTCCAAAAACGGTATATTCCTGTCAGCAACTATCTTCATATAACTTTAGCCCTCACGCATTTCATACATTCATCATCCCCGTATACATTCATCATCTCCGCAAACCGGGAAAACTTCTATTTCAGCACCAGCGCCTTCACCGGGTCGGAGCCGTCCGCCGGAAGTCCGAAGAACATCGTGTCGGACCGCAGGGCGCGGTTCAGCTCCGCCAGCAGGATGTCCCTCTGAAAATAGAGCTGGTTGCGCACCATGGACGACGACAGCCCGCAGTAGAGGACGCCCCTCATGAAATTCGTGCTGAGAGTGTAGGAGGAAACACCCGACACGCTGTTCCATGCCATATAGACCCGGTTGCAGTTCCAGCCCGGCATCAGTCCCGAGTCCCGGAGATAAAGCTTCAGCATCGAGCCCAGATTCACGGCCTCGCGACGGCGCAGCGGGTCGCCCTCCGTGGCCTCGCGGCGGCGAATCATCTCCTTTGTGAACTCATCCGAATATCCTTTTCCTGCCATAACCCCATTTGTTCAATCCATCATAACAATCATTCCCGGAACCATACCCTCAAATCCCGGAGGCCGCCGCCCTCACTCCGTCCGTGTGAACACACCCCCGACAGTCTCGAAAAAGGCCCGGTCGTCCGACAGCCCATCGACCAGCGAGGCGAGCCGCACCTTGTTGCTGTCCGTTATGAAAATCTGTCCGAAGTCATCGCTGGAAACCATCTCAAGCAGGTTCCTCGTCCGGTTCATGTCCAGCTTGTCGAAGACATCGTCCAGAAGCAGAATCGGAGCGAATCCGAAGGCCTTGCGCATGAGGTCGAACTGAGCGAGCTTCAGCGCCAGGAGAAACGACTTCTGCTGTCCCTGAGAGCCGCAGCGGCGAATCGGATAGCCGTCCATCTCAAAGATAAAGTCGTCCCGCTGGATGCCCACGGTCGTATATTTCATAATCCTGTCCCTCTCCAGCGACTCCTTCAGCAGCTGTTCCAGCGGAGCCCTGTCTATGTCCGAACGGTAGCGTATCGAAACCGACTCGCCTCCCCCGCTCAGCCTCCGGTAGTACTCGTTCACGGCCTCCGTAAGCGGCCCGCACAGCTCGGCCCTCTTCCTGTGGATGAAATCCGCGTGCGAGGACATCTTCATGTCTATGATTTCCAGCAGGGTCGCGTCGGAAGCCCCGTCCTTGAGCATCCTGTTCCTCTGCGCAAGGAGACGGTTGTATTGCTGAAGGGCAGAGAGATACTCCCGGTCTATCTGTGAAATCACCGCGTTCATGAAGCGCCGTCTCTCCTCTCCCGAATCGCTGACGAGGGATATGTCGGACGGGGATATTATGACCGTCGGAAGCTTGCCGATATGTTCCGAGATGCGTCCGTAGGGCTTGTCGTCACAGCGGAGCTTCTTCTCCTCCCCTTTTTTTACGACGATGGAAAAGCGGTTCTTAAGCGCCGATGGCATCAGGCAGGTCCCCGCAATGGAGAAGCCGTCCTGTCCGTGGCGGCAGTTGAAGCCGTCGCTGAGCCCGAGAGCGCTCTTTGTCATCGAAAGATAATAGACCGCGTCCAGGAGATTGGTCTTTCCCTCGCCGTTGTTCCCCCAGATGCAGTTGATTTTCGGGGAGAACGCAAGTTCCTGAAACTCAATGTTCCTGAAATTGGAGATGACTATTTTCTGAAGAATCGGCATAACTCTCGTCTATAAAACAATATGAAATAAGGAGTGCAAAGTTATGAATTTTCCCGTGAAATTGTCTTTTTCTCGGAATTATGATTCCTATCTTTTGAATATTGGACAATTTTTCATATTTTTGCGGGCTAAAACGGATGACCGATGTCCGGAAAACACGAATAATATTAAAAAATTATAACAATGTCACAGGTAAACAAGAATGCGGAAAATGCAGAGACGGTCGTCAATGCTGTTTCCAAGACCGACGAGTTCTTCAATAAGAACAAGAAGCTGCTCATCGGGCTCCTCACTGTCGTAGTCGTCATCGCGGCAGGCTCATACTGCTTCTACAAATTCTATTGGCAGGCCGCCGTTGAAGAGGCCAAGTCTCAGGTAGTTATCGCCGAGAGGAACTTCAACGCCGAAAACTGGGAAACTGCCCTCAACGGCGACGGGGACAACCTCGGATTCGTGCAGATTATCGACCAGTATGGAGCCAAGGGAGGCGACGCCGTCTATTACTACGCCGGAGTCTGCGAACTCAAGCTCAAGAACTACGAGGACGCCATTGAGTATCTCAACCAGTACAAGGGAGGCGACGATTTCCTCGCGCCGCGTGCAATAGCCTGCAAAGGTGACGCATACGTAGGCCTTCAGGAATACGACAAGGCTCTTGACTGCTTCGAGAAGGCCGCGGCAAAGAAGGACAATGTCTTCGCCGCCGGCTATCTCATGAAGGCCGCAGCCGTCTGCGAGAAGCTCGGAAACGACGACAAGGCGCTTGCCCTCTACAAGAAGGTTAAGGACCAGTATCCTAACTCCATCGAGGGGCGCGAGATTGACAAGTATATCAGCCGCATCGAAAACAAGTAAAAAAAATAAGGGGAGGGGCTTGAACACCCCTCTTTTTGTGCAATTTTGAATAAAGAAAACATACTTTTGAAATATGGGAAGAGCATTTGAGTTCCGCAAGGAAAGGAAGTTCAAGAGATGGGGCCATATGGCCAAGACATTCACCAAAATCGGAAAGGAAATCACCATTGCCGTGAAGCAGGGCGGTCATGACGTTACCGGAAACCCGCGTCTGCGCGCGCTCATACAGACGGCAAGGTCGGAGAATATGCCTAAGGAGAACATCGAGAGGGCAATAAAGAGGGCTTCGGAAAAGGATCAGGCGGACTACAAGGAGGTTGTTCTCGAAGGACGCGCACCTCACGGAATCGCCGTTCTCGTCGAGGCGGCGACTGACAACAACAACAGGACTGTCGCCAATGTCCGTTCATACTTCACCAAGTTCGGAGGCTCGCTCGGGACATCCGGCAGCGTCGAGTATCTCTTCGACCACAAGTCGATGTTCCGCATCAAGGACAACGGCAAGATTGACCTTGAGGAACTTGAACTCGAACTGATTGACCTCGGGGTTGACGAGGTCTTTGAGGAGGAGAACGAGGACGAGGAGAAGGAGATTGTGATTTATGGCGAATACACAGCGTTCAACGCCATCCAGAAGTACATTGAGGATCACGGCTATGAGCTGATTTCCGCCGAGTTCACCCGCATCCCGAACTGCGAGCTTGTGGAGGTTTCTCCGGAGGACCGCGCCGAGGTAAACAAGCTCATCGAGAAAATCGAGGAGGATGATGATGTGCAGAATGTTTATCACACCATGAAGGAAGATGCGGATGATTAGAATATAGGCGATCTACTTCGTTACTCCGGGGTTTCCAAATCCTCACAACCAAAAGGTTGCTGCGGTTTGAGAACCCCGGAGTGCCTTGTATCTCATCCTCTATTCTGAATCTTCCATCCAAGTTTTTTTTGTCGTCCGCCACACAATGAAGTTACGCACAATGCGTAACACATCGCTTACAAAATTTCGTTATTCTTGGGAAATTCCCCGCTGCGGGCAAATTCTGTCCAGAGACGCTGTATGACGGAGCTGTTGCCGTCGAACTCTCCTCGTGTCATTCCGCGAAGCATCTCGGCCTCGGTCCAGTCCCCATAGTTCCCGAGCAGGAAAGGCAGCTCGATGCTGTGGCAGGCGCCGAGTTCCGAGCCTTGAGGATGCCAGCCGATGCAGTAGGTACTCGCCTCTATCCCTGCGGCGCGGAGCTTCGCGGCATAGCGCAGCGTGGGCTTACGGAATATCATGTCCGTCAGGAGCTTGACCAAGGGGCGGCGCAGAGGGGTTTTCCAGAGAAAGCCTGCCCATTTGCGGATGTATGGCGATGCGTCGTCCGCGTTGTAGCCGAGCAGGACTCGGAAACGGCATTTCCCGTCCGAGGACGGAGTCCCGACCGGAGGAATCCTCATGCAGTCCCGGAGCACCGGCAGGAATATCAGCCCTAGCCTCATTGACTTCACGGCATCCTGCGCAGCGATAATCTGCTCAAGTGTCACGCCATTCCCCGCGATTGCCGCATCAAGACACCTCTCCCTGCGCTCCCGAGCCGTTTCTCCCGGCTCGTTTCCAAGTCCGGCAATTTCAGAGAGTTTGTCGAGAAAGGCATCCGTAACCTTAGCCGCAGCTTTCGGAGTTATCGTGTTTCCGAGCGGAGGAGACTGGAGTATCGCCCTGTGGAACAGCGGCTCTCCCCCGAAGCGTGGAACATTTGTAACCTGTTCCACATCGTCCGCCGAGGCAATCAGCGACGCTATGGAGTGCGCCCCGGCAGACTGACCGAAAACGGTGACATTGTCCGGGTCGCCGCCGAAAGAGGCGATATGCCGGCGAATCCAGCGCAGAGCCGTTTTCTGATCCTCCAGACCGAGATTCGCAATCCCCTTTTCCGGCATCCACATATATCCCTCAGCCCCAAGACGATAGGAAATCTTCACAACGATGACATTCCCGGCCTGTGCCAGTCGCGAAACGTCATAGCGATGGTCCTCGCTGCCCCCGGTAAGGTAAAAACCGCCGTGAATCCACACCATCACAGGCAGCCGCCCATGCTCTTCTCTCTGTCCTTTTTTTTCCGACGCCCCAAATTCTACCCCAGGGTCACAATTCTCCTTAGTTTCCAGAGGTTTTTCATCAGAGCCAATATTCTTCTCAGCAGCCCCCGGCACGGTCACGGACAGACAAAGTTCCCCCTCACGCATCTCCAGTCCGGAATCAGGGCCGAGCTGCCCCAGCAGATGCGAGAGGTTCTGCGGGCAGACGCAGCCATATTTCCGGGCATCATAAACACCGCCGGGTTCAGGGCTCGTGTCCCCGCAGGAATCCGAAGTTCCACGGGATGTACCGCCGGCAGGCCCGCATCCCCAAGGCTTCGCCTCCGCCGGCATCCCGAAACGCTCATACCTCGCATAGACAATCCCCCGGAACACCGCCGCCCCGTTCTCCGTCTTCACTCCGATGAAATGTCCGTCTGCACTTTTTGCATACTGTCCGTCTGCACTTGCCACGCCATCAATTTCCGAACACATGATTAAATATTCATTTTTGAACACACAAATTTACAAAAGCATTTCTGAAAGCCGCAAAAAAGTTTTAACTTTGGAGGTTTAATTGGAGTTTGCATTCCAGATCAAAAAATTTGAACCTGACATGAGCATCCAGACGGAAAAGATTGAAGAACTCGTCGAGAAGAGGGAAGTCGCCCGGCTCGGCGGCGGACAGGCGAGGATAGATGCCCAGCATTCCAAGGGCAAACTCACCGCCAGAGAAAGAATTGCACTGCTGCTTGACGAAGGCAGCTTTGAAGAATACGATATGTTCGTGCACCACCGCTGCCACAATTTCGGGATGGACAAGGTTCATTTCGACGGGGACGGGGTCGTGACCGGGCAGGGGACCATCGACGGCAGGGTCGTATATGTGTTCGCCCAGGACTTCACCGTGACCGGAGGCTCGCTTTCGGAGACTATGGCTCAGAAAATCTGCAAGGTCATGGACATGGCGGTGCGCAACGGGGCTCCGTGCATCGGGCTCAACGACTCGGGCGGAGCGAGGATTCAGGAAGGAGTGAGCTCACTGGCCGGCTTCGGGGAGATATTTGAAAGGAACATCCTGTCCTCCGGCGTGATTCCCCAGATTTCGGGAATATTCGGCCCGTGCGCCGGCGGGGCGGTCTATTCGCCTGCCCTCACGGACTTCAACATAATGGTTCAGAACACGTCCTATATGTTCCTCACCGGCCCCGCCGTCGTCAAGAGCGTCACAGGGGAAGTCGTCACTCAGGAGCAGCTCGGAGGGGCGTCCGTCCATGCGACAAAGAGCGGAGTGGCGCATTTCGCGGCAGAGAACGAGCAGGAGGGTCTGAGGCTCATACGCGAGCTCATAGGTTTCATCCCGTCAAACAGCCGGGAACACGCGCCTGAAAGGCCTACGGCCGACCCTTACAACCGTGTGGATTACGCCCTCAACAGCATAATCCCGGACAATCCGAACAAGGCATACGACATGTACGGAGTCATCGGCTCAATCGTCGATGACGGACAGTTCCTCGAAGTCCACAAGGGCTGGGCGAAGAACATAATCATAGGTTTCGCGCACATGGGCGGCAAGTCCGTCGGAATCGTGGCGAACCAGCCGAAGATACTCGCCGGCGTGCTCGACATCAACGCCGCGCGCAAGGCCGCGCGCTTTGTCCGCTTCTGTGATGCGTTCAACATCCCGCTCGTGACGCTCGTCGATGTTCCCGGCTTCCTCTGCGGGACCCAGCAGGAGTACGGCGGCATCATCGCGAACGGAGCCAAGCTCCTCTATGCCTACGGGGAGGCAACCGTGCCGAAGATTACCGTGACCCTGCGCAAGAGCTACGGCGGGGCGCACATCGTGATGAGCTGCAAGCAGCTGCGCGGAGACGTCAACTATGCCTGGCCGAGCGCGAACATCGCCGTGATGGGAGCGGACGGAGCCGTTGAAATCCTCTACTCCAAGGAACTCAAGGCAATCGAAGACCCGGCGAAAAGGTCTGAACTCAAGGAGGAGAAGAAAAAGGAATATGACGACCTGTTCTGCAATCCGTACTATGCGGCGTCGTTCGGATATATCGATGACGTCATCGAACCGGCCAACACCCGTTTCCGGGTCATCCGGGCTCTGGTTCAGCTGGAGAACAAAAAGGTCGATAACCCTGTGCGCAAGCACGACAACCTCCCGATGTAGAACAGGTTACACAATGGTAATGGAAAAGGCTTCGTGACATGAAATTCGGACTCATACTTACGCTTACCTCAGTTCTGGTCGTGTTCTTCGCCCTGACGGTGCTCTATTTCTGCTATTCGGGGATAGGCAAGGCTCTGAACACGGACTGGAAAGGGTGGTTCCGCAGACGCGGCGAGGGTTCGGATTGCGACGGGAAGATGCCCCCGGAGGTCGCTGCGGCGGTGGCAATGGCGCTCGAAAGGGAGCTTGTGCCGGAGGACGAGGTCGCGGCAGCAATTTCTATGGCCCTTGAGGCCGAGGGGTATGGAGAGGTGCATGACGTCGAGAGCTATGTGATAACGATAAGAAGATGACGCCGGCATCCGAGGAAACTAAGTTGAAAATTACGGGATATAAACGCCACAGGATTATGGGAAAATATAATTTCAGAATTAACGGACACGACTATGACGTCGAGGTCAATTCGGTGGAAAACGGAGTCGCTGACGTGACGGTGAACGGAACCGGCTATAAGGTCGAACTCGGCTCCGCGCAGGCGGTCACGGCCGGGGATTGCGGGAAAATGCCGCAGCCTGTGCATAAGGCTGCCTCTCAGACCGCTGCCGAGCCTTCCGGGACAGCTTCCGCACAGTCAGTAGCGCCTCCAGTGCAGGCTCCGTCCCCACAGCCGTCGGGCAAGGGCGAAACCGTCACCTCTCCCCTCCCCGGCGTGATTCTCGACATAAGGGTCAAGGTCGGAGACAGCGTGAAGGCCGGTCAGACAGTCGCGGTACTGGAGGCGATGAAGATGGAAAACGAGATTGAGGCCTCCGTCAGCGGCACGGTGACTGCCGTGAGCGCGGCAAAGGGGGACTCGGTGCTTGAAGGAGCGGCAATAGTAACGATAGGATAAGTCAAGAACGGAACAAGCATAAGCCCATGCACGAAATCATCGACAGCCTTCAACAGTTCTGGAGCTTCACCGGATTCTACAACTGCACGTGGCAGCATCTTGTCATGGTGGCGGTGGGAGTCGTCTTCATTGTCCTCGGAATCGTAAAGAAATGGGAGCCGCTGCTGCTCGTTCCGATTGGATTCGGAATCGTCGTCGGCAACATCCCGCTTCCGGAAGGGATGCAGGTCGGCATATATGAGGAAGGCTCAGTGCTGAACATTCTCTATCAGGGGGTTGTGAAGGGCTGGTATCCCCCGCTGATATTCCTCGGCATAGGCGCGATGACGGATTTTTCTTCGCTCATCTCCCAGCCCCGTCTCATACTCATCGGCGCGGCGGCGCAGATGGGCATTTTCGGGGCGTTCCTGCTCGCCCTCTGGCTCGGGTTCACCCCGCAGGAAGCCGGCGCAATCGGCATAATCGGCGGAGCGGACGGTCCCACAGCCATATTTCTGAGTTCAAAGCTTGCGCCTCATCTTCTCGGGGCCATCGCCGTCTCGGCCTATTCCTATATGGCGCTCGTGCCCGTAATCCAGAGGCCGATAATGCTTTTATTAACCACAAAGAGGGAAAGAATCATCAGAATGGCTCCTCCGAGACAGGTCAGCCAAAGGGAGAAAATCATATTCCCGATAGTAGGATTCATACTCACCGCGTTCATCGTGCCGTCCGGTCTGCCACTCCTCGGAATGCTCTTCTTCGGCAACCTTCTGAAAGAGAGCGGAGTGACCAGAAGGCTCGCGGAGACCGCCAGGGGGCCGCTTATAGATGTTGTGACAACCCTCATCGGGCTCACCGTCGGAGCGTCCACGCAGGCGGACCAGTTCCTGTCGCCGCAGTCGGTTAAGATCTTCATTCTGGGGCTGATTTCGTTTGTGATAGCCACTTTCTGCGGTGTACTTTTTGTGAAATTCATGAACCTGTTCTGCAAGGAAGGCAGGAAGATAAATCCGCTTATCGGCAATGCCGGTGTGTCCGCAGTGCCTGATTCCGCGCGGGTTTCGGAAACCGTGGGAAGAGAGTTTGACAGGGACAACCACCTGCTGATGCACGCGATGGCGCCTAATGTTGCCGGAGTGATAGGGTCAGCTGTGGCCGCCGGCATATTGCTGAGTTTTCTCGGATGAGGCTATGATTTTCCATATCTTTACAGAAGACATTGAAACACAGACAAATATATAAAAAACAAAATAAAAAATTACGAACAATGCAGAACAAATTGCAGGAACTGACAGAAAAGCTCTACAATGAGGGCCTGTCAAAAGGAAAGACTGAGGGCGAGGCTCTTCTTGCCAAGGCACGTTCCGAGGCGGACGCAATCATAGCAGAGGCGAAGAAACAGGCCGAGGCTATCGTGGTCAAGGCGCAGAAGGATGCCGAGGACCTTAGGACCAAGACGGCCGGCGACATCGCGCTTGCATCAAGGCAGGCGGTCAGCGAGACAAGGCAGGCGGTCGAGAATCTTGTCATCGCCGAGGCGGCCGACATGAAGGTCAAGACAGCCCTTTCGGACGACGAGTTCGTCAAGACGATAATCACTGCCGCTGTCAAGGCGTTTGCCGACGGTAAGGACTGCGGAATCGAGGTCTGCCTTCCGGAATCGGTCAAGGGGGCTCTCGAAGGCTTCGTGAAGAACGAGGTCGCGAAGACTCTCAAGACGGACGTGGAAGTGAAGTTCTGCAAGAAAATCGGCGGAGGGTTCACAATCGGCCCGAAGGACGGCGGCTATTTCATCAACTTCACCGACGAGGCTTTCAACGAGCTCATCGGCGACTATCTCCGTCCGGCGACGAAAAAAATTCTCTTCGGTTAGTCATGAGAAACTACGAATACATTATTGCGGGCCTGCCGGTCATAGGCAGCGGATTCCGGTTCACGGACACGCCCCCCGAACAGTTCATCGCCGATATACGGGAGCAACTGGATTCGAGGGACAACGCGCTCGTGGATTTCCTGATGAAGGGATATGAGGAGAAAAACCTCACTCCGGAGTTCTACGCCGAGGCCGTTTCGCACAGGAACCATTTTCTGCGCGAGTACTTCCGCTTCGACCTGAATCTGAGGAACGCGAAGGTCAGATTCCTGAACAAGGCGCTCGGAAGGCCGGCAGACAAGGACCTGATGGTTCTTTACGGCAAGGACGGGGAACCTCTCGTGCTGCCGTTCGAGGAGGCGGACGCCGTGGAGGCGATACTCCGAGGAGAAGACCTGCTTGCGCGTGAAAGGGCTCTCGACGACCTGATGTGGGACAGGATTTCAAGCATGACCGTTTTCGATTATTTCGACGTCGAGGCCGTGCTCGCGTTCATAGCCAAGATGCAGGTCGTCGCCCGCTGGTACAGGCTCGACGAGCAGAGCGGACGCGAAATGTTCCGCAGGCTGGTCGATGAGGTGCGCGGCACCTTCAAGGGAGTGCAGTACAACGCCGGGCAGTAGCGCTTGCAGGCGCAGAAAAGCGGCATATTAAGAATAATAATTTATAAAAGTATATCAACAACATGAACAAGACTACAGGAAAGGTGACGGGCATCGTCTCAAACCTTGTCACTGTCGCGGTTGACGGTCCGGTTTCGCAGAATGAGATCTGCTTCATCGACCTTGACGGAACCGAACTTATGGCCGAGGTCATCAAGGTCAACGGTTCAAACGCGTCTGTGCAGGTGTTCGAGAGCACCCGTGGCCTGAAAAACGGCAACAAGGTAGTTTTTGAGAACAGGATGCTTGAGGTCACGCTCGGTCCGGGACTTCTCTCAAGCTGCTACGACGGGCTCCAGAACAATCTCACGACGATGACAGGGGTCTTCCTAAAGAGGGGCGAATACACCGAGCCTCTCGACCACGGGAAACTTTGGGACTTCACCCCTACAGCGAAGCCGGGCGACAAGGTCGTCGCGGCGGACTGGCTCGGAGAGGTTAAGGAGGGATGGCTGCCCCACAAGATTATGGTTCCTTTCTCCTTCGATGGAGAATACACAGTGAAGTCTGTGGCTGAGGCCGGCCAGTATAAGATTGACGACACCATGGCCGTACTTGTGAACGAGGACGGCGAGGAGGTAAAGGTCACGATGATTCAGAAATGGCCTGTCAAGGTCGCCGTCAAGGGCTACAGGGAGAAGCCGAGGCCGGCGAGAATCATGGAGACGGGAGTGCGCGTAATCGACACCCTCGACCCTATCGCCGAGGGCGGCACGGGCTTCATCCCGGGGCCGTTCGGCTGCGGAAAGACCGTGCTCCAGCATGCCATCGCAAAGCAGGGTGACGCCCAGGTCATCGTGATGGCCGCCTGCGGAGAGCGCGCGAACGAGGTCGTGGAAATCTTCACTGAGTTCCCTGAGCTGATTGACCCCCACACGGGACGCCACCTGATGGAGCGCACCACAATCATCTGCAACACCTCCAATATGCCGGTGGCGGCACGAGAGGCGTCAGTCTATACTGCGATGACAATCTGCGAGTACTACCGCGCGATGGGAATGAAGGTGCTCCTCCTCGCCGACTCCACTTCAAGATGGGCACAGGCCCTGAGGGAGATGAGTAACCGTCTGGAGGAGCTTCCTGGAGCGGATGCGTTCCCGGTCGATCTTTCTGCCATCATCTCGAACTTCTACGCGCGCGCCGGAATGGTCGTGCTGAACAACGGACAGACCGGTTCAGTCACATTCATCGGAACGGTGTCCCCTGCGGGAGGTAACCTCAAGGAGCCTGTAACCGAATCGACGAAGAAGGCCGCCCGCTGCTTCTACGCACTTGAGCAGAAACGCGCCGACCAGAAGAGATACCCGGCCGTGAACCCGATTGATTCATATTCAAAGTATCTCGAGTACCCTGAGATTCAGGAATATCTCGAAAAGACCATCGCTCCGGGATGGGGTGAGAAAGTCAATAAACTGAAAAACCTCATCCGCAAGGGACGCGAGGCGCAGGAGCAGATCAACATCCTCGGCGACGACGGCGTGCCGATGAACTACCACGAACTGTTCTGGAAATCCGAGCTCATCGACTTCGTCATCCTTCAGCAGGACGCCTTCGACGCGATTGACGCCCTCTGTCCTCTTGACAGGCAGAAATATATGGTAGAGCTCGTGCTCGGAATATGCGACCGCACATTTGAGTTCGAGGACTTCGAGAAATGCCGTGACTTCTTCAAGGAGGTCATCAACATTCTCCGTCAGATGAACTACTCCGAATTCCGCGGCGAGCAGTTCAAGGCATTTGAAAATAAACTTAATACACTCCTCAGCAATGGCAAATAAGGCATATCAGAAAATCTATACGAAATTGGAAGGCATAACCAAGGCCACAGTAGCGCTGAAGGCCGAGGGAGTTTCCAACGATGAGCTTGCCGTTGTTGACGGCAGACTTGCACAGGTCGTAAAGACCAAGGGGCCGGTCGTCACGCTTCAGGTCTTCGCCGGAACGGAAGGCATCCCGACCGATGCCGAGGTCACTTTCCTCGGTGAGGCTCCGAGCCTCCATGTGAGCGAGGAACTCGCCGGACGGTTCTTCAACGCATACGGACACCCTATCGACGGCGGCCCTGAGGTTGAAGGCGAAGTCCGCGAAATCGGCGGTCCGTCAGTGAACCCGTACAAAAGGAAACAGCCGTCGGAGATTATCCCTACGGGAATCGCCGGCATCGACCTGAACAACACGCTCGTGTCCGGGCAGAAGATTCCGTTCTTCGCGGACTCCGACCAGCCGTACAACAACGTGATGGCACAGGTTGCCCTCCGCGCCGACGTCGACAAGATTATCCTCGGCGGAATGGGGCTCTC
>DJPQ01000013.1 GCA_002439805.1 Bacteroidales bacterium UBA6408
TGGTTGCCTTGAGGTTCATTACTTCGTCGCTGTCTTCTTTATGATTCTGACATCGTTAACATAGAACACTGAACCTTTGGCAGCCTTTGCCCTGTCATCGGTTTCCGGATTTATATGAATCTCTATTCTGTTCAGATAGCCATCAGAACCGAAATAGTCCTTGAGTGGAATGGACACACGATGCCAATCCGTATCATTCAGCCCATTACTACCTTTGTAAGTGCTGCGCCAACCTTCATCACTTGATACCCTATATATCGGAGCGACATTCTCCTTCTTCGGATTCCCCATAAAGCTGTGCCAGTAAACCTCCCAACCGGTTTTGGCATCAATTGCTGTCTTGTTTGCCTTGACATAGTATTCAAGAGCATAGTCGTTGTAGTAATCGGCCATGGAAAGATTAGATGAGCCTTGGAATTTCAGATAACCAGTCCAAGCCTTTTCTTTGGTCAGTTCCCAACGGATTGACTTGCCGCCAATAACTTTTTCATCAGATACTTCCTCAAGCGAAACTGTCGGCGTGCCATTGCTCTCACTTCCGAGGTAATAAAACTTGTCGTTTGCCTCACCGTTATAAATCACTGTTCCAAGGTCATCCTCCCAAACAGGGGTGACATTTATCGGGCGAACCTCACCGGCGCCGACCTGAAGACCGGTTGCTTCCTTGATGGAAATCTTGCCGTCATTGCGGCGCATCGTGAGGAGTACCTTTCCGCTGTAATCCATCGGACAGACGGCAAGATAGTAGTTCCCTGCCTCCATTGCTCCGCCATCCAGAGAAACAAGAGTGGCGCTTTTGTACCACATATCCGTGTGATAGGTTGGGAACTCGTAGTTCAACGATGCCGCAATGCCGCCCGCAAGTCCGTTCGCCTGCGCAGCATCCGGAAACTCCAAAGTAACAGCCACACATCCGTCAGGGACATTGAGGCGGACAAGTCCGCAGAGATGGCCAAATTTGAAGGAATTGCTTGAAACATCGCATTTTGCCCTAAGCAAGGTCACATTGTCGGAAACGCCATCCTTCTTCGCGTACTGGATTTCCGGGATTATTGTGTTCAAGGTCGTCGAACTGACTTTTGCAGTCTCGCTGTACGGATAGAAAGCATACCATGTGTTCTCCGGAGCCTCGGCCGCGCCCTTGAAGATGGCAGTTGCACCGCCGGCCTCAGTCGTGAAAGGCTGTACCGCACCATTCTTGTCAACCACGCCGATGACGTCGCCGGCGCTCCAGACCATCTTGGTGTATTGCCCGGCCTCGTTCTGGGCGAGGTTGGTTCTTGTGCCCGGAGCCGGCTCTCCGAGCACGTCAAATCCGGCAGTGAAAGTCACCGTTCCGTCGGACGGAGCCGGATTGTTCTGTTCAACATTTTCCTTGTTGCAGGCAATGGCCGCCACGGCAGCTGCCGCCATAATCATTATTCTTGTAGTTTTCATTGTATCAATCAGTTTGAAGTTTTTATAAGTTAATTCGTGAGATGTTTACGAGCAATATAGGTCGAAAGACCTGTTACCACTGAACCTCATCCAAATATGTCACATCACTAATCTGCCCGTCCTTGCTCTGGCAGAATCCCGCCTCCACGCCGAGCGTGAAGACATTGATTTCGGGAGAGGGATATGCTTTCCTGCCCCCCCCATTTTCTGAAAATTGCTTGTTTTTCATTGTTTTGTTCATTATGTTGTTAGTAATTATTGCTTTACGCCGTCATGACCCTAAACCGCCACGACGGCGAGCAGTGTCATGTCAATAGTCAACCGACGGCAGTATGTTCAGGTCGTTTATCATCCCGCTGTTCTGCCCCGGAGTCGGTTCCGGTTCAGGGTCTGGGTCCGGTTTTGGATCCGGGTCCGGTTTTGGATCGGGGTCGGGATCCGGTTTCGGGTCCGGGTCCTCGCCGCCCGGCTTCCAGTTAGGGTCGAGCGGTCCCATGATCACCACCTCGTCGAGGTAGAACACGGCTCCCGCAGAAGCGTCGCTGTCGAAGGTGCCGAACTGGATTTCCTTCATCTTCGCCCAGGTGAAATGCCCTTCGGACGGGGTGTACGGGTTGCCGCACTCGCAGCTGCGGTAGTCGAAGTCCTTCAGCGGAATCTTCACCTCGTGCCACTCGCCGTCAGCCTTGGCGTTCGCAGCCGTAACCCCATATCTCATCACCCAGTTGTGCTGCTCGGCAGGGTCGGTGAAGCTGTCCTTGTTGTTTACGCACCAGATGCTCCAGCCCACGGACTTGGCGGTGCGGAGGTCTGCCTTGAAGCGGAAACGGATGGAGGTCTTGCGGAGGTTGAACTTGGTGAGGTCCTCGCACTTGCTCTTGAACTGGAAGGTCAGATAGTTCCACGTTCCCTTGACGTCCCACTTGATGCAGTTGGAGCCGACGGCCGGTGAGTCGAAGCTCGGAATCGTCAGATGTGTAGCCTTTCCGTCCGCGCCGAACGGGGTCACAGACTCGCCCCAGTCGTCATCATAGAGCACGACCTTGGCGTAGCTGCTCTCGTCCTCGTCAGGGTCGTCCCTGTAGGCCGGAGGCACTGTGAGCCCGAGGGCATTGACCAGATCGAGGTTCAGGTCCCTGTCGAACTTGACGCTGCCGTCGGTGTTGAAGAGCCCGAATTCCTTGCTGTAGGTCCACAGGGTCCAGGAAACGCCGTTGAGCTCGGCATATTTCCTCACGCACTCGTGCCAGTAGCAGCGGTCGGCGTTGGAAGAGCCCCGGTTGTTCGCGAATGCCCCGATTGCCCCGAATTCGCCCATGAAAAGCGGCACCCCGCGGCGGCGCGCCTCGGAGATGGACTTGTCCATGTCCTGATAGATGGCGTACTCGGTGCCGAGGTAGGAGTAGTTCTGAAGAGCCTCCTTGTAGGTGGAGTTGGTAATCTGGGAGGCAAGCTTGTCCCCGTCAAACTTGTCGTTCCACGGGAAAGGCACCTGCCCGCCGATGGCGTAGAGCTTCGTCCAGTCGCCCGGTGTCCCGCCCTGATGGGTGAAGACCATCGGGGAGTAGAAATGGAAGGTGTAGATGAGGTTTTCGTCCTCATATTCAGGAAGTTCGGAAAGGGAATGGTAGGGGTTCGCGCAGACGATTATGGAGTGCCTGTCATCGACCTTGCGGATTTCCTTGATCAGCTCGCCCTGAAGCTCGTGCCAGTGATCCTTCCACCAGTCTCCGTCCGGCTCGTTCTGAAGCTCATAGACGACCTTGCCCGAACGGTTCTTGCAGTGCTCGGCCACCTGACGCCACACGGATTTCATGAAGCCCTCGGCATGGTCGTCGGGATATTTTGCGACATAGCCCCACTGGTGGTTATCGACGATGACTGTGATTCCCCATTTCTCGCCGAGGTCAAGCAGTTCGTCGAGACGGCTGAGGAACTTGTCCTGAAGCTTGTAGGCAGTGCCGCTCGCAGGCTCGACGAAACGTCCGAAGGTCATCGGGACGCGCACGACGTCGATTCCGAGCTCGGTCAGGTGCTGGAAGGTGTCGTCGTTGATGTAGCCCATCCAGATGTTGTTAGCGTCGCTCCCTTCGGAAACGTCGAAGCACGAGGACAGGTTCACTCCCCGGGTGAAGCCGGTCTTGACCAGCTCGTTGTCCGTCCCCGCCTCCGAAGGCTTGACGCCGTAGAGGTTCCTGGTGCAGCCCACGATGGCAAGCAGCGCCAGAAGCGGAAGCATTATTTTCTGTATTCTGTTCATATACATAGTTTTAATGGTATTGTGTCTTTCTCCGTAAAGTGACCCTATTTGTCCTTGTCCGCATATCCCGGGTTCTGCTTGATGACATCCGAAACATTCAGAATGTGCGTCGAAATCGGGAAGAGTTTCTTGTGGGAATTGTTCGCGCCGTCAGGGGTGTGGTCCCACCATTCTCCGGTGATGTACTGGTTCCAGCGGATGAGGTCGGTCCGGCGGCGGTTCTCCCCTATGAACTCAATCATCCACTCGTCGAGCATCCTCCACTGGTCGAGGTTCTCGGCCGTAGCCTTGTTCGGGTCGTTGCCGTTCTCAAAATAGCGCTTGCGCACTTCGTTGATGAGCTCGGCCGCTCCCTTCCTGTCCCCGCCGCGCCACTTGCACTCGGCGAGAATGTAGTAGGCCTCGGTCAGACGCATGATCGGAATGTCGGGGTTGAAGAGCAGGTTAGCATCGCTGGCATTGGGGCGCGGCGAGAACTTGACGAGACGCACTCCGGAGTTCTCCTCGCCCGTCTCCATCGACGACTCGGTCTTTCCCTCGGAGAGTCTGGCCACCTGATCGACGAGTCTGAGGGTCTGTCCGGAATATTCCTGAGTTCCGGTGACCTTCCACGACGGGTTGTCCGGATTCACGAGTTCACCGAAAAGGAACATCCCCTCGTATTTGCCGTTGCCGAGGTAGCGGTATTTCTTCTTGCGCACGTCCGTGTCCTCGAACTTCGAGAACGGCGAGCCGAGCTTGTAGGCATATGGCTTGCCGGCGCCGTCGAGGGACGGGGTGAGGCAGTACTGGTTGGAGCCGTTGGAGTTGGGGATGCCTCCGAAATAATTGCTCATGTTCGTAGGCATCTGGCGGCCCCACTCGTAGTAGGCGTCCGTCTCCAGCTGGGCGCGCTCGCTCGGGATTGACCATATTATCTCGTTTGACCAGGCGTTCTCGAATCCGAAAATTTTCGTCCAGTCCCTGTCGAGCTCGTATGTTCCGTATTTCCCGTCAATCAGGTCCCGGCATATCCTCGCAGCGTCGTCGTAGCGCTCCTCCCCAATGTAGGAGATAGCGTTGAAATAGAGCTTGGCGAGCCCGAGAGCGGCCATGGCCTTGTGAATCTCACCCTTTTCCTCCGCGCCGAGAGCCGTCTTGGCCTCAAGGTTCGGAAGGGCATCCTTGAAAAGCTTTTCTATAAAGTAGAAGGTCTCCTTCGCGGTCGAGCGGGGACGTTCCTCCTCCGCGCTCTCGGCGTAGAGCGGGAGACCGCCGAAGCAGTCGAGATCCTCAAGGTAGTAGAGTCCGGCAAGGGCAGTCAGCTGCGCCGTCCAGTTCTCCCATGTTCCGTCCGGGAAGCCGAAGCTCGCGAGATCGACGTCACGAAGGTCGTCGAGCGCCGCCCAGCACCTTGCCACGCCGACCATCCTCGACGCATAGACCTGATAGCTCGCGCCGAAGTAAATCGGGAAGTCGTGGTAGTGCATCTTGTACTCCTCTCCCCTGGAGGCGTTCTGGCCTCCGCGAACCGGATTTATGAACTCGTCTGTGGTGAGTTCCTGAAGAGTGAACGGGCTTCCGTCCTGGGCAAAGGTCCAGCGGGCGTGGGTGAAGGAACGGTAGTAGCGCTGCCACACCGCGTCCTTCGAGTCATAGAACGTGTCCGGAGCCACCTGCTTGTAGAAGACCGGCTCTATGTCGCAGCCTGCGAGCGCCGCGAGGGACAGCAGCAGGAGCGTAAGTTTCAATATGTTGTGTTTCATGTCTGTCATAATTTATGGTGAACGCCAAATTTCATGTTCAGGCCGGAGCCCCGTCAGAATTTGAGCTGCACGCCGAGGGTCCATGTGCGCGACATCGGGTAGGCGCGTGTGTAATAGTCTATTCCGCCGTCATATCCGGTGATGTTCACCTCCGGGTCGAGTCCGGTGTAGCCGGTGAAGGTGGCGACGTTGCCGCAGGTCGCGAAGACACGCAGGCTGTCGACATATTTCGTCCACCTCTTTATGTCCAGGGTGTATCCGAGGGTTATCGCGTCAATCTTGAGGAACGAACCCTCTTCGAGGTAGTAGTTGCTCATGAGCTTCTCGTCCTTGATGTGGGCGAAGGTTGAGTAGGCGTCGCGCAGGACATTGCACTCGCCGTTGCGCCGGGCTATTCCCAGACACATGGCATAGGTGTTATAGACGTCGAAGCCGAGCCAGCCGTGCATGCTCACGCCGAGGTCGAAGTCTCTGTAGCTGAGGCTGTGGCTCCAGCCGTACATGACCTTAGGGGTGAAGTTCCCGAGGAGTTTGCGGTCGTCGGCAATCTTCGACGAGGACGGGATGGTCCTGCCGTTGCGGTCGCTGATGAGGAACTGGCCGTCCGTTGAGAATCCGGCGAACTCATAGATGTAGAACTGTCCCACGACGCTCCCCTCCTCAAGGATGATGGACTTGCCAGGAGAGTTCGGCCCGGGCATCTGACCGCCGTCCCAGCGGGTGTTGCTGCCGTCCATGGTGAGGACGCGGCTGGAGGAGTGGCTTAGGTTCAGCGAAGTGCTCCACTTGAAGTCCTTGGTGCGGATGATGTCGCCCCCGAGCTCGAACTCCCAGCCCTTGTTTTCCATGGAGCCGATGTTCTGCCACTGGTAGCCCCTGATGTACGGAGGCTGCGGAACCCTGACATAGAACAGCATTCCGGAAATCTTGCGCCTGAAGAGGTCGGCCTTTCCGTATATCCTGCCGTCGAGGAAGGAGAAGTCGAGTCCCACGTTCCATTCGCCCTTGGTCTCCCATCCGAGGTTGGGGTTCACGTCCTCGCTGCGGCCGTAGGTATATTTCCATGTCCCGTTAGGAAGTATCCACCTGTTCTCGTCGGCGCCGATGAAGTTACCGGAATACGTCGCGCTGAAATCGTTGTTTCCGGTGACTCCGTAGCCTGCGCGTATCTTGAGGTCGTCAATCCATTTCACGTTCTCCATGAACGGCTCATTGGCTATGCTCCAGCCGGCTGAAACCGCCCAGAAGTTGCCCCAGCGGTTCTTCTTTCCGAACTTGGAGGAGCCCTCGCGGCGGTAGGTCGCGGAAATCATGTAGCGGTTTTTGTACGAGTAGTTGGCCCGGGCGAAGTATGCCATGAGCTTTTCTGTGACCTCCTTGGAGGATGACATGGAGGCGAGGCCGTCGTTGAGGTAGGAGCCTTTCTCCATGTCCCAGTATTTCACGCCGTCGACGGTGAAGTTGCTGTTGGACATGCTGAAGGATTCGCCGTCGTAGCGGTTCCATGAGTATCCGAGCACGGCGTTCACCTTGTGCGCGTCGCCGAAAGTGCGGTCGTAGGAGAAATATCCCTCGGTGTTGATTCTCTCGGTCTTGGAGAATCCGAGCGTCGCCGTGCCGTTGATGCTGTTCGCGATGCTCTCGCGGTGGAACATGGACCTGTAGGTGTGAGGCTCGCTCTGGTAGTTGGAATATCCGACGCTCTGGCGGTACGACAGGCCCTCGACCGGAAGGATGTTCAGAGTGAACGAAGCCTCGGGCTTGAACCACTTGTCGGTGGAGTTGCTGTCGTAGAGGGCGGCGTCGGCGATGATGTTGTAGTCGTTTGACTCGCCTGTCCAGATGTTGTAGCCGGTGCGGGAGTTCTCGTCATACGGCGAGCGGGTCGGGTTGTTGAGCAGGGCCTGTCCGAAGTACGCGCCCTGATTGTTGCGCTTCGCCTGACGGTAATCGACGTTGGTGCGGATTTCAAACCAGCCGTCGAACATGGTGTATTTCGCGTTGAGCCTTCCGCCGAAGTCCTTGCGCCACTCTCCCGTGGCGATTCCGTCCTGCTTCTCGTAGAAGAACGACGAATAGACGGTTGCCTTCTGCGTTCCGAAGTTCACCGCGATGTTGTGCTTCCGGGAGAAGTTGCGGTGGTTTATGGCCTCGTCCCACCAGTCGGTGCGGCTGCCGTAGTCCTTGCCCACGCCGTTGGCGACATATTCCTCGGCGGAGAGGATGTCCGGCTTTCCGTAGGCCTGACGGTGAAGAAGCTCGGCGCTGTAGGTGAGGTTCAGCTTGCCTTCGGTGTCGGTGCCGCTCTTGGTGGTGATGAGAATCACGCCTGCGGCCGCACGGGTTCCGTAAATCGCGCCTGCGGAAGCGTCCTTGAGCACGTCGATGGACTTGATGTCATCCGGATTGAGCGAGCGGATGTCGCCGCCCGGGAATCCGTCGATAACTACAAGAGGCTCCTGCCCCGCGACGATTGACGCCATGCCCCTGAGCTGGAGCTTGGGAGAGGAGTTCACGCCCTTGGTCTGGCCTATCACGAGACCGCCTATCTTGCCCTGGAGCGCCGTGGTGATGTCCGCGCCGCCCACGCCCTTCATCATCTCGTCGGCGGAGATGGAGGCGATGGAGCTGGTGACTTCCTTGCGGTCGAGAGTTCCGTAGCCGATGACGACGGCCTGGTCGAGGAACTCAATCGAGTCCTTGAGCGTGACGTCGATGTTCTCGGACGAGCCGACCCTCATCTGTGCGGTGTTGTAGCCGATGCAGCTGACGGAAATCACCGGAGACTTGACACTCCGGGGAATGTCCAGGGAATATGCGCCGTCGGCGTCGGTGTTAGTTCCTGTCTGCGTGCCGCTGATGAAGACGAACGCACCCGCTACAGGCTCGCCGTGGGCATCGGTGATGTGTCCCTGAATGTGCGAGACAACCGTCGCGGCACGGGCTTCACCGTCCGCCGTCTCATGGGCGGCTTCGAGGACGATGTTGCTCCCGGAGATGCTGTAGCTGATGCCCGAGTCCCTGAAAATCTGGTCGAGCACGCCGCGCAGCGGCTTTGACTTGGCCTTGACCGTCACCTTTCGGGAGAGGTCGCAGCTCTCGTCATAGACAAAGAGGTAGCTGGTCTGCCTCTCCACTTCGTCCATACAGCTCTTGAGCGTCGCATCCTTCCTGTCGATGGAGACGGTGACGCTCTGGGCCGCAGCGGTTCCGCAGAAGAGCAGCAGCGTGCAGAGAAGGGCGGTGAAGATTGGAATCCGCCTTCCGTGCGAGTGGTTAGTTACTGTCATTGTTTTGTTGTTTATTGAATTATAGGATTGTGCACCCGATTGAGGCGCAATGTGTGTCTGAGATTATATATATGAGAATGATGTCCGGGGCCGGCGCTATCTTATGCGCACCTGCTTGGTGTCGTAGTCTATCTCGAATGAGTGACCCGTGCCGGCGAGGATTATGCGAAGGGCGTGTTCAAGGCCGTCGGCGGTGCGGATTTTTCCCCTGTTCTTGACAACCGGCTCGGAGGCCTCCGTCATTATCCTCACGTCATATATCCTCTCAAGCCTCGCCGCGAGCCTCGCGAAGGACGGGGTGTTGAGGGAGAGTATGCCCTCTATCCACAGGTAGTCGTCCGCGTTCGCCATTTCCTCCGTGTGCAGGCGCCCGTCCCGGAGCTCGGCAATCTGTCCCGGCGCTAGTTCCACGCTTCCGCCCTCGCCGCTCACCCGGACCTTTCCCCTGAGCAGGGCCGCGGAGAATGTCCCGGTCTCCTTCTCGGCCAGCACGTCGAACTTCGTCCCGAGCACTTCCACCTCCCCGGCGAATGTGCCGACCACGAACGGCTGCCTGTCGTCCCTGCGGGTGACGTCGAACATGGCCTCTCCGGAAAGCGCGACGCGGCGTTCACCGCCGGCGAATGCCACAGGGTATTCAAGCGTGGAGCCGCCGGCGAGCCAGACCTTGGTGCCGTCCTGAAGGGTAAGGTTCACAGTCTGTCCGGCAGGCGAGCTGAAGGCGACGGTCTGCTCCGCGAAACGGGAAATCTTCCATGAGCTGTAGAGGTAGCCGCCTCCGAAGACAAGAGCCGCGCAGGCCGCCGCGACTGCGGCATAGCGGAGCACGAGGCGGCGGACCTTCCCGCTCCCTTTCGTGCGTTTCCCCTCGGCGTCCGCCCCGGCACGTCCGCCGGCCATTTCCTGTCCCGCATATTCCCCGGAGGCTCCCCGGACCGCAGCCACAGGAGCATGAAGGACCATGGCGTTGAAGGTCTCGTCCAGCTCGTCCATTTCCCTGCGGTTCTCCTCGCTCTCGTCAAGCCAGTCAAGGACGGCCTTTTCCTGCTGCGTGGTCGTCCTGCAGAGCATATAGTCTATCAATGTGTTCTTGTCCATATATTGTTTGTATTTTCGGGCCATATTCCTTTTTTCATCAGTCGTGTACGCCCGGTACACTCTTTCTTCAAAAAGAAATCTATCCTCGAAAATACTGCACAATATCTCCGAGGTACTTATATAACAAATGAAACGGGGAGGCTTACAGCCTTTTTTTGAAAAATTTTGACCGCGGCCCGAGATTGATGCCAGAGAAGGAACTCAAGTGATTGTACGCGGGTCCTGATGATGATTCTGCAAGGCTTGAAGAGCTCAGGAGACGTTCAGCAGCCAGAGAATGAGGGAGGCCGGGAGATAGTCCTTAAGGGCATTTCTCATGAGGGCGAGGGCGCGCTGCATCTCGGAAGTGACGCGGCGCCGGGAGATGCCGAGGATCTCGGCGATTTCGTCGTAGGTCTTTCCGTAGAACCGGCTGAGTTCGAAGACCTGCCGGGTGACCTGCGGCATGGCGCGCATCTCCCGCTCGACGATTGCGCGTATCTCGTCGGTGAAGAGGCGCTGAGGGTCGCAGGCGCTGAGGGAACGGATGCTCGCCGTGACACTGCGTGAATGAAGGCTATGGATGTCCTGCTGCTTTGCAAGATGGAGAGCCTGCGCGTTCAGCCAGTTCAGGCAGTTGTTCCGGACGGAGGTGGCTATATATGCCGGAAGATTGGTCTCCGAAGCAATCCTCTCACGGTTTTCCCAGAACGAGGCGAAGCTCTCCATCACCAGATCCTCGGCCACGGCCACGTCACGCACATATCTCCGCGCGATTATCACGAACCGTGCGTAGAACTGAGAATATATCTCCTCAAACTGCGTATGGCCTATACCCCCCCCCACCATTTATACCATTGAATATCATATATTTATCAAATATCCTGATTCCTCCGAATCCGTCGTCACCCCCGGAACTCCGCACAAATATATCAAGTTTTTTATTTATTTTTGTAAATATTTTAAATTTTACGGAACATGAGAAAGACATTCGCCATTGCGGCGGCAATCATCGGCCTTGCGGCGTCTAGCGGAGCCACGGCGGCCGAGAAAAAGGCAAAGATATGGACGGACGCATCCGATTCGAGGATCACCTATGTCGGAAGGGTACTCAGGGACGGGGGCGACGTGTCGTTCGACTGGTCCGGCGTGCAGTGCAGGGTGAGGTTCAACGGGGCGGGCATCGCTCTCAGGTGCTCGGACACCAAGGCAAACTACTATAATGTCTGGTTCGACAAGGGCACGGAAGAGGCTCCGGACCTCGTCATCAGGACTGCCGGGAAGGACACGACCATCGTGCTCGCGGAAAGGCTCGGAAAGGGGACGCACTGCATGACGCTCCAAAAGCGCACGGAGGGCGAGCAGGGACGCACTACCTTCCACGCCTTCGCGACTGCCGGGGAGCTGCTTCAGGCCGAACCGCTGCGGGAGCGCTACATCGAGTTCATAGGAGACTCCTACACCTGCGGCTACGGCACCGAGGCTCCGTCGTACAGGGAGCCGTTCAGACCGGAGACCGAGAACTGCAACCTGACCTACGCGGCGATTGTCTCGCGCTATTTTGGAGCCGACTACAATCTTGTCAGCCACTCGGGACGCGGAATAGCGCGCAACTACGACGACTGGGGCAAGGACATCCCCGGGACGACGATGACGGCCAAGTACGGCCTTCTCTTCGACGAATCCCCGGAGCCGGAATGCCCTCCGGCCGAGAGGATTCCGGATCTTGTGGTCATCTATCTGGGAGTCAACGATTTCTCATGCGGAAAGCAGCCGTCCATGGATGCGTTCTGCGAGAACTACATCAGGCTTCTGAACAAGATTCGCGAGCGCTGCGGCAAGGATGTGCCGGTGCTCTGCCTCGCGGCGAAGCTCGACCCGGGAATATATGCCTATGTCCACGAGGCCTGCCGCAGGAGCGGTCTTGAGGGAATTTGGGATATGGGCTTTCAGAGCGGCGTCCACGACAACGACGGCGACCTCGGGGCCAGCTGGCATCCGAACTATTCCGGCCACAGGAAAATGGCAAGCGTCATAATCCCCTATGTCTCAACCATAACGGGATGGGCGATGGAGGATAAGGTCATCCGGTAATTTTAATGAGGGAGCATGAAAGCGTTCAGGGGATTCGCGCTCACGGGACTTGTCGTCATTGCGGTGACGGCGTTTTCGCTCGTGTCACCGGCAAAAATCGGCGGCGTGCAGCTCGGACGCGCCAACCTCTGGCAGGGTCTGCTCGAATATGACGATGCGGATCTGTCCGACGAGTTCGCCCCGGACTTTGAAAGCCTGAACAGTCAGGTCGGAAATACTGCGGAAGAGCTGCCGGCCGAGACCTCGTTCTGGTGGAATGCGGACAGCCTCACGCTCGGAAAGACCTACAGGATAGCCTTCCTCGGGGATTCGTTCATCGAAGGCGACATCCTTGTGGGAGACCTCCGCGAGAGCCTCCAGTCCGAGTTCGGCGGGGGCGGGCCGGGATTCGTTCCGTGCGAGCCGCCGTTCGGGGTATATCGTCACACGGCGAAGGTCCGCGGAAAGGGGTGGAAGAAATATGGAATTCTGAAATATAAGGGCGTGCCCGAAAGACTCCGGGGAGATTTCCTCTTTTCCGGATATATGGACTGCGGCGGAAAGGGCGCGGAGATGACATGGGAAAGGGGAAGCGGATTCGGGCATATCGACAGCAGCGACGTCTGCCGCATATTTTTCATGAACCGCGCCGACTGCTCGCTTGAACTGCGGATTGACGGAGGACGGAGCAGGACATTCTCCGCCAAGGGCGCTCCGGCCCTGCGGCAGATTGTCGTAGGGGCTGATACGGACACGCTGAGCCTCAGGGTTCTGTCCGGAAGCCTCGTCTGCTACGGAGCCTCGTTCGAGTCCTCCCGGGGAGGGGTGCAGGCCGACAACTTTTCCGTCCGCAGCAACAACGGCGGGGCCATGTTCCGCAGCAACGCCTCCCTCAACAGGCAGTTCGCGGAGATGGTCGGATATGACGCGGTCGTGCTCCAGTACGGTCTGAACATCATGCAGCCGGACAAGAGCAACTACACGAAGTATCAGAAGCAGGTGGAGGACATGATTCAGTTCGCGAGGATAAGCTTCCCGGGAAGCGAGATTGTCGTCATGGGAGTGACCGACAGGGGCGTGAAACGGGACGGGGACACCACTTACACCTCCATAAACTCCGCGCCTGCGCTCTCGCGCCACCAGAAGGCCGCCGCCGACAGCCAGGGCGCTCTGTTCTGGGACACCTGCGAGGCCATGGAAAGGCACGGCGGGCTTGAGACATTCGCAGACAAGGGATGGATTGCGTCCGACAGGGTGCACTTCAAGTTCTCCGGCGGGAAGGTTCTTGCCGAGGAGATGGAGGGATTCTGGGAGGAGATGATTGCGCGGAAGGTCAGGGAGAGCAGGAAGGAGTCAGTGATTGAAGCCGTGGAGGCCGACAGTTCCATGTTCGGGACGGCGGAGGTCCTCGACAGGGTTTCGAGGATTGCCGGGGCAGGGACAGAAGCCATGTCCGGCAATGTCGGGAAGGCGGGCGGCCATCCTGCAAACGGGAAAAGCAGCGAATCCGCCACGGCGGTTGAAGGGACAATCCGCTGAACATTATGGACGGCATCCTTCATAGCATCGGTCTCCCGGAAATCAGCCCGCTCTGGAAGGAGCATCTTGCCTCGGCGATGCTCTATGACCCGGCGGCTCCGCTCCAGATTCCGAGCGCGTTCATGCTCGCGTCCCTGCTGCTGTTCCTGCTCGTCCACGGAATTCTGCACCGGCGACGCGCCGCACGCAACCTGTTCACGGCACTGTTCTCACTCTACCTCTACTACAAGCTGGCGGGAGCCTATGTGCTTCTTCTGCTGTTCATTGCCGTCTCGGACTTTTTAATCGCAAGGGCAATCGGGGGCTCTTCGCTCCACGAAGCGGACGATTCCGGTCACCATGCGCCGGGTAATGACGAGACAAAGACATCCACTGCCTCCGAACACGCAGACAGACAGGCGCGGAGAAACAGACTGCTCCTCGCCCTCAGCGTCGCGGTAAATGTCTCGATTCTCGTGTTCTTCAAGGCCAACGGAGTCTTCGCTGATTTTGTCGGAGCTCTTTCCAACGGAAATCTGACGCTTCGCCATATCGCCGTCCCCGCCGGAATCTCGTTTTTCTGTTTCCAGTCAATCTCCTATGTCGCGGACGCATATCACGGGAAAATATCCCCACTCCGCCGATTTTCGGATTATCTCTTTCTTCTCGCGTTTTTTCCGAAGATGTTTCTCGGACCTCTGGTCCGCAACTCGGATTTCATCGCGCAGATGCAGCGGGGCGACATCACGGTCACGAAGGAGGACTGCGGCGAGGCCACGCGGCTGATTGTCTCGGGGCTTCTGAAATTCTGCATACTCTCAAAACTCATGGGACAGATGTTCGTGACCCCGGCCTTCGCGGGTGCGCTCGGGGAAGACGGCTTCACCGCCCTCATGGCGGTTTACGCCTTCACTTTCCAGCTCTACTGCGACTTTTCCGGCTACACGGACCTCGCGTCGGGAATTTCCCTGCTCATCGGCTACCGCCTGCCGCTGAACTTCAGGCTGCCCTACCACAGCGCCACCATCACCGAGTTCTGGCGCCGCTGGCACATAACCCTCTCGTCATGGCTCCGCGACTACCTCTACATCCCCCTCGGGGGCAGCCGCAGGGGCACCGTCCGCACCTATCTCAACCTTCTGCTGACCATGCTGCTCGGCGGCCTGTGGCACGGAGTGGGCATCATGTTCGTCCTATGGGGTCTCTGGCACGGTGTCCTGCTCTGCCTGCACAAGCTCTGGATGCGCATCGTCCCGGAAGCCGCTCCGACAGGCAGCGGACTTCCCCTCTGGAGACGCGCCATAGGCGTGGCCGTGACATTCAACGCCGTCGCCTTCGGCTGGCTGATGTTCCGCAGTCCGGACTGGAGCACGTTCACACAGATGCTGCACAGCATCTTCTGCAACTTCACCCCGGAGACCGTCACGCCTGTCCTCGCCGCCAACACCCCGGCGTTCTCCGCCCTCGCCGCCGCAGTTCTCCTCCACGCCCTCCCCTCCTCGGCTCTCCCCCGCCTCGACCGCCTCTGCACCTCCGTCCGTCTCCCCGGCCAGGCGTTCCTGATAGCCCTCGCCATCTGGCTCGCCCTCCAGTGCCGCGCCATATTCTTCTCCGCCGCCACCTCCGCCCTCCCCATCTACGCCAACTTCTGATTCCATGCGGGCTAAGGCAACTGCACAAGGACATCCTCTTACGAAATTTTTCCGGAAAATAAAAACTCTTTTTGTTGCAAAATTGCAACTGAAGACATATTTTTCCATCCAGCTTTTTTCAGTCACTTTGCAGAAAAGAAAACAATTGCAAAATGACGGACATGATGGACAAAAATAGAACGGGTATTCCGAAATATGCGAGTCTCCTTTCGGACTCGGGGTTCAAGGCGGTGCTGGCGGAGCCGAGGAACAAGGAGATTCTGCGGCAGCTCATCAACCTCATCCTTCCGGAGGACAGGCAGGTCGCGGAGATTGAGGAGTACGAGGACAGGGAACTGGACGGATTCACCGCGTTCTCAAAGAGCGCGAGGGTTGACGTCCGCTGCCGGGACATTCACGGAAGGACGTTCATCGTGGAGATGCAGCGCAAGATGCACGACCGCTTCATACAGCGGTGCATCTGGTACGGCGCGAAGGCATACGGGAAGGACCTCGCCCCGGGAGCCGAATACGACGACCTGAGGCCCGTCTATGTCATCGCGTTCATTGAGGAGAGCCTCCCGCACGAGGACGAGGGGCTCTGGGACGGGGACAACTTCGTCGCCTGCTATCAGATGACGGAAAAGAGAACCGGAGAGTTTGCTCCCGACGCTATTTTTTGTATATTTGTCGAGCTGGGAAGGTTCCGGAAGGATGCCGCGCTGCTCGGGAGCACGCTGGAGAAGACCTGCTATGTGTTCAAGAACTCGGGAA
>DJPQ01000084.1 GCA_002439805.1 Bacteroidales bacterium UBA6408
TGAAAGGACTATAGATTCTTTGTTTATGCGGTTTTGGCGGTTCATGGCTAGACTGGCAAAATTCTGATAGGCGGATATTGACCGCATATCCAATAAAATGAATAACTTTGCATTATCGTGTCATCTGGTGACGGATGTAAGGAAGCCGATACGCAAGAAGACGGTACGGAATAAAAACTGACCCTAGCCTATGCAAGTCTGCCGGACAGTGTCATCACTCCGGAAATAAAGGATGACGCGATAAAGACAAAGGGATATTGCACAATGTCAATTATGACAAGTTCAACATTGCATTGGGCAACACTCAACAGATTGCCGAGAATGACTACAATCTTTCTGTGAGCAGTTATGTGGAGGCAAAGGAAATCCGGCAAGAGACGGACATCAAGGAACTAAATGAACGCATCCGCCGCATCGTGGCACGGGAGAATGAGTTGAGGGCGGAGATAGACAAAATCATTTCGGAACTGGAGGGCTGATTATGAGCAAACTGAATGAATTGATAGAGAAATACTGCCCGGATGGGGTGGAATGGAAAGAACTCGGTGATGTATGTGATATTCATAAAGGAGTTCAATTCAACAAAACAGACATGAAAGAGGTTGGAACTTATCCTGTATGAGATGAAGTCGGGCAAAGCAATCAATGCGTCTGAAATATCGGATTGTAAAAGTGCTGATTATGCGCCCGTATCAGATTGCGGCAACTGAGAGGATTTTGTGGAAAATCAGAAGCTCGTATCAGGCGAAGAAATGGTCAACACCGGAAGGCGGGGGCTATATCTGGCACACGACGGGTTCCGGAAAGACCCTCACGAGTTTCAAGACCGCAAGGCTGGCGACTCAGCTCGATTTCATTGACAAGGTCTTTTTTGTCGTTGACCGTAAGGACCTCGATTATCAGACGATGAAAGAGTATCAGCGCTTTTCTCCAGACAGCGTCAATGGTTCAGAAAGTACCGCAGGACTGAAGCGTAACATCGATAAGGATGACAATAAGATTATTGTCACAACGATACAGAAGCTTAATAATCTGATGAAGAGCGAGAACGAGCTGCCCATTTATCAGAAGCAGGTTGTCTTCATTTTTGATGAGGCGCATCGCTCACAGTTTGGAGAAGCCCAGAAGCAATTGAAAAAGAAGTTCAAAAGATATTACCAGTTCGGCTTTACCGGAACGCCCATCTTTTCCGAGAATGCCCTTGGAGCGGACACGACGGCAAGCGTATTCGGGAGAGAATTGCATTCGTATGTCATCACAGATGCTATTCGGGACGAGAAGGTTTTAAGGATTTCGTGTCGGGGGAGACTCGTCGGGGTTATCTTGAGGTGGTAAAGGAACTGAATGAAAGATTTCCGGATGTTGATGAAATAGAGACGGAACAGGATAAAAAAGAGTTTTCCAAGCTTTTCGGGGAGTATCTGCGGATAGAGAACATATTGCAGAACTATGATGAATATGCCAATCTTAAGGCATTGCAGGAGATTGACCTGAATGATGGCGATGCCGTTGAGACGTTCAAAAACACTCATTTTGTGACAGATGATGACATTCTGAATATGCGGCAAGTGGAAATTCTCCCGGACCGTAAAGTTCAGGACTATAAATCGGCTTATAACGACATACGGGACTGGCGTAGAAGGGAGCGGGAAAACGCCGTCGCGGAGAAGTCAAAAATTGACTGGAACGATGTGGTTTTTGAGGTTGATTTGCTCAAGTCGCAGGAGATAAACTTGGACTATATTCTTGAACTTGTTTTTGAACACAATAAAAAGACAAAGGACAAGTCTTCTTTAATAGACGAAATACGGGGAGTAATCCGTGCAAGTGTCGGCAATAGGGCAAAGGAAAGTCTTATCGTGGATTTCATCAATGAAACAGACCTTGATGCAATTACGGATAAGGTCAGCATTATCGAGGCGTTTTTTAAGTATGCACAACATCGGCAGAAACAGGAAGCGGCCGCTCTGATTGCAAGTGAGAACTTGAATGAAGCGGAGGCCAAACGATACCTCATGACATCTTTGAGGCGTGAATTTGCAAGTGAAAACGGGACAGATTTCAATGATGTCCTGCCGAAGATGAGTCCTTTGAACCCTCTTTATTTGAAGAAAAAGCATAAGGTGTTTCAGATGATTGCCGCATTCGTCGAAAAATTTAAGGGTGTAGGAGGAGAGCTATGAAACGGATAAAGTCTTTCTTGACTTGCGAATGATATTTTCGTATGCTCGCGGTATCTTTGTATCGTAAAACGATGCATTGATATGGAAAGAAAGACGAGGACAGTGATGGAGGCTCTTGACGGGATTGTCAGGACATTGGAGGTGACGGCCGTAAATTCGGAGGACAGATTTCCGGGACGGGAAAGCAAGGTGCTGAATCTCAGTGCCGCCAAACTGAAGGAGGCCGGAGACGACCTGAATCTTGTCTGCCGTGCTCTGGAGCTCTCTGAGAGGCAGGTTCTGCTTTTTGCGGCGATTATGGAACTCGGCGGAGGCTCGGATGTCGGGTCGCAGCAGCTCGCTTCCTATTTCGACGTCAGCTTCATCAGGTTCATGTCGTATCATCCGGACATTCAGGAGCTTCTGGACAGGTGGCTGGTGGACGTCTCCAGCCGCGGCCACAGCGGTGACTTCTATTCCATAAACGCGGATGCCCTCGACTCGATTGTCCGCACCGGCGCCTACCGCCGTCCTGAGACCGCCGGGCTGGGCACGATTGCGATTCTTCGCCGCATCGGCAAGCTGCTCGAACGCAGGGATGATGGTGCCCTTGACGACGAGCGGCTGGTCCGGCAGCTTGACAGCCTTGTCGAGAGCAATCCGGACACTTCCGTCTCAGCCGCATTCCGCAAATACTCGGTCGGCAGACTGCACCGTCCCGAACGCATCACCTTCTATGTCATGTGCAGCCGCTATTTCGACTGTCAGGACGACATGATCGGATGGCACAACATCGAGGACTATGTCTCCGAGTCCGATATGGACACGCTGCGGTCCCTGTATGTTCATGAAGCCCTGCGTATGCAGACTAAGGGACTGATTACCTACGCATCGGAGAGCGGGGTCATCGACAAGACCTATTTCAAGATTAAGGACAGCATCAAGGAGGAGATTTTTGCCGACTCGGGCGGGATACAGCAGAAGCGAAGCCCGCTTCAGGGCTTGATTGCCTGCAACGGCATCGTGAAGAAGGAACTGTTCTATGAAGACGAGGACGGGAAGCGGGTGTCCGAGCTGAAGGCGCTGCTCACGGACAAGGGCTACCGCCGCATCTGCACGGCTCTGAAGAAGAACGGTATGAGGACGGGGCTGACCTGCCTTTTCTACGGCGCACCGGGAACCGGAAAGACCGAGACCGTCTATCAGCTGGCAAAGGCCTGCCGGCGGGACATCTATTCCGTCGATGTCACAAAGCTGCGCGACTGCTACGTCGGCGAGAGCGAGAAGAACGTCAAGGCTCTCTTCGACAACTACCGGCAGGCGGTGAAGAACAGCAAGGTGGCTCCGATTCTCCTCTTCAACGAGGCCGACGCCATTTTCGGCATACGCCCTGAAGGGGCGAGAAGCGGAGTCGATAAGATGGAGAACAGCGTTCAGAACATCATTCTGCAGGAGATGGAGAACCTCGAAGGCATACTCATCGCGACGACCAACCTCACCGACAACCTTGACAAGGCCTTCGAGCGCCGTTTCCTCTACAAGCTGAAGTTCAACCGCCCGTCGGAGCGTACCATGTCGAAAATCTGGCTTTCGATGATTCCCGATCTCACGCAGGAGCAGGCCGACCGCCTCGCCTCGTCCTTCAGTTTCTCCGGCGGCCAGATTGAGAATGTCACCCGAAAGAGGCTGATGCACTCAATAATCAGCGGCTCCGTCCCCGACTTCGGGACGCTTGAGGCCTGGTGTCGTGACGAAAAGATCGGCGACGTCTCCGCCCGCAGGAAAGTCGGCTTCTGAGCCGGCCGTCACAGCAGGGCGGCGGCTTCGGCGACGTCGTGGACGCGGAGAATCGAGGCTCCGGCGGCGATGGCACGGCGGTGAAGCTCTGTCGTGCGCTCAAGGACTGCGGGGGCTTCCGGAGTGAGACCGAGAGGCTTGTAAATCATGCTCTTGCGGGAGATTCCGACGAGGATGGGACGGTCGAACGCCTGAAATTCGGCGAGGTGGTCGAGCAGCTCGTAGTTCTGCTCCACCGTCTTGGCGAAACCGAAGCCAGGGTCGAGAATCCAGTTGCGGATGCCTAGACGGTCGGCCTTGAGGGCGAACTCGCGGAAATAGTCCATGACGGCGGCCGTGACCCCGTTTCCGTAGTCGCACTTCGACTGCATGTCCGAAGGAATGCCCTTCTTGTGCATCGCGATGTATTCCAAGGAGTTGGCTGCGACCTCCCCGAGCATCATGGGGTCGTCCTCGCCGGCGGATATGTCATTGACCGTCACTTCCCCGATTTCATCGAGCGTCCTGGCGATGATGTCCCGGCGGAACGTGTCAATGGAGATTTTCACTCCCGGCGGAACGACCTCGCGTATGGGACGCAGCACGGCCTTCAGCCTTTTCCATTCGTTTTCGGCATCGACGCTTTCGGAGCCGGGGCGGGTGGAGCACGCGCCGACGTCGATATATCCCGCGCCCTTCTCAATCATGTCCGTGACCCGCTCCACAATCCTGTCAATCAGAATCTTACCGTCAGGAGTCATATTCCTGCTTCCCGAGTAGAACGAGTCCGGCGTGATGTTCACGATGCCCATGATTTTCACCACGCGACCTGACCTGTCATTCATATTCCCGTTCATATATCCCCAAATTTTTCGTATGTTTGCAGACTGCAAAATTAGTGAGTTTTCGCATGAGTTCTCATAGTGAACGGTCATTTTGCGGAATAAAGTTTCATTCGAAAGTGAAATAAAGTAATATGCTTATAGTTATCGAAGGTCTCGACGGGTCGGGCAAATCGACGCAGGTCAGAAAGTTGCGGCAATATCTCGAGGCGCTGCCGCAGAGTCTGGAATACATCCATTTCCCGCGCTATGACTCCCCGGTCTATGGGGAACTGATTTCACGCTTCCTGCGCGGGGACTTCGGGACGAACGAACAGGTGCATCCGCAGCTGGTGGCGCTGCTCTTCGCCGAGGACAGGCACGGGGCGGC
>DJPQ01000010.1 GCA_002439805.1 Bacteroidales bacterium UBA6408
GCGTCGTTGAGTTCCCCGGATGTAAGATGCGGCGTGACGGTATCGACATAGCGGCTGACGGCAAGCAGCGAGGGGCGGACGCGGGAGGAGGTGCAGGTCGAGCCGAACCATGTCCCGTGGACATCGTTGGTACTGAAAAGGTCAAATTCATAGACTCCGTCCTTCGGGCCGCAGGACGCGAGAACCACGGAGGAGACGATGATGGCAAGAACTGACAACTTTTTCATATATTTCCGTATCATAAGAGGATAGTTTTACTTTCTGTTGATCGTGGACAAACCATATTCCCGAATCGGTTTCCTTTCCGAGGGTCATTCCCTGACGGAGGCCCGTCTCTCCCGGGCAACGCCAATCAGCTCGTTCAAGTTGAAGACGAGCGAAACCATCTGGTTGGTCCCGGAGTACTGACGTCTGTGGAAATGGAAGAAGAGCGAGGCACGGAGATGGAGACCGGCGCATATTTTCGGGGCATAGTAAATCTCCAGACGATCATAAAGCCCTCGCTGTATGTCAGAGGTACCGCCGTCTGCAACGTCTTTCCAGCCCTCCCGACGCGGGTCCACAAGCCCGTAGAACGGGTCGCCGAGGTAGAAGTTTCCTCCGTAAGGGACGCCGGCGGCATCGATGTGGTGGCTGTAGGGCATAAGGTTGCGTCCTATGACAAAACTGTTGCTCAGACCCGCACCCCAGTGCTGGAGCGTTGTGACAAGTTCCCCGGCATACGGGGCGACACAGTGGCCTATGTTGGCACGGTCGCGCTGATAGGTCTGAATCCATCCGCATTTGAGCGAAAGAGCCTGAATGCCCGACAGGGGCGCGAAGTCAAATGTGACATAAGGTTCGGCGAGGACATTGTCATTCACCTGCTTCACGACTTCGGAGCAGGCATAGTGAAGCATGTAGGCCTCCCAGCCCAATTTCAGCCACTTGAGCGGCCGAACCCTGCCTGAAGCGAACACCATAAACTCTTCCCGGCGCGTGCCGTCCGCCACCCCGATCCAGTCGCAGCCGAGTTCAAAATAGGATTTGGGGCGTTCCCAGCTGAGGAGCAGCCCCTCGAAGCGGTTGTCATAGAATTTCAGATAGTCGGAGAAAAAGAGCGGGGACCAGTCCCCTTTCGAGAAACTTCGCGGCAGCAGTCCGGCAGAGAGTCTGAAGTCGGTCTCACGGAACTTCATCCCCAGCTGATACCAGAACATGAGGCTGCAGCGGAGTTCCTTGTCCGAGGTCCCGAACTGCGACAGGGCATCCACCCCGGCCATGAGACGGTGCGAGGTGCCACCAAGCCCGGCACTGAACCCGACGGACGGCGCCAGACGTGCCCCGAACAATGTTCCCGAGTTCTGAAAGCCGCTGCGGTCATATTCCCTGTTGTCGAACCGGAAATCGAAGTTCACGTCATACTCGAAACGGGCCTGCGCCGACGACGTCAATGCGAACGCCGTCACAAAAATGAACGATGCGAAGACTTTTCCTACCATATTATATATGACACAATCATGTCGCGACACCCCGGAAAGACGGGATTACCCTTTCGTCTTCCGTATATCCTCGCAAATTTAGCGTTTTTTACGATGATTTTGACTAATTTTGTGATATATACGGAGCGGAAATATATTTCCCGATTCCACCGTTGCATCCGAAACGGCAGGAAGAGAATAATTTAGTTACGAAAACTGAGCATGAAACTTACGACACCCGTTGAATTTCCGAAAAGCGGAGTCACGATTTCCTGCGGTGACAGGATTATGAGTCTGGGCAGCTGCTTTGCCGACAGCATAGGCAAGAAACTGCTTGAAAGGGGCTTTGATGTGTGCCTCAACCCGTTCGGGACGCTCTACAACCCGGCCTCGATTCTCGACAGCATAGAAAGGCTTGACAACGGGGCGCATTTTACGGAGAATGACTGCGTCCGGATGGGAAGCGGCAGCACGAAATGGTGCTCATTTCATCATCATACCCTTGCGGCACGGGAGACAGCCGAGGAGTTCCTTGCATCCGCGAACGAGGCTCTGGACCGGTCATCCGCATTCTGGAAGAGCTGCAACAAAGTCCTGGTGACGCTCGGGACCAG
The DNA here is from genome assembly GCA_002439805.1 of Bacteroidales bacterium UBA6408. Classification (GTDB taxonomy): domain Bacteria; phylum Bacteroidota; class Bacteroidia; order Bacteroidales; family UBA932; genus Cryptobacteroides. Next base: position 2,075 of record DJPQ01000010.1, read on the forward strand.
CTGGTGTTACCGCTTCATAGGTAGCGCGGCCGGCCAAGGCGACGGCATCGGGCACGGAGGCAATGAAGCCGTTGAAAGCGGAATCATCGTCGCCAATTGTCTGAAAAGGGACGCGAAAGAGTACAGGAGGGAGTTTCTGGACGCGGCCGAAACAGGGCGGATTATCAGCGACATCGTCCTGAACCATCCCGGCAAACAGTTCATCTTCACCGTGAGCCCCATCCGTCATCTCAAGGACGGTGCGCACGGCAACCGGATCAGCAAGGCGAACCTGCTCGTCGGGCTTGACGAGGCGATGCGGAGGGTTTCCGGACAGCCGACTCCCCAGTTGCCGACATCCCGGAGAGCGGGGGCCGGGGCAAACGAATCCTCAGACGGCTCCTCAGACGACTCCTCAGACGGCGGTGTAGTCCGCTGCGACTACTTCCCCGCCTACGAAATTATGCTCGACGAGCTGCGTGACTACCGATTCTACGCCGAGGACATGATACACCCGTCGGAACAGGCCGTAAGCTACATTTTCGAGAGATTCATCGACTGGGCGCTGCCCGGCTCGGAGAAGGAGGAGTTCCTGCGCCGCGACAAGGCATTCCGCCAGTCCCGGCATATCACCTTATCATCCCGCATAAAATAGCCGTCAGTCACTCATTAGCCTCTGTCTTGCCCCCGGAGTCGCGCCACTGCTTCGGGGAGCAGCCGACAATCTTCTGGAACTGGCGGTGGAAATTGGAGCGGTCGCTGAAACCGCAGCGCTCGCCGATGGCATTGACGGAGATGTTCCTGTTGGCAAGAAGCATCGCCTTCGCGTCCCGGATGCGCAGTTCGGTGCGCCATGTGCGGAAATCCTGCCCCTTGTCGGCGAAGTAGGTCTGGAGAAGTTCCTTGGTCGTGTGCAGTTCGGCGGCAATCTCGTCGCGGGTCTTGTCCGACTCGCGGTACTTTCCTGCCTCGACCCACTGGGCTATGGAGGCGTCCAGCGTCCGGAGATCCCGGTCAGTGTAGATCAGTTCCGTCCCCTCCGCTGCGCCTGCCAGTGCCCTTGCACGGCGGCTTCCGTCGCGGCGGCGGCGTGCAGTCCCGCGCCCCTCGCCCGAAAGCGCCTTGTAGGCAAAGGCGTCGAGCAGGAGCTTGTGGGAGCCGAGGAAAGAGATGAAATTGACGGTAAAGTAGAGGATGAACAGCGCATAGAAAAGGACATATACCTTCATCAGGCTGCGCGGAAGAAGCATATAGACAAGCACGAACATCTGCGTCAGCATCATGATTATGTAGCAGAAGCGTATCCATTTTATCTTATGCTCCTCATCCTCGTCGTAATATATCTCAAGATTGTGCAGCGCCCGGCGATAGCTGTTGTTGAATGCGATTATATGCGATATGCATTGGGCGATGAAGAGCACGATGCTGCTGGTATATGCCGTAATGCGTACCCATTTCACGGGATAGTCGTAATAATAGATGAGGGCGACGGACCATATCGCCACAACCATTATGTTCAGCCAGTACTTGTCGTTTCCCGAAGGGGACGGGTCCATCAGGTTGAGCAGCGAGACGGAGAGAATCACCGAGGAGAGCGCCGTCACGACGAACATCATCATCGCCGGATAGAAGTCGTTCCATTCGTAGTCGATGCGCGTCATCGTGTATATGAATATGACTCCCGCCAGCGCGAAACAGCCGGCGATTGCGTTCTTCGTGTGTCCGAGCCTCCGCGCATAGGGCGACGAGGGAACCTTTATGAAAAACAGCAGCAGCGCGAGCGTAATCGCCACGACCGCCGTGATGAAAAAGGAAGTCTGTATGTCCATGTAAATTCGTGCAAATCCCGCCCGTTCGGCAAACTTTACGCCGTTCCGGGCATATCCGTGCAAAATTACGGAAAATTTCGCTGATTTCTGCAAATTACATCTGTGACTCCAGCACCAAAGCAATATTTTCCACAATTCCAGTCACAAGGGCATTGCCCATCAGGAAAGCGCGGCGAATGTCGCTTGCCCCGGCCGTGTGATTGTCCGGGAACATATTGAGACGTTCCAGCTCAACCGGCACGAGTCTGCGGAAACGGCCGTCAGCGGTCCGTATTATATGCTTGAACCGGGATGGAGCAGCTCCGCCTTCACCTGTTATAATTGTTCGGGAAGCACGGTCAAGGCAATCAGGGAAAGCCATCGCGCCCTCACTGTAATTGTATTCAAAACCCGTTGCCTTATCCTTACGTTTCAACGACTTGGCTCCTTTTTGATACTCCCATTTCGGCAGGTCCGCTTCTGGGATAAAGAATTCGTCCGGAACCTCGATTTCTTTTACGAGGATTTCCCCGAGGGTCATATTATGTCCGGAATAGACAGGAAGCGTATCCATCGTGAAAACTTCACCGCCCGTCATGACGCCTGAGTTCCGAAACGGACTCGTCTTCTTGCCTTTATTGAAATTAACCGAGACATCGGCAATGTCGTCTGAAATGTTGAAGCGCATCCGCCCTCTCTTGTCTTTAGGTTCGCACCTGAAAGCCTGCGGCATCACCCCGTCTTCAAGGATCCAGTCGAACTTGGATTCCATGACGGATAGCCGCGATGCAAGCGGCGTATCATAGCGGTATGCCACTATATAAGTACGCCTTCTGCGCTGCGGCATCCCGTAATCGGCGGCATTTATGACACGCCATTCCACCGCATATCCGAGACTTGAGAGCGAAGACAATATGATCGCGAAGTCGCGTCCGCGCTGTCTTGCCGGAGAATTGAGCAGACGGTCAACATTCTCCAGCATCAGGTAGTTCGGCCGACGGTCACCCTTTTCCTGAAGAATACGGTATATCTGCCACCACAGCACCCCTTTCTTACCCTCTATTCCTCCCGAACGCTGCAAGGTTGTTGCAACAGAATAGTCCTGGCAAGGGAATCCCCCGCACAAAAGGTCACAATCAGGGATATCCTCAGTCTGAACCGTCGCTATGTCTTCATTCGAGTGTCCTTCCGATCCGAACCTAAGGCAATAGACAATGCTGGCGTCCTGCCGTTTCGTTGCCGGTTCCCACTGGTTGTTCCACACGGTCTTGTATCTTTCCGAAGCCCGTTCAAGACCAATCCTGAAGCCGCCGACCCCCGCAAAAAGTTCAACGACGCGAATATCCCCTGCCCCAGTCTCGACCTCCGGGCTTGCAAAAAGCTCCGGCTCGACCAGACGGCTATGCACAGCACGGGAATACTCCGCGACAGGTTCACAGAGCATATGATTCTCCCCAGTATTCTCCTCTATCCTATATTTCATTATCAATTATATTCCTGACATATCTTGCATTGAACCAATAGCAATATTTCTTTGCCATCCCACCATTCGGATTTTCTGTCATATCGTCTGCCACCCTGGCCTTAGGCCTGACATGGAAATACCGGTCGTCGCCCATGCTCCAGAAATGCTTCGAATCTATATGATTCTCAAGGACACATTTTCTGATGTTCTGCCAATAATCACGGGCGACATTCAGGTCGGCAGACGGCATAGTCCAGAAAGCGACCTTGTCCAATCGATATTCCTCCCCATACAACTTGCCGGCATTCTTGTCATCTTGATCCGTCTCTCTGAAAACCACCAAAAGAAAACGGCTCGTAAATAGTTCGTATAGTCTGGAATCAACCCAATCATTACAGTCGAAGACCTCCTGATAGTCAATATTTTCAAACGACATACTCTCTTTCACGACACCTGTCTGACGAACTCTGACTGTTTTCATCGTGAGACCTGACTTCCGGAACTCCTCCGTTCTGTTCACGTTTCCCACAGCGGCATTTCCGGCAATCTTGTTGGCGATGTTGAAATATCGTGACTTAGAAGTCTCGGGAGCCGTTCCCAAGCACCTGCATATATCCTCATAAGTCTTGCCCACATAGGGAGCAAAACGTTTCAGCAGAATCTCATCCACACTGCTGTCAGACAGTTCCCTGAATGTAAACAACGGTTTCAGGCCGGAGGATGACGCTCGAATGCCAACATTACTATAGGCGCCGTCCACATTATTCTTCTTTACTTCATCAAGGATTATGCGCATATACGCTGCCTTTAGACTCCATGCACGACGAGGCGCTCTTACGGGACTGTCATGCTGTGCCATGAGCGAATCCCCTTTCTGCCCTTTCCGACAGGCTCCGAGATACATAGTGTCGCCTTCGGACAAATCATGAGCCTTGCCGTCCCTGATTTTTGAGATTATTGTCTCATAATCGTTCCTGATAATCAGCAAATCCTTATCCGGTATTCGCCACAAGACGGAAAAGATGAATTTCAGGTCAAGCTTAGGGGTATTCTTGCCGTGAAGATAGAACAAAATCAGCATCATGAGGCATTTCTTGTAGATATGGGACTCCTCAAAGGATTTATTCCAATCTTCAGCATAGTTGATCATGCTGCATACAAGACGCTCCTTTATCAGAAGTTCGCCGTCAGCCGCACGCTTCAGCGGCGTGCATTTCAGTTCAGTGTTCACAAACGCGAAATCCGCCGCCTGACGACTGTTCACCCCATACTTGAAATAATGTTCCTCGACCAGTTGTCCAAGACCTCCTTTTCCCCGATATTCCCCGGCATCTGGCACAAAATCACGCAAACACTTATCAATCAAGTGTTTGCTATAGTCAAATATTGATACTATATCCCTTTCGTTATATGGCAGTCCAGACATATGCGATTCATCTACGGCCGACCTGCTGCAAAGGTAATGAATGTTCCGGAAATTTCACTATTTTTGCAATCGCATTATAAAAAGAAGGCATATATGTTCGAAAATTTGTCAGACAAGCTTGAGAGGTCGTTCAAGATTCTCAAGGGCGAGGGTAAGATTACGGAAATAAACATAGCGGAGGCGCTCAAGGAAATCAGGAGGGCGCTGCTCGACGCGGACGTGAGCTACAAGACCGCGAAGGAATTCTGCGACAATGTCAAGGCCAAGGCTATAGGCCAGAACGTGCTCACGGCGGTGAAGCCGCAGCAGATGATCGTCAAGATCGTGCACGACGAGCTGGCCCGGCTGATGGGAAGCGAGAGCAGCGACATCAATGTCAAGGGATCGCCGGCGGTGATTCTCGTTGCGGGTCTGAACGGTTCGGGAAAGACCACGTTCTGCGGAAAGCTGGCTCTGAACATCAGGAGCAAGAGGGGCATGAAGGTCATGCTCGCCGCCTGCGACACCTTCCGCCCTGCGGCAATAGACCAGCTGAAGGTGCTCGGAGAGCAGGTCGGAGTGCCTGTCTATTCCGAGGACGGGGTTCAGGACCCGATTGCGATTGCGAAGAACGCGATTGCAAAGGCGAAGAGCGAGGGATATTCGGTCGTAATCGTCGATACTGCGGGACGGCTTGCGGTCGATGAGGAGCTGATGAACGAGATTTCCGCGCTGCACGACGCCATAAAGCCGACGGAAACCCTCTTCGTGGTCGACTCCATGACAGGCCAGGACGCGGTGGCCACGGCAAAGGCGTTCAACGACAGGCTCGACTTCGACGGCGTTGTACTCACAAAACTTGACGGTGACACCAGAGGCGGAGCCGCGCTCTCAATCAGGACCGTTGTCGGCAAGCCTATAAAGTTCGTCAGCACGGGCGAGAAGATGGAGGCGCTCGACCAGTTCCATCCGGAGCGAATCGCGGACAGAATACTCGGGATGGGTGACGTCGTGTCCCTCGTGGAGAAGGCACAGGAACAGTTCGACGAGAAGCAGGCGCGCGAACTCAAGAAGAAGCTCGCCAAGGACCAGTTCACTCTTCAGGACTTCTACAACCAGATTCAGCAGATCAAGAAGATGGGCAACCTCAAGGACCTCGCTTCGATGATTCCCGGTGTGGGCAAGGCGCTCAAGGACGTAGAGATCGACGACAATGCCTTCAAGGGTATCGAAGCTATCATCCTCTCGATGACTCCCAAGGAGCGTCAGCACCCCGAAGTGCTCAATCAGAGCCGCAAGAATCGCATTGCTAAGGGTTCGGGCACGAGCATTCAGGAGGTCAACCGCCTCGTGAAGCAGTTCGACCAGACTCGCAAGATGATGAAGATGGTCACTGGCTCCAAGATGGGCAAGATGATGGCACGTATGCCTAAGATGCCTGGAATGCCCAAGATGCCGTAGGGAGGAAAAGAGTTTTAAGTTTTTAGGTTATGAGGTTATAAAGTTACTTTGGCTGGCTCGAGCCTGTCTGAGGCTAACTTTATAACCTCATAACCTCAAAACTTAAAACTCCCCTCCTAACCTTAAAACTCCAAACTAAAAATGAGCACTCCCGTAATCATCGACGGCAAAGCAACAGCCGCCACAATCAAGCAAGAAATAGCCCAAGAAGTAGAACGCATCGTAGCGCAAGGCGGCAAGCGCCCCCATCTGGCAGCCGTACTCGTAGGCCACGATGGCGGAAGCGAGACGTATGTGAAGAACAAGG
>DJPQ01000042.1 GCA_002439805.1 Bacteroidales bacterium UBA6408
CGCTTGCTTTTACCCCGTTATTTTCCGACGCAGAAATTCCTAAACACATTGTTCAGAACTTCCTGGCTGCTGATGACGCCGACAATTTCGCCTAGGGCGTCGATGGCTTCGCGGAGGTCTTGGACGAGCAGGTCGGTCGGGACTGAGCGGGTCAGGCCGAGGCGAATGCGGGAGAGGGCGGCGGAGGAGGAGGCGAGTGCCTGATAGTGACGCAGGTTTGTCACTAATGTCTGCTCCGTCGAGGCTTCGTTCCAGCCCTGCTGCGAGTCCGCCAGTGCTGCTTTCAGGTCGGATAGGCCTTCTCCCGTCTTGGCGGATACGGGAAACAGAGAGATCCTTGTATCTTCCTCTGTTTTTGCGTCAAAGTCTGAGCCATCAGCGTAGGAAATAAAAATGTTTTGTATTAAAACATTTTTGTTATCGAGTTCGTCTTCCGAAATTTCATCAATTTTGTTGAGGATGACGAACAGTTTCTGCTTCCGAAAATCAACCAGAGGGAGGAGCGCGGAGAACTCATCGGCAAGGATGGCGTCGAGTTTCGTCGCGTCAAGCATCGCGATGACTACCGAGGCCTCAGAGAGCTTGCGGTAGGACCTTTCGATGCCTATGCGCTCAATCGCGTCGGTTGATTCGCGCAGGCCGGCGGTGTCTATGAAGCGGAAGAGGATGCCGTCGATGTTGAGGGTCTCCTCGATGGTGTCGCGGGTCGTGCCGTCGATGTCCGAGACGATGGCGCGGTCCTCGCCGAGAAGGGAGTTGAGGAGCGTGCTCTTGCCGGCGTTCGTCGCCCCGACGATGGCTGTCTGGATGCCGTTGCGCAGGGCGTTGCCGAGCCGGAACGAATCCATCAGGCGGGTGATGTGTCCTGATGTCCCGTCAACGAGGGCTGCAAGCCTTGAACGGTCGGCGAACTCCACGTCCTCTTCGCTGAAGTCCAGTTCCAGCTCCATCATGGTTACGAGCTCCAGCAGCTCGGCGCGCATCCGGGTCAGCTCCTGCGAGAAGCCGCCTTTCATCTGGGACATCGCCACCCTGTGGGACGCTTCCGACGACGATGCGATTACATCCGCGACCGCCTCGGCCTGCGCGAGATCCATCTTCCCGTTCAGAAATGCCCTCTGCGTGAACTCTCCGGGCCTGGCGAGCCTGCATCCTGCCTGTATCAGCAACTGCATCAGTTCCGAAACAATATATTTCGACGCATGACACGAAATCTCCAGCGCATCCTCTCCCGTGTAGGAATGCGGTGCCCGGAAAACGCTGACAATCACCTCATCGAGGGTCTCCATGCCTCCCGCCATCGAGGCTCTATCGTCGCCCCAAATATTGGCTTTCCGTGTTGGCAAACTTTCCTTACTCGAAGTGTAAAACACCGTGCCATAGTGCAGAGTGTAGCCCGCCGCGTCCGCGAGCCTGCCTTTCTTCAGGGAGACTATCCTGTCCGCGAGTTCAAGGCATCCGCAGCCGCTCACCCTTATAATGGAAATTGCCCCCGTGCCCGGAACTGTCGCCGGGGCGCATATTATGTCGTCCGCAAAAAACTTGTCCATAAAAATATATGTGTTCGGCGAAATCATCGGAATCGACGAAATCGTCCGCGAATTTAGCAATATATCGTCAAATAACAGTAATTTTCATTACGGGACGATATTATCTTCGCCGATTGGATGAAAATAGTTAATTTTGCAGCGAAAAAAATGTTGAAAATGATAGACAAGAAGACAAAGATTATATGCACCGTCGCGGACAACAGGTGTGAGGTGGACTTCATCCGGCAGCTCTACGAAAACGGGATGAACGTCGTGCGCATCAACTCGGCCCACGCTTCGCTTGAGGGGGCGCAGACGATTGTGGATAATGTCAGAAAGGTCTCAGATAGGATAGCCATTCTCATAGACACGAAGGGCCCGGAAGTGAGGCTCACGCAGATGGCCGATTCCGTCGGGTTCATAGCGCGGACAGGCGAAACGATTGAAATCGTGGATGATCCGACGCAGCCGTGCCGCCGGGGAACGCTATATACAACCTATCCGCATATGGCTGAGGACGTGCCCGTGGGGTCGGACATACTCATCGACGACGGCTCCGTTGATTTGTCCGTCGTCGCGAAAGGGGACGGAAAGCTCATCTGCAAGGTGATGAATGAAGGGATAATCAAGGGGCACAAGAGCGTCAATGTTCCGGCCGTGCACATAAACCTCCCCGCGGTGACGGAAAAGGACCGCAGGTTCATAGAGTGGGCAATCGGCGCCGACATCGATTTCGTCGCGCACTCGTTTGTCCGCAGCGCCCGCGACCTTCATGAAATTCAGGAAATTCTTGACGCGCACGATAGCCATCTGAAAATCATATCAAAGATAGAGAACCAGCAGGGCATAGACAACCTCGATGAAATCCTTACATACAGCTACGGGATTATGGTAGCCCGCGGAGACCTCGGGGTTGAGATTCCGGCGGAACGCATTCCTTTGATACAGAGGGATATCGTGAAGGCCTGCAGGAACAGGAAGAAACCCGTGATTATTGCGACGCAGATGCTGCAGAGCATGATAGAGAATCCGCGTCCGACCCGTGCCGAGGTGACCGACGTCGCGAACGCCATTTTCCAGAGCGCCGACGCCATCATGCTCAGCGGGGAGAGCGCCTACGGGAAATATCCCGTGGAGGCGGTGGAGACCATGACGAAGATTGCCCTGCAGACGGAGAAGACCATTGACGTGAATCTTGAACTGAATCTGAAGAATGCAGTAAAGCCTGTGGCGGTGGTGATTGCAAGGTCTCTTGTGGCCGCGACCCAGGAACTGCCGGTCAAGGCTCTCGTGTTTGACACCTACACGGGGCGGGTCGGGCGCTACCTCTCTACATATCGGCCTAAAGTTCCGGTTTATGCCATGTGCTATAACAGCTGCACAATGAGGGAACTGGCCCTTGTGTTCGGGATTGAGGCCTACCCCTTCTCAAGAGTGAACGACAAGGAAGAGTTCTCAGCCAAGTCTATTGACCTGCTCACGCGGGACGGCAAGATTTCCCAGGGAGACCTCATCGGATTCATCGGAGGCGTGTTCGGCGCCCAGATGGGCGCGACGTATATGGAGCTGAAATATGTGTAGGACGATGGAAAACAGGGCGCTGCTTTTTGACTTTGACGGCGTTGTCGTCGACTCTGAAAAATTCTATACGATACTTTGGGATGGGATTGGAAAGGAGTGTCTCCACTGTGAGGATTTCGGGAAGGCGGTGAAGGGGAGTACGCTTGACTGCATCCTTTCGACATATTTCGGAACCCGGAGGGATTTGTGGCCGGAGATAGCCGCCCGTCTCGACAAATTTGAGAAGGATATGCCATACGACTACATACCCGGTGTCGTCGACTTCATCAAGGAAGGACGTCGGCGCGGGTTCAAGATGGCCGTCGTGACCAGCTCCAATCTTCAGAAAATGAGGAGCGTCTATGCGAAGAGGCCTGAGATTCCGGGGCTCTTCGACGCCATCCTGACAAGCGAGGACTTCGCGGCCTCGAAGCCCGATCCGGACTGCTTCCTCAAAGGAATGGCGCGTTTCGGAACAGATGCCGCACACACCGTAGTCTTCGAGGACTCCGTCAACGGTCTCAGGTCCGGCAAGGCCTCCGGCGCTCTCGTGATAGGTCTCACGACCACAAACCCGCCCGAAGTGGTTCGCGAATACAGCTCCCTTCAAATCCCCGACTTTACGGATAAGGAGAGAATTTTTGAATTTATTGAAGATAATTTAGCCAGGCTTGCATGATGTGTATTGTTGAGAAAAAGGCGCATAAGCGCCGTGCGGAGAACAGCGAAGCGGGGACTTTGTGCGATGGTGCGCACGGAGCACCGCTTCCCCTTTTAGGGGACGGGAGGGGTAATGAGACAAACGGGAGGGGGGATTTATGGCAGTAGTTTGCATCGCAGAGAAGCCGAGTGTGGCGAGAGAGATTGCCGATGTCCTTGGAGCCAAGCTGAAAAAGAACGGCTACATCGAGGGCAACGGCTATCAGGTGACGTGGACATTCGGCCACCTGTGCACACTCAAGGAGCCTCACGACTACGACCCGAAGTGGCGTGTATGGGCGCTATCGACCCTTCCCATGATGCCCCCGCGCTTCGGCATAAAGCTCATAGACAACGAGACTTACAAGGCGCAGTTTCAAGTTATAGAACAGCTGATGCAGAACGCCGACATGATCGTGAACTGCGGCGATGCCGGACAGGAGGGAGAGCTGATTCAGCGCTGGGTCATGCAGAAGGCGCGGGCGAAGTGTCCGGTCAAGCGCCTGTGGATTTCATCCCTCACCGAGGAGGCTATCCGCGAAGGCTTCAACCACCTTGAGGACTCTTCCAAGTTCCAGCGGCTCTACGAGGCAGGCCTGTGCCGCGCCATAGGGGACTGGCTGCTCGGGATGAACGCCACAAGACTCTATAGTCTGAAATATGGCGGAGGATATTCCCGCGACCGTAAGGTGCTGTCGATCGGAAGGGTCCAAACCCCTACTTTAGCTCTTATTGTAAGTCGGCAGAACGAAATCGAGAATTTCAAGCCGGAACCGTATTGGGAGCTCAAGACCACCTACCGCGACACTGTCTTCAGTTCGACCAAGGGCAAGTTCAAGGTGAAGGAAGACGGAGAGAAACTGCTTGAGGTAATAAGCGGCAACGACTTCACGGTCACCGACATCGCCGAGAAGAAAGGCAAGGAGTTCGCCCCGCGCCTCTTCGACCTCACCTCGCTTCAGGTCGAGTGCAACAAGCGCTTCGGCTTCAGCGCCGACGAGACCCTGCGCCTCATCCAGTCGCTGTACGAGAAGAAGGTGACGACATACCCCCGCGTCGATACGACCTTCCTCAGCGACGACATATATCCGAAAGTTCCCAAGACCCTCGAAGGACTCGTTGCATACCGCGAATTTACCGACCCGCTGAAGGGGAAGAAGCTTCCGAAGACGAAGCGGGTCTTCGACAACTCGAAGGTGACGGACCACCACGCGATAATCCCGACCGGAGTTCCGGCGACAAACCTCACGCAGCAGGAGATGGTGGTCTATGACCTCGTGGCGCGCCGTTTCATCGCGGAGTTCTACCCCGACTGCGAGATTTCGACGACGACGGTCCTCGGCAGGGTCGCCGACATCGAGTTCAAGGCATCCGGCAAGCAGATTCTGAAGCCCGGCTGGAGAGCGGTGGAGCAGCGTCCGCAGGCAAACGCGCAGCAGCCGGACGGCGGGCAGGCTTCCGCGGGGGGCTCACAGGGAGATGGCGAAGGCCCCTCCGACGGCGCGGAACTCAGGATTATGCCGAACTTCACGAAAGGGGAGTCCGGGCCGCACGTCCCCACTCTCAAGGAGACCTGGACAACACCTCCCAAACCCTACACCGAGGCGACTCTTCTCCGCGCTATGGAGACGGCCGGCAAGTTCGTTGACAACGAGGAACTTCGCGACGCCCTCAAGGAAAACGGCATAGGCCGCCCATCGACCCGCGCCGCCATCATCGAGACGCTCTTCAAGCGCGGTTACATCCGCCGTGAGCGCAAGAATCTCCTCCCGACCGACACCGGCCGCGACCTGATCTCCACCATTCATGAGGATCTCCTCAAGTCCGCCGAGCTGACCGGCATCTGGGAACGCAAGCTCCGCCGGATCGAGCGCGGCGACTATGAGGCCTCGGCCTTCATCGACGAGCTCAAGGCCATGGTCTCCGGCGTAGTCTTTCATGTCATGAACTCATGATATTTGTCGGATTTGAGCGCTTTGATGCAAATTATTTGTCGGATTTGAGCGTTTTCGAGCAAATTATTTGTCGGATTTGAGCACTTTTTTTTATCTTTGTGCCACATTGATAAATAATTACGATGCCAAACAGGGAATTCCTAAATTCCATATTTATGCATCCCATGACTTTCGATGAGTTTCTTACGGTCATCCATAATGAGGGACTTTTTCTCGACCCTGGGCTCCTTCTGGCAGTGCTCAACCTTGAGGGCACTCTGTCGCAACAGCTGATAGAGTCGATTATGACAGACTCTCCGCAGGAACTTGTCAACAAAGGATGTATCGCGGAGATGGTCGCTGGCCTTGAAATTATGCGGAACAAGCCTGCGGTTCAGCGACAGAAGCTGTACTATTGGAAAAAGACCGGCAATAGTGTGGCGGAAGTGGATTATCTCGAAATCCTCAATGCGACGGTAACTCCGATTGAAGTCAAGTCCGGCACTCAGGGCGGCATGAAAAGCCTGTGGCTGTTCATGTGCGAGAAGCACCTGAAGGAGGCAATTCGCTGTTCGCTTGAGAATTTCGGCGAAATTGACTATGTGGATAAAGAAGAACAGCCGTCGGTCGTCCGCCATGTCAAAATCTACCCCTTGTATGCCATGAAGCAGCTTGGGCGATAAGCCGGTACTGTTTGTTGCAATTTTCATTTTCATAGAAAAAATTTGCAATCAGAGCAAAAAGAGATATATTTGCAGGCGAGAAGCAAGGCACATTATTTAACCTTAATGTTACTTATTTCGTTTGTATGTATTTGACACGATGAGACTCAATGCAACCTTTTGTCTTGATACTCTCATTGTCACTTTTCCAATAAGTGCAGGACATTGGAGACAAATAACTTTTAACATAGAACTGACAGAATGAAACGATTGCCTAAACTTTTGTTTTTTAGCCTATTATTGATTGTTGGCTGTAGTAAGGAGTATGATGATTCGGCATTGACCGGGCGGGTGAAGAATCTGGAGAACCGGGTTTTGAAGCTCGAACAGTTGTGTCAGCAGATGAATGCAAATATCTCGTCTTTGCAGACGATTGTTTCCGCTTTGCAGAGTAATGACTATGTGGCAGGGGTCGTGCCGGTTACTGAGGGCGGAAAGACTGTCGGCTATAGGATTTCGTTTACAAAGTCGCAGCCGGTGACCATTTATCATGGGAAGGACGGGATTGACGGAAAGAATGGAGCTGATGGAAAAGACGGGCAGGATGGTGCTGACGGTAAGTCGTATGTTCCGGTGATAGGTGTAAGGCAGGACACTGACGGGATTTATTACTGGACGTTGGACGGGAAGTGGCTGACGGACGATTCCGGAAACAAGGTCAAGGCTGAGGGGCGCGACGGCAAGGATGGATTGGACGGCAAAGACGGGCAGAATGGTTCCGACGGTAAAGACGGTATCGATGGTAAGGATGGGCAGGACGGAGCCAATGGGACAGACGGCCGTGATGGGGTTACTCCGGTGCTTAAAATAGAGGACAACTTTTGGTTCATCTCTTATGATAACGGCAGCAGCTGGACAAAACTTGGCAAAGCCACCGGCGCGGACGGGCGTGACGGAGTTGATGGAAAGGACGGGAAAGATGGTGAGAACGGTCGCGACGGCGTTGATGGAAAGGACGGGAAAGACGGTGAGAACGGTAGCGACGGTGTCGATGGAAAGGACGGGAAAGACGGAATAACTCCGTTGCTTCAGATTATTGACGGATATTGGTATGCCTCGTATGATAACGGCAGCACCTGGCAAGAACTCGGCAAGGCGACGGGTGCCGACGGGAAGGATGGTCAGGATGGAGTAAATGGGGCTGATGGCCGTGACGGCGATACTTTCTTCAAAGATGTCACACAGGATGATGCCAATGTACACTTCATCCTTGCGGACGGCACGGTCATTACTATACCGAAGGCTGTTGCGTTAGATATCGTATTTGAGGAATCCGATTTGGTCGTAATGTCGCCAAATTCAACCCGAACCATTTCATTTACAGTGACAAGTACGATTAAGCCTGTTGCCGTTGAGGTTGTCTCTTCGGCGGATGTCAAGGCAAAAGTAATTTCGGATGATGCCGATGGTCTGACTGGAAAGATGCACCTGACAACCGGCTCTGTGATTGATGAATACAGCAAAGTCGTTGTCTTTGTGTCAAATGGCGAAAAAGTCATGATGCGGAGTATAAGGTTTGAGGAAGCCGGACTTAAGGTTGAAGAGAACTCCGTTAAGACAATTCCTGCTGAAGGAGGAGAAGTTGCGCTTGAGTTCATGACCAATGTTGAGTACGAAGTCGTCATTCCGGACTATGCAAAATCATGGATTAGCGTTATTCCGGATACTCGCGCGATGGAAAAACGGTCTGTTGCACTAAAGGTCGAACCTAATGCCGATTATTATCGTAATACACTTATTGCTGTTCGGTCTTCTGACGGGCGGTTGGAATTGGAATATAAAATAGAGCAAAACGGGGCGTTGGGTGTGAAGATTGACGCTGAAAATATTCCGGATAATGAGATTTGGTATACAACGGAAGATAACTCATTGATACGCTTGGTGCTTGGTGACGATAATAAACAGCCATTCAATAGTAATATAGTTAGTCATGTCTATGAAAATGGCATAGGTGTAATAGTATGCGATGCACCGATAAAAGTTATTCGGAGATCGGCATTCTCTAATTCAAAGAATATGACAGGGCTGTTTCTGCCCAATTCGATAACGGACATGGAGTCGTTCTCTTTGGGTAATTTAAAAATGAGAGAATTACATATTCCATCGAAGTTACAATATGTTGGCTCGGGAGCTTTTCTGAATTCCTCTTTTGAACGTTTCACAGGAGCACATACTTCTGAAGATGGCCGTTTGGTGTATTTAGAAAGCGGATATGCCGACGATTTCGGTGGTACAAGGAAGTCCGTCCAGGGCTATGTAGCAGCGTTTGCTTCCTTTGGATTAAAAACATATACTCTTCCAAGTTACGTAAAAGAATTGGGGTGGGAGACTTTTTCTAATATTGATTTGAACGAAATAGTTCTTAATGACGGTTTGGAGATTATAGACGGAGACTGCTTTTCTGGCAGTGTTCTTGACTGTGAAATCAGATTGCCCGTAACCCTAAAGGAGCTTGACCCGTATGCTTTTCGGGCTTGTTCCGGTATTCGTGGTTTTTATGGCAACAATAAATTCCATACAGATGATCATCATTGCCTTATTTATTATCGAGGAACCGAAAAATGGATTAATCGATTTGTTGGTGATGATATTGTGAATTATACAATACCGGAAGGAGTCGCTTGTGTTGAAAATTACACCTTTGACAATATGCCGAACTTAAAGACGATATCATTTCCGTCATCGATAACCTTTGTTGGTTCTTATGCCATCAATAATTGTCCTAAGCTTGAAGCAATTTATGGCGGATGTACGAGTGAAGACCATAGGGCTATAGTCTTTGGGTCAAAGTTCAGTAGATTGTTTGTTGCGAAGGGTATAAAGAAGTATGTTGTTCCTGAAGGATTTACATCGCTTGGTCATGAGGCATTTGGTGATTTGTTTGAATCTGAAATAGAAGAGATAATTCTTCCGGATAGTATTCTTGAACTCGGAGGGTATGATTTTACAGGTAATCAAAAATTAAAAAAAATTGTGCTTTCAAAAAATCTCAAGAGCGTCGATAAATATAACCCTTTCTTTCATTCGTATAATTTGGAGGAAATATATTTCCGCTCATTTATTCCTCCGATTTATACTGATAAACAATTCGATGAAAATGAATGCACGCATCTTACAATATATGTTCCAGAAGAAACTCTTGAATTGTACAAACGCTCGGGTTGGGCACAATATGCTCCCTATATGATAGGATACAAATACGATGACATTGGCGAGTGGATTCCAGATTATTACATATCTTCCGACTTCACTCAAGACGGCACCGTGACAACCATACAGTCCGCGACCGAAGGCAAGGGAATCAACATCGTCCTTATGGGAGATGCATATAGCGACCGTCAGATTGCGGACGGTACTTATGGCGCGGACATGAAGTATATATATGACAATCTTTTCACTGAAGAACCATATAAGTCGTTCAGAGAGTATTTTAACGTGTATAGTGTCAATGTCGTGTCAGCTACTGAAGGCTATGAGCATGAGGGGGCTGCGCTTGGAGGGTATTTCGGTGACGGGACACTCGTCGGAGGCAATGACAGCAAGTGCTTTGAATACGCCGCGAAGGCTGTCGGCGAGCAGAACATGGACGAGACCCTTGTTGTAGTAGCGATGAATTCGGACAAATATGCCGGAACCTGTTATATGTACTATCCGTCATCAACGAACGGAACTTATGGCAGCGGAACTTCTGTCGCGTATTTCCCTAAGGGTGGCGACAAGGAGACTTTCGCGCGGCTGCTCCATCACGAGGCCTGCGGACACGGATTTGCAAAACTTGCCGACGAATATGCCTATGAGAGCATGGGCACGGCGCCGAGTGATTACATCTCTCAGATTCAGACGCAGCAGAGCAGCTGGGGATGGTGGAAAAATGTCGATTTTACTGGTGATTTGTCTTCGGTTCGCTGGAGCGGCTTCATCAGTGATTCGAGATATACCAATGAGGGACTTGGCGCATTTGAGGGCAGTCTGACCTATTGGTCGGGCGTATGGCGGCCGACGGAGAACTCAATCATGCGCGATAACACAGGCGGTTACAATGCACCTTCCCGCGAGGCAATATATTGCCGCATCCATAAGCTCGCTTATGGCGACAGCTGGAACTATAGCTATGAGGATTTCGTTGCCTACGATGAAATCAATCGCAAGGCATCCTCTTTGGCAGCGCCTCGTCGAAGTGCCGGCAGACAAACTCGATGCGAGCCGCTTCATCCGCCCGTTGTCGTCGACAAGTCATGGAAGGATGCCGCAAAACGTCAGTGGCAAAACATAAACCCGAAATAAACCCTCGGGCCGCGGACTAAATCGCTCTGGCGGGAGGTTGCGTCGAGAAGCCAGTCGGCCTTCAGGACGAGGTGACCCCGGGCCGTCAGGGCGTATTCGACTCCGATGAAGGGGGCGAGGGATTTTTTTGTATAACCATCCGCAAAACCGTCTTTTACCTAAATGTATAATTCGTTATGAACAGTTTTTCTATATTACCATACGAAAACCAGACAATATTGGACACATATAGGCAGTGGCTTGCAAATGATTTATATCGGAATTTCAATGTGGAAAGCATTGATGATCCGATTTTTTTGCAGAAATTGTCTGTTGTTCAGGCCGATGCTGTTCGTCATGATATAGAATTGCATACTACAGTAACTCATGACGGCATACAGGACGCAAGTGCTCAGATTGGTCGGAAGATGCAGGCTGCTGCGTCTTTGATTGCATCATCCATCGATGATGGGTTCTTGTTGATGAACAAGCAAATGTGGGAAATTAATGATAACTTATATGGCATCAATCACAGCATTTGCACAGTAAATCATACCTTGCAACAGGGGAATCGTCTTCTTGCTGATATGAGGGCAGGTATAGGGCAGATGAATCGTGGCATTATGCACTTAAACCATGGAATCAATGCGATGGCATCGGCGCTTGACACAGTAAATAGAAATGTTGTAAATGGTATAGCCGTGCTTAAACAGAACATCGCTCAGGCGACATGCGTTTTGCAGTACCAATTGCAGCAGACCAACAGTGTGTTGCAGCAGATACTTGATGAATTGAAAATTCCTGAATCGCAGCGTGAACGTCGTTACCATATCGAAGAAGGGATAAAATTTTTTAATAAGGGAATGCAATCTGGCGATTGTTTGTATTTTGATGATGCTATAGATGAGTTTAATACAGCTGTTTCTATAGAGCGCAAAGATTTCTTCTCATGGTATTATCTTGGGATGATTTATCTCTATTCAAAAAATCATGTCAATTTGGATAAGGCGGTCTCGGCTTTCGACACTTATATTCATTATGCGGATGCGCTTTCTCAACATCATTATCTTTTTGATGAGGCCTTGTTGATGAAGGCTGAGTGCAAATATCTGCAGAATGATGCGGATTCTGCATATGCATTGATTCAGGGTCTGGTAGCAACTAATGATAAGGCGGCATTGCGGGCCGTTAAGTATCTTTCGGCTTCTTCCGATATATGTGGTCAGCAGCAGGCTGTGGAAATATTGAATCGACAGTTGCAGAAGAATCCCACGATGGTGATGCAGGTACTTGAGGATTTTGATATGATAAAAAACACTTATATAATGCGTTTCTTGCATGATTATAGGGAAATACTTCGTCAAGAAGTATCGCGGAATCTATCTGCATTGGAGCAAGGCTTGTGTGAAATAAAAACATACAAGTCTGAATACAACCGGATTAAGAAGGAAGTCTTGTCGCCGGTTAAAAAAGAACTTTTGCAGGACGATGTGAGTATTATGGATTTGTTGGCTAAGAAGAATGCCATACAAGGTGCAGGTGGTGAATTACAGATAATAAAGATTGATCATGATGAGAAAAAACTACATCCATATAAGGGACTCTCTGGGAAATATGGTTATCGTCATACATACATTAACCACGATATTATTCCATGTCAGTGGACAAATGCTATGTATTTTAGCGAAGGCTTGGCGGCAGTTTGTGATGAGATGGGCAATTGGGGATTCGTCAATAATTGGGGCGAAGTAGTTATCCCTATGCATTGGACAGGTGCATATAACTTCGCGGAAGGATTGTCGTGTGTTAGAAATAAAGACGGGAAGTATGGTGTAATTGATAAGAGTAATAAATTGGTCGTTCCATGTAAATGGGATAGTATTTCTGGGTTTGTCGACGGGCGGGCACGTGCCTGTCATAATGGGGAGGATTGCCTTATTGATAAAAGAGGTAGAGTAATTTTTCAATGTGCCGAAGAGCATATATCGCATTTTCGCGATGGCATGATTGTTCTGTTGAAAAACTCAAAATATGGAATAGTTGATAACAGTGGAGATTGGATTACATTTCCTTGTTGGGATTCCATAAATCTTATGGGAGATGTCCTGGGTTTGGCTGTGGTCAAGGGTTCAAATGGCAAGTATGGAATAATAAACAAAAAGGGCATCTTGGTGTCGCCGTGCCAATGGGAAGAAATAAATTATTTAGAAAGCAAGGATGGAATGATTGTGGTCAAAGATTCAAATGGTAAGTATGGTATAATAAACAATCATGGGGTTTTAATCGTTCCGTGCATATGGGAGTCCATACGCACGCCACTGTATTCATGTAACGATGATGGATTGGTGGCTGTGCTTGGTTCGAATGAAAAATGGGGATTTATCGACTTAGGTGGCAATTTAGTGATACCTTGTTTGTGGCGTTATTGTATGGAGGGGTTTAAGAATGGCACCGCTATAGTTTGTCGAGACTATGATTATGTAGATGTGCTTATAGATAAATTAGGTGAAGTGTTGATGTCAGCCCCTAAAGGTGCAAGAATGTTTCGGTATGATAATATAGTCGTCGCATACGATAGTTACGCTCATGCTGAAAGATATACATACTATGACAACCATGGCAGAATTATCGGTCAGGGCTGTCGTAACTTATAATGCCGAAATATTAAGATAAATTACTTGCGAGACTTAAATGGAGATAAAGAGAAAAATGGAACTTAAGGATGACTTGTTTTTGATACCTGTTGAGGATGGTAATCTGGTGTATTCTCCTCTTCACAGAGGTTTATTTTGGGCTAGTGAAGACGCTTCGAATGTTGTTCGGCGATACCTTGCTGACGGATGTTTGGATTGCGAGGATGACAATTTGTCTGAAAATATAAATAGACTCTCTGAAGCAAAAGTTCTCTCTCCCAATAGTCATGATACACCAGCAGCTAATCGCTTAGTGATAATTCTTTCTCAGTCTTGTAATTTGGCTTGTACTTATTGCTATGCTCAAGAGGCTAGGTCAAAGGATGTCTTGTCAAAAGACAAACTGAGAGTAGTCTATGACTTTGTACTTGCAGATAAGAGGAAATCAAAATACTTCACCTATATTGGCGGCGGGGAACCGTTTGTTGCCTGGGATATTATAGAATGGTCTGTGAATTATATTAACCAGCATAAATCTGCAGGAGATAAGGTCGCGTTTTCTGTAACAACAAACGCAACTCTTTTTGACGAGCATTCAATTCATTTTTGCAGAGACAATAACATACATATCGGAGTCTCATTTGAGATTATCAAAAACATTCAGGATAAACAACGTCCTTTCCGCAAATTAAAGGCAAGTACATTTGATATCATCAATGAGAATATCAATAAACTTATGGATAATGGAATCTCTTTGGGCATTCGTTCTACGATAACAAGTATAAATGTGTCTCTTATGCCGGAGATGGTTAGATTTGTGGCGGTGAACTATCCATCCCTCAAGAAAGTTCATTTTGAACCTGTGACTGATGTTGCCATAACCAATTATAGGTTTTATGCGGAGTTTATAGACTATTTCTGTATCTCAAGAGAGGTTGGCAGAAAGCTAGGGTTGGAAGTTTATAATTCTATAACGAACTCTGTTTTCCGGATTAAAGATCGTTTTTGTAATGGAGAGATGTGCGTTACGCCAACCGGCAGTATTGTTGCTTGCCATAGGATATCGTCAGAAAAGAATCGACAATACGCAACATTTTGCTATGGTCAAATAAATGAAAATAAGTTGTCTTTGGATATGAAGAAATATGATGCGTATCTGAGTTTTGTCAGGAAGAAAATGCTGAAATGCAAGGACTGTTTTGCGTATTGGCATTGCGCCGGGTGTTGCCCTATGGAAAGAACCGTGTTTTCTGAAGAACAGTTGTCCATGAAATGTGAATTTACAAGAGAAATAATTAAAAGAATACTTCTGGAACAGATAAAAGGAACAGAATGAAGTAAAGAGGTTTGTTGAGAATAAATAGTGTTCTTTGTGCAATAAAAGGGGGTGGTTATATATGCAAGATAAGTTTGTTGGGGATTTATATTTTTTAAGTTGCCGTGCAAATGTTTCATGTTCGGCCGGCGATGGATGCGGTTGTGACGGTGATGTTGACGAATGTATTAGTGGAGGTAAAGACTGATTGGTTATAATCGATAGAATGTGAAAGGAGGTGTTATTATAATGCGCAATGAGTATGTTGGTAAGTTATTTTTTGTAAACCTGAAATATCATATGGCCTGTCTGTCATTCGGAAGGATCCGGAGATGGTGATTGTGGCTGTGATATGGTAGATGGCAGTTAATAGTTGAACAACGAGGGTGGTCAAAATTATTACACTCGTTATTCTTTCACAATCCTCTCAAAACCAGCGATTTCAGGGTAATTAAAGACACGATTTAATTCTGAACAGGGGAGGCTGTTTCTTTGTCCTCGTGTTTCTGGTGATGTTGCGCCGGAGATTCTGAGGAGGATAAGGCGTGGGGAAGGCTCAGTGGCAAAACATAAACCCGAAGTAAACCCTCGGGCCGCGGACGAAATCGCTCTGGCGGGAGGTTGCGTCGAGAAGCCAGTCGGCCTTCAGGACGAGGTGAATCCGGGCCGTCAGGGCGTATTCGACTCCGATGAATGGGGCGAGGGCCATGAAGGTGTACTTTCTGTAGGAAGTGGTGCCGTCGTCGAGGGCGAAGTCCCCGGTGGTGTCCTGAAGGGCCGTCACGTTCTTCACTCCGCCTCCGCCGAGGGTGATGCCGGCGAACGGGAACCAGCGGCCGAGGGGAAGAACTCCATCGACGAGCAGGCCGCCCCAGCCGGTGTGTTCATAACTGCCGTTCTTCCCGTAGCGGAGGTTGGAGGAATAGCCTTCCGTGCCTATGCGGAGGTGCTTGCCGAAATGAATCTTTAGCGCACCGCCTATGCCGAGTGGCAGCCCGCTTATTTTCGCTGTCACAGGAACACCGCCATTCGGGGGCGTGAATGTCACGTTTCCTGCGGAGACGTAGCCGCTGTGGATCATCATGCCTCCGGAATAGCCGGAAAACGCCAGCGGTGATTTCCGGGGCCGGGCGTTGCTGCTGTCGTGCTCCCGCGCCGCCGAACTCATTGCGCCGAGGAGAAGAAGGGCGGCCAGGGCCGCTGCATACCTAAGTGTTGCCATAGTCCGATATGGCACTGACATTTTTCCAAATATTTTCACGCTGCAAAACTACACTTTTTCATAGAGATTTGCAACAGTGCGTCTCGTTGTTGATTTTTTACCGCCAAATGGCGGTGATGTGAAATTTTTGTCTTATCTTTGCCCTGAACAAATTTTTGATGTCATGAAAGAGCGCACGATTGAGGAGATTCTGAGGACCCCGGAGGGGCGGACGCTGGAGTTCAAGGCGAGTATGCCGAAGAATTCCGATTTGGCGAAGACCGCAGTTGCCTTTGCCAACGATGCCGGCGGGGAGATTATCATCGGCGTCGATGACCGTCATAGGGCGGTCGGGGTGCCGGAAGAGGCGCTGCCGCAGATTGAGGAGCAGCTGAGCAATATGATTTATGACCGGTGCTATCCTACGGTGCTGCCGGACATTTCGTTTCTGTCGGCCGGCGGGCGCAGTCTCGTGCGCGTGAGGGTCTATCGGGGGAGCACGCCGCCGTACTACCTGAAGTCTGAGGGGAAGGTCGGCGGGACTTATGTGCGTGTCGGCTCAAACAACCGGCTGGCGGATGAGGAACTTATCGGCGAGCTGGAAAGGCGGAGACGCAATGTTTCCTTTGACGGGGAAATCGCTCCGGAGAAGTCGCTGGCGGAGCTTGATTTCCGCAGTTTCAGGAGACTGTATGAGGAAAAGACGGGAGAACCTCTGGACGATTTGGCGTTGCAGAAGCTTGAACTGGCGAAGGCCGAGAGGGGAGTCCTGTATCCGACCAATGCGCTTGTGCTGCTTTCCGACGACGGACTGCGCCGGAGTATGTTCCCGAACGCGAAGATTGAGTGTGCGCGGTTCAAGGGAGTCAGCGCGGGCGAGTTCATTGACCGGAAGACCTACGACTACGGTATCGCTGAGCAGGTTGAGGATGCGTATGCTTTTGTCCTGCGGAACATCAGACAGTCCGGGTCGATTCAGGGTGTCTATACGGTGTCGCGCTGGGAGTATCCGGTCAAGGCGCTGCGGGAGATCATCCGTAACGCCGTGGTTCACCGCCAGTATTCCCTGGCGGGAAAGGACATCAAGATTGCCGTCTATGACGACATGATTGAGATTACAAGCCCCGGGCTCCTGCCTCCGTCCATCGACTATTCCGACATGGAGAGCCGGCAGTCGGACGCGCGGAACAAGGTCATCGCTCCGGTCTTCCGGAAGCTGGGAATCATCGACCAGTGGGGAAACGGGCTGAAGCTCGTCGCGGAGGAGCTGAAGGACTATCCGGAGATTCAGTTCCGCTGGCGTGAGGTGGGGCTCTCGTTTCAGGTGCAGTTCGTCAGAAAGTTCGTGGACGACGCTGCGGGCGGGGTAACCGGATATTTGTCCGAGCCCCAGGCCGTCTATCACTCAGCAAGGGAGATGGCAAAAGACGCTGACCCTCCGTTCAATGAACCGAGGCAGTCGTACCGGTTCCACGCCCCGACGGCTCCGGAGAAGCTGCTGCTCAACGAAATCGCGATAAACCCGTCCGTGACCGTCCCTGAACTTGCCGCATCCGCCGGGCTGAGCCTCCGCAGCTGCGAGCGTCTTGTTGCCTCTCTCAAGTCCTCGGGAATCCTCAAGAGGGTCGGCTCAGCCCGCGGCGGTCACTGGCAGATAAGGCCATAGGCGAACCGACCCGCCTACTGCAGAATCAGCAGCCTGGAGTTGATGTTGTCGGCCTCGACGGAAGAGATTGTGACGTCGGACGCGCCGGTGTCGAAAATCATCTTGAGCTCCAGCCCGTTCACGCTGCACGGAACCTCGAAGGTGCCGCCGCCCTTGGATTTCTGCCCGGAGCCCTCCCCTTGTCTGGGCGCATTGTCAATCATCGCCAATTTACCCTTCAGTAACACCCGGAGACGAGGCTTAGAAGCTGTTTTAATTTTTCTC
>DJPQ01000028.1:0-38283 GCA_002439805.1 Bacteroidales bacterium UBA6408
AGTACTAATGCTCAAGGTAAGTTGGAATCACCATTTCTATCCAAGGGATGTAAAAAGTTACAGATTCAGTATGGGTACCACACGCTTCCTAAATCTATGCAGAAAGGCATATCTATTAATGTAATAGTTGCGAACAAAACTGGAGCTGAATTATATAATGGCAACATCACTGTCGATTATGGTGACGGAACCACATTTGCTGATTTAAGAAATAAGAAGCAGACTTGGGAAACAAATGATCTTAACATTGATGGTGATTTTAAGATAACTATCAAGAATAATTCTCCATCAAACAAAACCTCTCAGGCTTATGATCTATTTGATATTTTATCAATATCTTGGATTTCTTGCTCGAACTAGTTAAAAAATATATTGTCTAGTAAGCTTTTCCCTATAGGAAACACTCAACATCCAACGGACCACCGGACGGCGCCCAACCCCGCCGTCCGGTGGTCCGGTTCGTACATAAGTTTTTGGATTCCCGCTAATTGCAATTGGTTAGCTACTACCATAAAACACGTGTAAGAACTTTATTAGTAAAAAAATTGTTACTAACAAAATTATTACATATATTTGTACCCATAAATTAATGAATTATGACAGAGAAACCTTTTACTTTCGGAGTTGCGACGGCTGGTGAGAACTTTACAGACAGGGAGCAGGAGACAGCGCGGCTTCTTGCCAATTTCCGCTATGGGGTAAATACCATTTTGATTTCGCCGCGCCGTTGGGGAAAGACATCACTGGTCAAGAAAGTCTGCGGCCTTGCGGAGTCGGACAAACTGAGGGTCGTCTTTATGGACATATTTTCCTGCCGCACGGAAAAGGACTTTTATGATATGTTCGCGGAAACCGTGTTGAAACAGACCGCATCCAAATGGGAGGAGTGGGTCGAGAACGCCAAGGTCTTTCTGTCGCGTATCAGCCCGAAGATTTCAATGGGACCCGACCCGATGACGGATTTCTCGATTTCGTTTGAACTTAACGACAAGAGAGAAGACGTCACGGAAATCCTGAGTCTCCCGGAGAAAATAGCTCAAAAAAAGGGCATAAGCATAGTCGTCTGCATTGACGAGTTCCAGCAGATAGCGGACTTTGCCGACTCCAAGACTTTTCAGAAAAGGCTCAGGACGGTATGGCAGCATCAGCAGTCGGTTTCATATTGCCTGTTCGGAAGCAAGAAACACCTTATGAATGAATTGTTTGAGAAGAGAAGTTTCCCGTTCTATAAATTCGGGGATTCGATATATCTGAAGAAAATACCGACATCAATATGGCTTGACTACATCATCGGACGGTTCGCATCGACAGGAAAGGAGATATCACGCGAACTTTCGGAAAAGATATGTCTCACGGTCGATAATCATTCGTCGTATGTGCAGCAGCTGGCATGGCTTACGTGGATTCATACTGACCGCACCGCGACGGAAAGCGACTTTGAGGAGGCACGTCAGGACATGATAGACCAGAATACTCCGCTGTTCGAGAAGCAGACGGAGAATCTTACCGCATACCAGATGAATTTCCTCCGTGCGATTGTTTCCGGAGTTCACAGCGAGTTCTCGACCAAGGATGTCATTATGAAGTATGACCTGGGCTCATCCGCAAATGTCAGCGCCGTGCGGCGTTCGCTCGTCAAGAAGGAACTGATAGATGTCGAAGACCATAAGGTAATCATTCCCGACCCGGTTCTGGAGATATGGCTTCGCCGGGAGTTTGTACGGTAAGATACCCGTCAGTTCCTCGGGCGAGGCTGTGTTCTCAATAGAGAAACCCGAACATCCAGATTGGAACCGAATTGCCGAAAGCATACTCCAGATTGTCCTTGACGAGGTAGCCTGTCTTGGCATCCCTTATCTGAGCTCCGTTTTTGTTCCGGCCTCCCACCTCGAAAGTGATTCCGCCAATCTCAAAATCTGAGATTTTGGAAGAGGTAGGGCTATACGCCTGCTTCGTCCAGGCAAGAAAGTTTGTCTCACGCATATTCCCGTCATCGATTACGCCGTCTTCCGACAGCGAATATGCGATGTTGCTGTTTCCCAGATACAGCTTTTCAGGCTTCGCCAACAAGTTGTCGCTATGCCCCGGCTCACGGAGCGCGTTGAACATGCCCGTCGCCTCAAGATAGCTGATGTAGTCGGGGACAGAGTTCCTGCTAATCCCGAGATCCCGGCCAAGCGTGTCATTGCTCGGTTTGAACGGGACGCTCTTGGATAGGACATACATCAGTTTCTTGAGCTTTGTCGCCGACGTGACCGTCATGTCCGCATAATCCGGAATGTCGTCCTCCACAGTGGCGAGAATAGCATTCTGAAGCCGGATTTCGGCATCTCCTTCCTGAAAAAACGGATAAAAGCCATAACGGCAGTATTCTTTATAATATTTAAGGGGACGATGTTCTCCATACGGAAAATCAACTCTACCTTTCAGCACCTCTTCGAGGGTGGAGGCTTTCAGGTTCCATCCGTTGCGGATATTCAGATATTCCCGGAACGAAAGCCCGGGCATTTCGTAAGGAACGCTGCGCCGGCTGAGGTCTGCCTTGTTTCCTTTCTTGAGCGCAAGCAGACTGCTGCCCGAATACACGACCTGCAGAGTCGGGTAGTCGTCGTATATGTTCTTTACTTCCGTCGACCAGCCTTTGTATTTATGTATCTCATCGATATACAGGCGTTTCCCTCCTTGCAAATAAAAGGCTCCGGCAAGTTCGTAAAGAGTATGCCCGGCAAAATACATATTGTCCGCCGTCACATAGAGCGTGTCGTCAGGGTTGTCATATCTTTTGATATGCTGCAGAATCATCGTGGACTTGCCTACGCCTTTCTGCCCCATGATGCAGATGAGCCGGCTGTTCCAATTGATTCGTTCGTGGAAACTGCGGAAATAGCCCATCGGGACAAGCGAGAGCTTTATGCGGAATGTATTGTGCAAACCTTCCATAGCCGTGATAATTTTTGCAAATATAGCACATTGCACAAAAAAATGTGCAACATTCAGCAAAAACCGCACATTTTTTTGTGCGCATATTGGTAGATTTCAACAGAAAGAAATCGGGTGAACTTGATTTTGCCGGCTCGTTCCGGACGACGGCCTCCCGGGTATCGGCGGATGTGACGGTGAAGTCCGTGTCTTCGAGGTCGAGCGAGCCGACGTTGCGGAAATATGCGCCGTAGGAAGGGAAGTCGGGCCATTGGCTGAAAGGGAGCGCGGAGATTCTTTTTCCGAGACCCGGTTCGGGATTTCCGTCGAAGGAGAATGAGGAGCCGATTATGCGGACGCGGTCGGTCGTCGCGCTTTCCCAGCTCTTGACCGAGAGCGCCATGCGGCAGGCCGTGGCGCGGCAGCCCTCGATGGTGATGTCCTTGCAGTGGTGCCCGTCCTTCAGCGTGACGCAGAACGGGGAGAGCACGCTGTCGAAGCTGCAGTCCTCGACGCGGATGTCCGAGAGGACTCCCGGAGCCTCGCCCCAGCCGCCCGGTTCGAGAAATATGGCGTTGAGCATATCGCAGCGCGCGCCCCTTGTGACATGAGGGTATTTCCCCGGTCCGAAGAAGCGGCAGTCGCAGATGTGCAGTCCTTCCGAAGGCATGATCATTCGCAGGCCGTTGCAGGAGGAATTGAGCGAGCAGTCGGATATGTCCATATTCTTCCAATATCCCCCGGCGACGCAGTCGTCCCCCGTCTCGAAGCGGCAGTCGTCAATCCGGATGTCCTTTCCTCCGCGGATGTGGATTCCGTCCCAGCCTCCCGTAATCGTGAGGTCGTCGAAACGACAGTTCCTTATCTCATAGCACAGTACCGCATAGTTCGAGGCATTCCTGATTTTCAAGTCCGACATACGGAAGTTTCCTGATTCCGCGACAATCACGGTGTGCGGCCCGCGCATTCCCTCCTCTCCCTCGGGATTCCTCAGGTTGCCTCCGTCAATCGTGCCCGGCCCCTTTATGGACGCCCCGTCGGCGTTCCGCGCGATTATCAGCGCCTTTGTCCAGACCGTGTCCGAGACGCAGTTCTGATTTCCCGTCCCGACTCCGGTGTCGTAGCGCGACATATCCCTGTCCGTCTCGTAGTGTCCGTAGGCGCACAGCTCCGGGCTCGCGACGAGTTCCGCCCCCTTTGCAAGTTTCAGCGTCACGCCGCCCTTTAGATAGACCGTTCCGCTCACAAATCGCCCCGCCGGCACCACGACCGTCCCTCCGCCTTTCCCGCAGCATTCCGCGACAGCAGCATTGATTGCCCCCGCGTTGTCCGTCACTCCGTCCGCCACGGCTCCGAAGTCCGTGATGTTCAAGACATTCCGCTCGCTCGTGCATCCCAAGAACATAGGCACGCAGCACCACAGCAAAATCACAGTCCTCTTAATCATAGTCATTTGTATTTTGCCACAAAAGTAAGAAACTGTTTGAATTTTCTCGCATTTATTTTCATGTGTTCGTCCTTTTTGTGCCTTTTGGACCATATTATGACGTGTATGACTGATGCGGAAATATAGTTCAAAACTATGTAAAAAACGGCGCTTCAGTCGTCTTATATATGCACGCACGCGGGGTTGCGCTGCGGACGATGACGATAACCACAGAAAAATGGACACGAATAAAAGTAAATCCCGGAAAATATCACCCATAAGATGGGTGCCCACCCTCTACTTCGCCATGGGGCTGCCATTCGTGGTCCTGAACATGGTCTCGGCCGTGATGTTCAAGGACCTGGGCGTGTCTGACGCGAAAATCGCCTTCTGGACATCACTGATCATGTGGCCGTGGACCATCAAGTTTCTCTGGAGCCCGGTGCTGGAACTCTACCGGACACGGAAGTTCTTCGTCGTGCTGACGCAGCTCGTCTCCGGAACGCTCTTCGGGCTCGTCGCCCTCGCGCTCAACCTGCCGTCGTTCTTCGCCGTCAGCATCGCCCTGCTCGCCGTCGTGGCGTTCAGCGGCGCGACTCACGACATCGTGGCCGACGGAACATATATGTCCGAACTGAACAAGGAGGAACAGGCCCGCTGGATAGGCTGGCAGGGGGCGTTCTACAATATCGCGAAACTTGCGGCTACCGGAGGGCTGGTCTGGCTTGCGGGCTGGATAGGCGACAGAACCGGCTCCGTGGTGATGTCCTGGACCGTTGTCTTTGCCATTCTCGGAGCGCTCATGCTCGGGCTCGGCCTCTACCACTGGAGGGTGCTGCCGTGCTCGCGGGCCTCGGGCACAGGGAATGCCGGCCCCGACGATGCGGAGGCTGATAAGAGTGCGGCGAAAGCCTCGGGCAGTTGCGGAGCGGCCACCGGAAAAGCCGTTGCCGGGGCAAGAAGTTTCTGGAACGGCTTGGGCGAGGTGTTCGCGGATTTCTTCAGGAAAAGGCACATCTGGTACTACATAGCCTTCATCATAGTCTATCGCCTCGGCGAGGGCTTCGTGATGAAGATTGTCCCGCTTTTCCTCAAGACTGACACGGCTGCGGGAGGGCTCGGACTGAGCAATCAGCAGATAGGGATTTACTACGGCACCTTCGGGGCGGCCGCCTTCGTGCTCGGCTCGCTGCTCGCAGGCTACTACATAGCCTCACGCGGACTCCGCCGCACGCTATTTTCGCTCTGCTGCGTGTTCAACATCCCCTTTGTCGTCTATGCCCTGCTGGCGTGGTTCCAGCCAAACTCCATGTGGCTTGTCGGCGGCGGAATCGCGCTCGAATACTTCGGCTACGGATTCGGATTCGTGGGGCTCACGCTGTTCATGATGCAGCAGGTGGCTCCGGGGCGGCATCAGACAGCACATTATGCCATTGCCTCAGGAATCATGAACCTGTCGGTGATGCTTACCGGCTCCGTATCCGGCTTCCTCAGCGACGCGCTCGGCTACAAGTTTTTCTTTGTCGCCGTCATGGTCGCCACCGTCCCTGCGTTCATAATGACGAAGATGGTTCCGTTCACTCATCCCGACGGCAAGGAGAACGGCGGTTCAAATTGAGACTTGCCCGCCATTTCATAGGGCGGCTCATGTCATTTCGAACAAAGTGAGAAATCTTTATAGCAGGAAAGGTCTTTATAAAGACAGGAGCAACTATCACAGAAGTAACTGAACAAAACATAAATATATGGAATCCAAGAAAATAAGAATAGCGGGAGAACCACTCCCGGACATCCCCTGGCAGGACAGACCCGAGGGGTGCAGGCAGGTGATGTGGCGCTGCGACAGAAATCCCATCATCGGCCGCCACGAGCTGAGCACCTCGAACTCCATCTTTAACTCGGCCGTAGTGCCCTTCAAAAAGGACGGCTACAATTTCGCCGGAGTATTCCGCTGCGACGACACCAACCGCCGTATGAGGCTTCATGCCGGTTTTTCCGTCGATGGCTTCAAATGGGACATCCGTGAGGAGGACGTGAATTTCAGCGGAGCCGACCCGGAGGTAGCGGAATTGGTCTATGGCTACGACCCGAGAGTCTGCCGGATAGGGGACAGGTACTATGTCACATGGTGCAACGGCTACCATGGCCCGACAATCGGCGTGGCGTGGACGACCGACTTCGAGACCTTCCACCAGATGGAAAACGCCTTCCTTCCCTACAACCGCAACGGGGTGATGTTCCCGCGTAAGATTCATGGACATTTCGCCATGCTTTCCCGCCCGAGCGACACCGGCCACACGGCTTTCGGGGACATCTTTTACTCGGAGTCTCCCGACCTCGAATTTTGGGGCCGGCACCGTCATGTGATGGCCCCTGCCCCGTTCGAGCAGAGCGCCTGGCAGTGCATGAAAATCGGCGCCGGCCCGATTCCGATTGAGACTTCCGAAGGCTGGCTGCTCATCTACCACGGAGTCCTGCGCTCCTGCAACGGCTATGTCTATGCCTTCGGCTCAGCCCTGCTCGACCTTGAGCGGCCGTGGAAGGTCATCGCCCGCAGCGGTCCCTACCTCATCTCCCCGCAGGAGCCCTACGAATGCATGGGCGACGTCCCGAACGTGACTTTCCCATGCGCCGCGCTGCATGACAGCGGGACAGGAAAAATCGCCGTCTATTACGGATGTGCCGACTCCGTGACGGGACTCGCCTTCGGTTATATCGACGAAATCATCGAATTCACCAAGAACAACTCAATCATATAGGCAGTGAAAACATCAAGCCACATACTCCTGCTTGCGGCGACGCTCCTCGCATCCGCCGCCTGTACCGCGGCACAGGACGATAACCTCACGAAATGGGTCGATACGAAAATAGGAACCGGAGGGCACGGGCACGTGTTCGTGGGGGCGAATGTGCCGTTCGGAATGGTGCAGCTCGGCCCCACGAGCATCCCTCAGCAGTGGGACTGGTGCTCCGGCTATCATGAGTCTGACTCTACGGTCATAGGATTCTCACACACCCACCTCAGCGGGACGGGCATCGGCGACCTCTTTGACGTCACCGTGATGCCGGTCGTCGGAAGCGTCACCTACGTCCGAGGCACGGAGGATGCCCCCGAATCCGGGCTTTGGTCCTACGGCGACAGGACCCGTGAGGTTTCCGTCCCCGGCTACTACAGCATCCCCCTCGAACGCTACGGGGTGCTCGCCGAACTGACCGCCACCGAACGTGTCGGGATGCACCGCTACACTTTCCCCGAATCGGACGATGCGGGGATTGTCTTCGACCTTGTCAACGGAGGCTGCTGGGACAAGGCCACCGCCACTCACATCAGGGTCGAGAGCGACAGGAGAATCTCCGGATGGCGGCACTCCACCGGCTGGGCCAAAAACCAGAAGGTATTTTTCACCGCCGAGGTCTCGGAGCCGTTCCTCGCGGTGGATCTCATTGACGGTGAAGGCCACATCCTTGAAAACCTTTCGGACGACGCCTCTTCTGCAAAGTTCTGCCGTCTGAGATTCCGCACTTCAGAGGGGCAGAAAATCCTGCTCAAGGTCGCACTTTCTCCGGTAAGCGTCAAGGGCTCGGCGCTGAATCTTGAGGCGGAGCTTCCCGGATGGGACTTCGATGGAACCGTCAGGGCCGCCAATGATGACTGGAACCGTGAACTCGGAAAGGTCAGGATTGCGGACGGCAGGCTGAACGGCGGGGACAAGGCGACGGCGGATGCAAAGACATGCTTCTACACCGCCCTCTACCACACGATGGTGGCGCCGTCGCTCTTCTGCGACGTGAACGGGGACTACCGCGGGGCCGACGGGGAGGTTCGTCGCGGAGCGTCCTACATGACCCGCACGACATTCTCGCTTTGGGACACCTACCGCGCCCAGATGCCGCTGATGACGCTCCTGCACAGGGAAAAGATGCCGGACATAATAAACACCCTGCTCGCGATATGCGACGAGCAGTGCCGGCTTCCGGTGTGGCACCTGTGGGGCAACGAGACCGACTGCATGGTCGGAAATCCGGGCATACCGGTCGTGGCCGACGCGATTGTCAAGGAAATTCCCGGCTTCGACAGGGAAAGGGCCTTTGAGGCAATTCTCAAGACAGCCGAGGAGACGGGACGGGGAGGTGAGCTTCGGGACAAGTACGGCTACATCCCCTGTGACCTGATGAGCGAGGCCGTGGCCTACGACATGGAATACGCCCTCGCCGATGGGGCAGCCGCACTTGCAGCAGAGGCTCTCGGCAAAAAGGCGGAAGCGGAAAGGTTCAGGGAGCGCGGCCGTTCGTGGAGGCATTATTTCGACGGCTCCACCGGATTCATACGAGGACGCGACAGCAGAGGAGGATGGCGCACGCCGTTCAATCCTTTCTCTTCGGAACACCGCGCCGACGACTACTGCGAGGGCAACGCATGGCAATACACCTGGCTCGTCCCTCATGACATCCCCGGGCTTCAGGACTGTTTCGGAAGCCGTGAAAGAATGCTCGGGAAGCTCGACTCGCTGTTCACCGTCAGTTCTGTGATAGAAGGCGCGGAGACCTCTCCGGACATTTCCGGACTCATCGGTCAGTATGCCCACGGCAACGAGCCGAGCCACCATATCCTCTACATCTACTCCATGCTCGGGCAGCCGCACAAGACCGCCGACCTCGTGCACCGTGTCCTCACCGAACTCTACCATCCCGAGCCCGACGGTCTCTCAGGCAACGAGGACGTGGGCCAGATGTCAGCATGGTATGTACTTTCGTCAATGGGTCTCTATGAGGTTGAACCCGGCTCCGGCCGCTACTGGTTCGGCACCCCCGCCTTTGAAAGCGTGACTCTCGACCTCGATGCCCAAAGAACCGACGGTGACACGGCTCTCGGCGACAGCTTCACAATCCGGGCCGAAGGCCTCAGCTCCGACAGTCGCCATATCCACAGTGTCCGCCTCAACGGCATTCCACACGACAAGCCCTACATCGACTACCGCGACATCGTCCGGGGCGGCGAACTCACCTTCGAAATGACCGCAGACTTATCGCAGTTTGAAATCCCCAAACCTTGAATTTATCGCAGTTAGGCTTAGCAAAAATGCAGAAATATCGCAGTTTGTCATAAAAAGTAGTTATCTTTGCCATAGTTAAAAGCCTCTTTGCTATGGACTTGTATGAAATTGTCCGGATACTTACGGATCAGAGAAAGGAACTTGAGAAGATAGACATCAATATGCTGTGCCCTCGCCGGGAGGAAAACCTGTTTGAGTTGGATAGCCCGCTGGCGCAGGTCGTCATCGGTGTCCGCAGAAGCGGAAAGTCTATGCTTTGCCTCAAGGTTCTGATTCATTCGGGAAGAAAGTTCGGATATATCGATTTTGATGACGAGAACCTTGAGAACCTCCACAGAAGTGACTTGAACACTGTTCTGGAGGCGGCATATATGGTATATGGCGATTTTGATTATCTGTTTCTTGACGAAATTCAGAATGTCGATGGATGGCATCTGTTTGTCAATCGTCTTCTGCGCCAGAAAATACATATAGTGCTGACCGGTTCAAATGCGAAGCTTCTCAGTTCCGATTTGGCTACTCATCTTACCGGGCGTTACAACGAAATCACGCTGTATCCTTTCTCTTTCGAGGAATATTGCAGAATGAAAGGGCTTGACACAAAGGATTTCTCCACCAAGAATCAGGCATTCATAAAACTGGCCTTCAATGATTACCTCCGCAAAGGAGGTTTTCCGGAGACCTTCAATCTTAAGAATCAGCGCGGATATGTAACATCCTTGATGGATGCTATAATCAGAAAAGACATAGCAAAGCGTTTTAAGGTTCGTTATGTCGATGCTCTCAGGAAGATGGCCAATTACATCGTGGATAATTTCTGCAAGGAGGTTGTCTATACAACCTTGTCTAATTTGTTCGGATTCGGTTCCGACCACACGGCAGAGAATTACTATTCCTATTTGAAGCAGGCGTTCCTGCTGCAGGGCATCAACAAGT
This sequence comes from Bacteroidales bacterium UBA6408, assembly GCA_002439805.1. Taxonomy (GTDB): domain Bacteria; phylum Bacteroidota; class Bacteroidia; order Bacteroidales; family UBA932; genus Cryptobacteroides. The sequence goes on from DJPQ01000028.1 coordinate 10,336, forward strand.
TCTCATTCAAGAGTGCTGAAAGAATCAGGGGAGAAAAGGCATATATCGTCGATGTCGCATTCCAGTCCGACCGGGAGAGTACGCTCACAACGGAAAATCTGGGCTTCAGAATGGAAAATATCGTATATATAGAGCTGCTTCGTCGCTATAGGAATGAGAATGTTGATGTTTTCTTCTATAAAAACGGCTATGAGATAGACTTCGTGGTGGTGGACAAGACAAAGATTCTCGAACTTATTCAAGTCTGCTATAAAATGGATACGGAGAGGACGAGAAAACGCGAACTGGGCGGTCTTGCTAAAGGCTACGCACAGTTCAAATGCAAAAATCTGACTCTCATCACCTTGAACGAACGCGGTGAAGAGGAGTACGAAGGGGTGAGAATAAAGAAGACAACGGTCATCGACTGGCTTCTGGGGAATAGTCTTTAATTGAGATGTTTCCCTTTTGCATTGGGCAGCGGCTGCATCGCGGGATTCGTATCTCCCAAATGAGTGTCCGAAAAAATGAGTATCTTTGACGGATTTTCGGCATATCTGTCGATAATATGGATTCCGAGATATGGTCTAAAAACTGAAATATGGGAAAAGGGATTGACAATCAGAGATATAGGGATATGAAGACGGTTGCGGGGACATATATTCCCGACATCGGAGAGGTCGAATATCCGGAGGACAGGCCGGACGCGCACATCGCCGGAGTGAGGTATGACGGGCGGCAGGTGACGCTTGACGAGAAATTTCCGTACTACGACCGTTCTTTCAAGTTCCGTCTGAATCATGCGCTGAACCGCCTCCTGCTGCGCTGTCTTGTGATTTATGTCAATCGCGTGCGCTACGGGTTGCGGATTGTGGGCAAGGAGAATCTGAAGAAGAACAAGGCTCTGCTGAAGGACGGGGCGCTTACGGTCTGCAATCATGTCTATCGCTGGGACCTCGCCTGCGTGCTCGACGCAATCGGCAACAGAAACCTCTGGTTCCCGATTTACGGCGACCACATGAGGGGCAAGGACGCATGGTTCATGCGCTATCTCGGCGGCATCCCGATTCCTGAGACGCGCGCCGGTATGCGCGCGTTTGACACCGCGTTCGACGAGTACCGGAAGAAAAAGGAGTGGCTGCACGTCTTTCCGGAGGCCGCCAGCTGGAAGTTCTACACGCCGATACGCTCATTCAAGCGCGGCGCGTTCTCGATGGCATACAAGTACAACATCCCGGTCGTCCCGTTCGTCTTTTCCTATCGTCCGCGAACCGGAATCTATAAGCTTTTTGACAAGCCCGAAATCCCGCTCCTGACCCTGCACGTCGGCACTCCGGTTGTCCCGGACATCACCCGTCCGCGCAAGGAGGAAGTCACCCGGATTCTCCACGAGGCGCACTCCCAGATGGTCAGCATGGCCGGCATCACGTCCAACCCCTGGCCAGCAGAGTAACATTATATATCCCGATGGAATGCGAGTTCCATTGGGATTTTTTGTTGCTAAAATTCAATATATTATATATCTTTGCCGTGTCGGTGACACCGACATAAATATTGGCGAAAGTGTTTTCGCATTGTCCTGTTTCGTGAATGTGGCAATTCTCAGATGCAAAGGATGATGAGCGAACACTCCGCCCGTCTTTGATATTGCGTGGTCATTCGTGACTTCTGTGCATATCGGTCGGGTGTGGAGTAATCGTTAGTCGTTTATTTTGCAGAGGCAGCCACAGCCCACGAAACAGTAAGCGGAAACGTTGCTCCGCACTTTCGTATATATAAACACCGGTAATTGCGGGGCACCGGAAAAACCTGTGAATGATGGAATATTCGCAATTTTCAATCTTGTTGGATGGCGTGTTGGGCAGTGTCCTGAAATCCATTCCAAAGACATTTACATCGGAGCAGTTCATCTCCGCTGTAAGAGGTGCGCTCCCAGTCGAGTGCGGTCAGCTTCTCTCCCAATCAAATTCAAGAACCTTACATGTTTGGCTGTCAAGATGGTATCTGAATCGTAAGGACGGCATTGTCAAAATGGAGACAAAAACCGTCAGAACAATCAATGGAAACAAATCAACGAATGCACTATGGAAAAACATCAGAAAAGCTTGACGATTAGCATCGTCGTATTGGCAATTTTTTACTTTGTACAATGCATATTCAGTATCAGTCTTCCCGCTCAAGATAGGGATGTTCTTGATGACTTGTCTGAATGTGGGCTTATTCGTATCGGGTCTTTTGGCACAGGAGAAGACTCAGATACAACGACCCTAAAGGTTCGGGTGCTTAGACGCGGCGAGGATTCTTTAGATGTGCTTATCGGAATGGGGTATGAATTCGGGCATGATAAAAGTATAGATATGAGATACCTTCGGGTAGAAGCAAAGGATTACCTTTCTTTCAAAAAAAATATGTCAGTTGTCAATGAAAAATACTCCAAATGGACAGATACGGCAAAATCGGAGGGTATAAAGAATTTCAAGAAGAAGATTCCCGTTGATTTCGGAGACGAAGTTGGTTATTGGGCATTCGTGTTGTATTATCAGGATTTTAGGTATGAATCGACTAAATGCTATGCCATATTTGAGGTTGATGACGAGGGAAACTGTACACTTAGGATTGATAATGTTGAAGAGTATGAAACTAATGGGACAAATTATCATCGTCCGTTTTTTGTGTTTTATTCGCCGGAGGCTTTTGATGCATTATACAATATAATTTCCAATGTGCGTGACAGATATTTGCAAGTCAAGCATTTGATAGATGCACATGAGAAATCCATTGCGGAGAGAGACGCGAAATTCGATTGATATGTTTTTATCCAGACTCTTTCGTGTTGGGTAATTTGTTCGCATCGTCTATAGTTGGCTCATTTTACCGGCTATGGACGATGTCGTATTCAAATAGGTATGTTTCCCCTGTTATCAATGCGGCATTTACATTTTTTGTAATTACAATTTTTGTTTCATATATTTGCGTTTAATAAAAATGCGACATTATGGAAGCACCGTTCATTTTCGGCAGGATTGCCACTGACGAGAACTTTACTGACAGGGAGAAGGAGACAGAGCATCTTGTGAATAATTTCGAATCCCTCATCAACACCGTGATTATTTCTCCACGGCGATGGGGAAAAAGTTCGCTTGTTCACAAGGCGGCGGACATAGCGATGCAGGCGGATAAAAGCTTGAGGGTATGTACAATAGACCTTTTCAATGTCAAGACAGAGGAGCAGTTCTATACCACTCTGGCACGGAATCTCATACAAGGGACGGCAAGCAGATGGGAGGAGGCTGTTGAAAATGCAAAAAAATTCTTCTCCCGTCTCGTACCCAAGATTTCAGTGGGCGCCGGCCCGGGAAGCGAGATTTCCATTGACTTTGACTGGGAGGAGATGAAGAGCAATCCGGATGAGATTCTTGACCTTCCGGAACGCATTGCTGAATCAAAGGGCATTAAGATAATTGTATGCATTGATGAGTTTCAGAATATTGCCGAGTTTGAAGACCCTCTGTTCTTTCAGAGAAGACTGCGGGCGCACTGGCAAAGGCACAGGAATGTAAGTTATTGCCTTTATGGAAGCAAACGGCACATGATGATGGAGGTTTTCACGGATTCCTCCATGCCGTTCTATAAGTTCGGAGACATATTCTTTCTGAACAAGATAGACACGGAGCATTTTATCCCGTTTATAACCGAGCGATTTTCTTCTACAGGTAAAGGCATTACGGAAGAAGCCTGCCGAAAGATAGTTTCCCTTGCCGACAATCATCCGTATTATGTGCAGCAGCTTTCCCAGCTTTCGTGGCTGAGGACATCGGGCCGGTGCGACGTTGATACTGTCGTCAAGGCTCATTTGTCCTTGGTGGAGCAGCTAAGTCTGCTGTTTTCCAATCTGATGGAGACTCTCACATTCCAGCAGACCTGTTATCTTCATGCCCTGATTGCCGGAGAAAAGGCCATTACCAGCACCGAGACAATGCACCGGTACCACATCAGCAGTGCTACGGCGGCTTCCCGTTCCCTTAAGGTCCTGATTAAAAAGGACATCCTTGACAGTTCGGCCGGGGCGGTTACTTTTCAGGACCCTATCTTTGAATACTGGCTGCGGCACTACTATTATCAGCGGAGCGCCTAAAAGGCGGCCTCATGTATTTAGACCCCTCCCGTCCCCTCGCCCTCGAAGGGGAAAATGGACTTTTTATGCATCCCAGCCTGTCAGCGACTTTTTAAGTTCCTTCCAGGTCATCTCGACGGGGAGGGATTCTGCGGCTGTTTCTGACGCCTGGCTCGCTTCGGGGGTGGGGAAGAGGCTGTTGCCGGGGTTGCCTGAGTTGACGAGGTGGATGAACCGGAGGCCGGCGCGGAGCGCCCCGCCGTCCTTGGAGGCCTTGTCACCGATCATGAGGGTTTCGGATGGGGCGGCTCCGAGAGCCTTGCAGGCGTTGAGGAAGACTTCCTCCCGGGGTTTCAGACCGCCAAGCGCGGGGGATTCCCAAACGGCGTCGAAGTCGGCTTCCGAAAGTCCTATGGCCGCTAACTTCTCTGCCGCGAAACAGTAGTCCGAGAGAACCGCGAGCCTGTAGCCCTGTTTGCGCAGACCTGCGATGAACTCCCTGAGCTGCGGGCGAGGGCCGAACTTGTCTCGTATAATCTTCACCTGCAAAGGCATATATGTCCCGTAGAACCACCTCCTGCACCGTTCCGTCCTTTCCGCCGAGCCTTTGCCCATCATGGAGAAAAGAGCGTCGTAATAGTCGGATGCCTTGTCGAAATGCCTGTCACACAGCTGTTTCCTGCATCTGCGTTCCGCTGCGAGCATCCAGATGTGCAGCGGATCCGAAAGAATCAGCCGCAGAGGAAAATGACGGGACTCATAAAGGGTCCCGTCCAAATCGAATATGATAGCCTTCAAGTTCTTTTCAAACATAACGAAGAAAATATCTTTAGTCCATCCCCCCAAAAAAAGGTTATGGGGATAGCCGAGATGAAGGAAATGAAGAAAAAGATGGAGTGCAAGGCTTGCGACGAAGACGAAACCGCAGCAACCTTATGGTTGTGAGGATTTCATCAAGGAGCGTAACGCAGCAATCCGCTTTTTATTCATTTCCGACCACCAAGTCCTTGAATTTGGCGTGCCTCTTCTCGTCCTGCAGCAGAATGTTCAGCTTGAACTGCCCGTCGCGTGCCCCCTCGGCGATGCAGCGCTCCTTGAACTTCTCGAACGACTCCGGCACGAGGCGGTGCGTAATAGGGTCCTTGAGCCGGAGCGAATCCCTCTTCGCGAGGTACTCTATGTTCTGCTGCTTCAGGAACTTATCGACAACCTTTGTGAACTTCTCGGCCTCTTCCTGTGGGGTGTTCGGGTCGGCGAACTCGTAGTAGAAATGGTAGGTAGAGAGGTCGAGGTCAGCGAAGCCGATGAAGAAGCGGGTCTTGAGGCCGGTCTCCTCCTCCGCCTTGTGGACGGCCTCGATGAACTGGCGTTCGTGCAGCTTCTCGCCCGTGATGGTCACGATTCCGTTGATTTTCTGAATCATGTGAACCGTAGGCGTGCCGATGAACTTGGGACCGGCTTCGAGAAGGTCGTTCATGTTGTAGCGATAGAGGCCGGCGAATGTCGTTACATACGGACAGTAGCGCCTGCCCTCCACAAGCTCGTCCAGCTGGAGGAACTTAGGGGAAGGATTGTCGATGTCCTCCTCCGCGATGAACTCGTAGTAGTGGTAGTGCGGGAAGAGCACCGTGTTGAGCGTGTCGTCGAGCACGAGTCCGAAGCGGCACTCGGAAGAGAAGTAGCCGAACTCCTGATGGAGCATCGTCGGCGGGAACGAGTCCTTGAACTTGTCGAGATAGACCTTCGTGTTTCCGCACTTCCATGTGTTGAGAATCTGGAGGTTAGGCCAGTAGTGCTTAGGAAGCACCCTGCCGTATTTCTTCTTCAGTTCACGAAGCTCTGCCGCCCTCTTGGGGTTCGGCTTCACGCAGGCCTCGAGCTCTTTGCGGATTTCCGGTTCAAGCTTGATTTTGTCGGAAATCGTGCCCTTCTCGATGTCGTTCACATATTCGTCATAGAACTTGTTGACGTTGTTCTGCAGCTCCACGATGGTGGAAGGGTTCGCCGTCACGATGAGGGTGATGTCCTGCTCCACGCCCATGCGCATCAGCACATAGTAGCGCGCGTTGTAGTCGGCAATCGAATAGACGCACTGCGGGTTGGAGTAGAGCGCCTTCACGAATCCCGGGCAGTCGCGCTGCGTCACGCCCGAAACCGAGCCATAGACCGTCCCGTCCGGAGCGTAGCCCTCGATGACCTTGCCCACGATTGAGAGAATCTTGCCGCTGAAGACGTTCGGGCGGTTTTTGATGAAGTTGAAGAGCCAGACCTTCGTCATCTTGCCGTAAATCGTCTTGAGATATTTCTCCGTAATCGGAATCCATTTCGGCTCGGCCGTGGAGCCCGAAGTCGTCGCGTAGAGGACCGGCTTTCCCGGGAAGAGTACGTTCGCCTCCCCGTGCTTGTGCCTCTCGACATAAGGACGGAAGTCCTCATATTCATTGGGTTTCACGTTCTTCTGCCACAGGGCGAAAAGTTCGTCGTCGGTCTGCGCCGCAAGAATCTCCGCGAAATGATGCTCCTTACCATAAACCGTGTCCTTCGCATAGTTGAGAATCTCCCTCAGCGTGTTCGCGCCCGTCTTTCTCGGGTCTTTGCTCGCGCTCTTGAGCTTGAGATACTGGATTCCTCCCGCCGTGCCGAGAAGAAAATTAGCGACAAGTTTGTCCTTTGTACTCATATTCCTTTATTTTATATTTTATGCAGACGTCGCATTTTAATTTTATTTTATGCAAACGCTCCTCTGAATCCCCTGAGGCAAAAACGCGCAAATATAATAAAAATCTGGAATATCAGAGTTTCAGAAGTTCCTGACGTGCAGTCTGCGGGGCTGTGGGGGCCGCATTGTCGAATTCCTCCGGAGCGGCGTTCGTGAGGGCAAGCACAAGCAGGATGAAATAGTCCCTGAACACACGGCGGAAAACCTTCTGCGCCCGCTGTATCTCAAAGTTCACCCTCCGTTCCGAGATTCCGAACTCTCTCGCGATGTCCTTCGCCGACATCCCGGACAGCCTCTTTGCCGTGAAAATCTCGTAGGTCATCTCCGGAAGGCTCTCCCGCACCTTGTCGAGGAGAACCGGGCAGTCAACATAGAGGGAAAGTTCGTCGGCTCCGGATTCTGACAGCAGCTTCATGTCCTCGAGCGCCAGCTCCTTCAGTTCCGGAGGCAGGGAGTCCCTGTTCAGGCGGCTCTTCAAGTGGTCGAGGCAGCGGTTCTTGATGATGATCAGGAAATAGCTGCGTATGTCGTTGATTTCAGTCTCGTTCCGCCGGTTCAAGACCTTCACGATGCTGTCCTGATAGATGTCCTCTGCAAGTTCCCGCTTCCCAACATAGCGCTGCGCAATCTTCACGAAACGCAGCCTCTCATCGTTCAGAAGAATGATGTCATCGATGGAAATTTTATGTGGTTCTCCCGTGTTCATTGAGTCTTAAGCACGGCAAATATAGTCCAATTTGTTGAAGATGACAAATGTATGCCCGATATGATGAAAAAATGAAATTTTACTGTCAATCCGCGACTTTTCGTCGTCTTGAGTTGTGAAAGGACAATTGTTTCAATGCATGAAAAAGGTTAGAAGTGAAGATATAGAAAAAGTGGGCGACGACCTGCTCTTCCGCAGCTTCTCCGGTGACGCCACCGAGCAGGAGCGCATGGCTCTGGGACGCTGGATTGCCGAAAGCCCGGAAAACAGGAAACGCTACCGCAACGCCTCCGCCCTGTATGAGCGGTGGCTGATGGCCGCGCCGATGGAGACCGTTTCCGGAAAGGGGGCGGCCGTCTCCGCAGTCCGGAAGAAGGGCGTTGTCCGCAGGCTGCTCGTCGCCGTGGCGGACGTGGCTGCCGTCGCGCTTGTATGCCTCGGGGTGTCATGGCTCATCGAGCGCCGTGATTCCCGCGTTCTGGCAGAGACCATGACGACGGTTGATGTTCCTGCCGGAAACCGCATGGACATCACGCTCGAAGACGGAACCCGCGTGCGGCTCAACTCCGGCGCGAGACTGAGCTACCCTGTGCGCTTCGCCGATGACAGGCGTGAGGTTTCCTTGTCCGGAGAGGCCTGCTTCGAGGTCACCCACGCCCCCGAGAGGCCTTTCACCGTCAGGACCTTCGCTTCTGAAGTGCAGGTGCTCGGAACGGAGTTCGACGTCAATGCCCGCGAGGAAGACGGACTGTTCAGCGTGGCCCTGCTGCACGGCTCGGTCATGCTCCGCAACAGCCTGAAGCCGGGTCAGGACGTCATCATGGCTCCGGGAGAAACCGTGGAGCTTGTGGGCAACTGCCTGAAGAAATGCGGGGTGGACGCGGCTTCGCGGGTGCGCTGGACCGAGGGAATACTCGATGTCGGAGGGATGGACTTCCCTCACCTGATGCGGAGTCTGGAGATGGCCTTCGGGGTGAAGATAGTCATAGAGCGGAAGGATATGCCTGAGCTGAAATACTCTGCCGGAGAGCTGAGGGTGAGCGAAGGCATCGACTACGCGCTGAAGACCCTGCGGAATGTCGCTGATTTTGAATACACTAAGGACTACCGTAACGGCACGGTGGTGATACGCTGACAAAAAAGGGCACAATAAAAAACCTGCGGAATGCTCCCGACATGTCCGCAGGGGTGTGAAAAGCCCGAACTATATAAAACAAACTAATCACAAATAACAAAATTATGCAAAAACGATGTATTCTGCAAAAGTTATGCGGTGTGCTGAGTTTCCTTGTTTTGTTTCATCTTTCCTTGGCGGCCTTGGCGGCCGGAGCCGGAGATGATGCGAGAATAACGCTGAAACTCAAGGACGTTTCGCTTGAAAAGGCGATTTCCTGCATAAAGGAACAGTCTCCGTATCTGTTTTTCATCAGTTCAGTCGATCTCTCCATGACCGTCAGCGTCGATGTGTCGGACGAGGGAATCGAGAATGTGTGCAGGGCGCTCTTCGCTCCTGTCGGTGTCCGTTACAAGATAGAGGGACACCATGTCTATCTTTCCATGGCCGCGAATCATGATGATGGCCCGGTCGGGCTTTCGGGCACGGTCACTGACGCTTCCGGCGCGGCCGTTCCGGGAGTTTCGGTTTTCGTCGCCGGTACCGCTTCCGGGACGACGACCGACCTTGACGGAAAGTTCACTCTTGAGGTGACTCCCGAACATCTCGGCGGAAGGCTTGAATTCAACTCCCTCGGCTATGAGACGGTCCGCGCCGCGATAGGCGACCGCAGGATTTTCAATGTAACCCTCAGGGAGGAGGCCACCGAACTCGAAGGGACGGTCGTCACCGCCCTCGGAATCAGGCGTTCGGAAAAGGCCCTGAACTACAATGTCCAGAAGGTCTCCGGCGCTGACATAACCTCCGTCAAGGATGTCAATTTCGTCAATTCCCTCAGCGGAAAGATTGCCGGAGTCACCATCAACGCATCCTCGTCCGGAATCGGCGGCGAGAGCAAGGTGGTCATGCGAGGAACCAAGGGAATAAGCTCGTCCTCGAACGCCCTCTATGTGATTGACGGAGTGCCGATGTATCCGATGTCTGACAACGGCGCCACCGACTATGGTTCAAGAGGCCGTTCCGAGGGCATTGCGGACATAAACCCCGAGGACATAGAATCCATGTCAGTCCTCACCGGAGCCGCCGCTGCCGCCCTCTACGGAAGCAACGCCTCAAACGGCGCGATTGTGATTACCACGAAGAAGGGACGCGAGGGAAAGGCCGAGCTCAGCGTGACCAGCAACACAGAGGTTCTCACCCCGATGATGCTCCCGCGTTTCCAGAACAGGTACGGAAACGTCGAGGGGGAGGCCACCAGTTGGGGGGGGCTTAATAACGGCAAGAAAGGCACCGGCTACAATCCGGGCACGGATTTCCTCCGCACGGGCGTCGTCGCCACGGAAACTGTGTCCCTGTCTGTGGGAAACGGAAAGAACCAGATTTATGCGTCCGTCGGAGCCGTCGACTCCAAGGGCATAGTCCCGAACAACGGCTATCACAGATACAACGCCTCGATACGCAACACGACATCCTTCCTCAAGGACCGCATTCACCTTGACGTCGCCGCCCAGTACATCAAGCAGAAGGATCTGAACATGGTGAACCAGGGAATTTACGGCAACCCGCTCGTGGCCGCATGGCTCTATCCGAGAGGGGAGGACTGGCGTTACACGAAGATGTTTGAACTCTACAGCCCGGAGCGGAAGATATACACCCAGAACTGGGACTTCATGGGAAAGGGCGGCATCGAGTGGGACAACCCGTACTGGACCCAGTACAGGATTCTCCGCCGCAACGACAGGGACCGCTACATGATTTCCGGCGGACTGACATGGGACATTCTCGACTGGCTCAAGATTTCCGGCCGCGTCAGAATAGACAACACGGACAACACCTTCTCTGACAACACGTACGCGGGCACGAACCCGACGATTACCGAAGGCTCGTCCAACGGCTACATGAACCAGGAGGAGTCGGCTCAGCGGCAGATTTATGCCGATGTGCTCCTGAGCATGAACAAGACATGGGGAGACTGGTCTCTCGGAGCCAACCTGAGCGCGTCAATCTCCGACATGAAGGCACGCCTGATGCAGATTCGCGGAGGCATCCGCGAGGACGGACTTCCTAACGTGTTCGCAATCCAGCAGCTCGACAAGAACACCCAGATTCCCCTCCAGAGCGGCTGGCAGGAGCAGACCCAGTCTGTGCTCGGCTCCGCCGAGGTCGGCTACAAGGGCGCGTACTACCTCACCGTGACGGGGCGCAACGACTGGCCTTCCCAGCTCGCGGGGCCGCATTCCAACCGCAAGTCTTTCTTCTACCCTTCAGTCGGAGGCTCGGTGGTGCTTTCGCAGATAATCCCGATGCCGGAACAGATTGATTTCCTCAAGATACGCGGCTCCTGGGCTTCCGTCGGTCTTCCGTTCGCGAGGTTCATCGCCAACCCTACATATTCCTGGAATAACAAGACGGGAGCGTGGGAGACGTCCAAGGCCTATCCTATGTATGACCTGAAGCCGGAGAGGACCGACTCGTGGGAAGTGGGACTCACCTTCAAGGCGTTCAAGGGCCTCAGCCTCGACGTCAGCTACTATGACACGAAGACATACAACCAGACATTCGACTCGCAGCTTTCCGTGTCGTCTGGCTACACGACGCTCTATGTCCAGACGGGAAGCGTCCGAAACAGGGGAATCGAGCTCTCCGCCGGATATGAGCACAGGTGGGGAATATTCGGCTGGAACTCAAGCTACACCCTCAGCGTGAACCGCAACCGGGTGGAGACTCTGATGGAGAATTACCACCACCCTGAGACGGGAAAGGTGATTTCGCTCAGCCAGCTCAAGGTCGGCGGCTTCCACAACGCGGCGTTCGTCCTCACCCCGGGCGGTACCCTCGGCGACCTCTACACGACGGTGGACCTCAACCGTGACGTGAACGGCAACATCTACATCGACGAGAGCGGGAAGATAAGCCGCACCACGACGGACTACAGGAAGCTCGGCTCCGTTTTCCCTAAGGCGAACATGGCCTGGAACAATGAATTCGACGTAAAGGGATTCAACTTCGGGTTCATGGTGTCGGCCCGCATAGGCGGCATCGTCTATTCCGCTACTCAGGCACGTATGGACAGCTTCGGCGTGTCCGAGGCCACTGCGGCTGCCCGCGACAACGGCGGGGTCTATGTCGATGGCTGCGTGATGGATCCTCATGAATGGTATTCGGTCGTCGGAGCCGATGACGGAATACCCCAGTACTACACCTACGACGCCACGAATGTCCGTCTTCAGGAGGCTCACATCGGCTACACGATACCGAGAAAGGTTCTCGGAAACATCTGCGACCTGAATGTCTCCGTGGTGGGACGGAACCTGTGGATGATTTACTGCAAGGCCCCTTTCGATCCGGAGTGCGTCGCGACGGCGGGCAACTACTATCAGGGCATCGACAATTTCATGATGCCTTCCACGCGGTCCGTGGCCCTGAGCCTGCGTCTTAAATTCTAAAAAACGGAAAATCATGAAGACAGTTCATAACATATTTTGCCTTGCCGCGGCCTGCGCCGTTTCCGTGTCCTGCATCGGAAAGTATGAGCAGATTAACACGAATCCTTATGAGGCCACGGAGAAACAGATAGCCGCAGACGACTATGTGATTCAGGGTGCCCTGAAGACCATGCTGGGTTATGTGGTTCCCGTTCAGGAGCACCAGTTCCAGTTCATGGACGTGCTGTGCGGAAGCACCCTCGGCGGCTACCTTGCCGAGCAGAAGGGGTGGGACACGAAGATCTCGACATATAACCCCAATGACGAGTGGAGCGCAAGCGCGTTCGAGAACGTGATTCCGGGCGTGTTCGGGGCATACATACAGCTCAGGAATTCCACGAGTGACGAGGTCGCGCTTGCCGTGGCCGAGATAGTCCACGCTTCCGTGTTTGCCCAGCTGACCGACATTTACGGTCCGGTCCCGTGCTCGATGATAGGCGCGGACGGCTCGCTCGTTGCTCCCTACGACTCGCAGGAGGACATCTACAGGTCATGCCTGAAGAAGCTTGCCGAGTCCGCCGACATACTCGCGCAGAGGAGCAGCTCCTCTCTGAACTCCAACGCCGACATCGTCTTCCACGGTGACGTGAAGAAATGGATAAAGTACGCCAACACCCTGAGGCTGCGCCTTGCGGTGAGGATGGCATACGCCGATCCGGAGACCGCGCGCAGTGAGGCCGAGGCGGCCGTGAGCCATCCTTTCGGAACCATGACCGACAACTCGGACAACGCGACGTTCACCCATCCGACGCAGAACCTCTACTATCTGACCTGCATCCAGTGGGGTGACTACCGTGCCTCCGCAGACATCGTCAGCTACATGAACGGCTACGGAGACCCGCGCCGCTCTGCATATTTCACCGTTTCCGGCTACAGTTCCAAGCCATACGCCGGCTGGCGCCGGGGAACGAGGATGGCGGATTCCAACGGAGGAAACCAGTGCTCGAACGTCATGGTGAAGATGTCCGACGAGATGCTTTGGATGAATGCTGCCGAGGCGATGTTCCTCAAGGCCGAGGGGGCGCTCCGAGGCTGGAGCATGGGCGGCTCAGCACAGTCGTTCTACGAGGAGGGCATCCGCCTGTCCTTCGCGCAGTGGAACGTTCAGGGAGCCGACGCCTACATCGCAGACAACGCCTCTGTCCCGGAGGACTACACCGACCTTTCGGGGAAGGGATACGATTCCTCCCTCAAGGGAAAGGTCACGGTGGCGTGGGATGAAAGCGCGGATTTTGAAAAGAAGCTCGAACGCATAATCACGCAGAAATGGATTGCCAACTGGAGGGCGACGGGAGTGGAGGCATGGGCCGAGTTCCGGCGCACCGGCTATCCGCAGCTTCTTGCCGCCGGGGCAAACCTCAGCGGAGGCGTGATTGCCGAAGACGGCTTTGCACGCAGGCTCAAGTACCCTGTGAACGAACTTACCGGAAATGCGGAAAACTACAATGCGGCCCTGTCCGACCTGCTCAAGGGCGCGGACAATATGGCGACGCGAGTGTGGTGGGACTGCAATCCGAGAACAAAATAAACAGAATCTACAATGAAGAGTATAAGAACGATAACAGCTGCGGCGCTGCTTGCGTCCGTCGCGGTCTCATGCGCCAAATGGACCGAGCCGCAGCCGATTGAAATCAGGAAGCCGTCTCTGGAGAACAGTCCGGAGCTGTATTCCCGCTATTGTCAGGCCATACGCGACTACAAGAAGTCGGAACACAAGATGATGTATGTGACCTTCGACAATGTCGAGTCTTCCTATGACCAGTCCTGCAACCTGACCTCCCTTCCGGACAGCGTTGATTTCGTGGAGATAAGCAATCCGGGTCTTACCGCCTCAATCGCGGACCAGATGGCAAAGCTCCGCGCCGACAAGGGCTTCAGGTTCGCCGTTTCCGTCTCGATGGACGCGATTGACTCCGATTATGAGAGCCTCGTCGCCGGGATTGACGCGGAATATGCCGAAAGGCTTGCAGAGGCAGGGGGCGACGCGTCGCTCGTGCCTGCTCCCGAGTATCCCGAAAAGTCCGCGTTTGTCGCCGAGGCGGTGAAGGAGGCCTTCGCCCGGGCAGACGAGTTCGGATACGAAGCAGTGAGGGTTCAATACACGGGCTACAGCCCGTTCCACCTCACTTCCGAGCAGAAGGAGCAGTATGTATCCGAGCAGACGGAATTCTTTTCCCTGATAGGGAGCGAGCTTGAGGCGAGGCCGTCACTCCTGTATTTCCTCAATGTCAACCCCGAGTTCATCGTTTCGGCCGACATCCTCAAGGCCGCCGACCACATCGTCCTTCCGACACAGGGAAGCACCGGAACCGGAGACCTCGACCTGTTCGCGATCCGCAGCGGGGAGGTTCTCTCCGGCATGAGCCTTCTCTACGCCGTGACGACGATAACCGACGACTTCAAGACCGGGTGGCTCACCTCCGGGGAGCAGATACCGCTCGTGTCCGCATGGATGACCGTTCCGGCCGAGTATTCCAAGGACGGGATGGTCGTGCTCGATGTCAGACGCGCTTTCTATGACGACAACCGCAACGTATATAGGAAGATACGGAATGCAATCGGAAACATGAATCCAAATTCCTGATATGATGAAGCTGATGAATACTGATATGAAATCACTGAAAACCGTGATGGCGGCGATGGCCGCCGCCGTCATCTGCTCGTGCGGAAATGACACGGGCTCGGAAATATTTGAAAACATGGTCTTTATCGACGGCTATGAGAGCAGCAGGCTTCTGTATGTCTCCACCGAAGACACCTACACCGAAACTGTCGTGGCTGCGGTCCCGCGCCCTGCGGAGAAGGCCGTGGACGTGAGATATGCCGTCGATGAGTCGCTCGTGGCCAAGTACAACTCCGACCACGGCACGCAGGCGGTCATCCTCCCTGCGGAAAACTGGTCCATGTCGTCGGAAACCGTAACGATAAACGAGGGCGAGGTGAAGTCCGGCGCCTGCGAGCTGCGTTTCACGGATGTCCTCAGTCTTGACAAGGAGCAGCTGTATGTGCTTCCTTTCACGATAGCCTCCGCCGACATCGCGGTCCTTGATTCCAGAAACACTAAATTCTATGTGTTCGAGGGAGCCAATCTCGTCAATGTCGTGGGCTATATGTACGAGAACTACTGCACCGTCAAGTGGAACAACCCGGCTCCTCTGACCAATATGCAGCAGGTCACGGTCGAGATGCTCCTGAACGCCGACTGGGCGCGGAACAAGGCCGACCGCAGCGAGAACAACAGTTTCTTCGGCATCGAGGGCTATTTCCTGTTCCGTTCCGGCGACCTTTCCAACCCGGTCGACCTTCTCCAGATGTGCATCTCCGGCGGCGGGCCCGCGATGGCTCTCCATATGCCGACGAACAAATGGTTCCACCTTGCCTGCACCTACGACTGCGCCACGAGGCAGATGAATCTCTATCTTGACGGGAAGCTCGTCAGCGAAGCCTCCGGCAAGGCCGGGGACTTCGCCTCCTCCGGCGGAGTCACGTTCGCCCGCGACGACTTCCACATTAACACGGCATACGACAACCGCCGCCATGCCTGCGCGATGTTCTCCGAGGTCAGAATCTGGAACAGGGTGCTTTCCGAGGAGGAAATGTCCGGGCCGGTTCACCCTTATTACGTGAGCCCGGAATCCGAAGGCCTCGTCGCCTACTGGAAGTTCAATGACGACAAGGGGAACGTCGTCCGCGACTGGTCCGGAAACGGGAACGACGCCGTGGCCGCAAATGCAGTCGAATGGAGGAAAGTCGCCCTCCCGGAATGATGATAACATTTCTAAACGAATGAAAATGAAAACAAGAATATTGATGGGGCAGGCGCTTCTGCTTGCCGTCCTCTCCATTTTCTCCGTCTCGTGCGGAAAGGAAGTCTTCGACGCCGGCGATGTCTCGGGTGATGCCGCCAAGTCGCTGATGCCCAAGGCTATGATACGCAATTCCGACGGACGGGCGTATTTCACGACACTCGAGGCCTTCAAGGCAAGTTCTTCGGTGGAGCTTCATGTCACCACCTCGCAGGCCGCGCCGGCGAGCGTCACCTGTGAACTCACCTACGGGGACGTCTCCGAGATTGACGCTTACAATGCCGCCAACGGCACCTCCTATGTCGCCTTTCCCGAGTCTCTCGTGAGCTTCGGGGAACCGGCCGCGCTTTTCGAGGGGGAAACCGAATCGCTCGGAATCGACGTCAAGGTCAGGATTACCGGAGCCGTTTCAAAGGACGTCACCTACGCCATCCCCGTGAACGTCACCACGGACAGCGACGCGTTCGTCCCGGGCAAGACCCATCTCGTGTTCGTGAAGAACCGGGTGGGGGACGTGACCTCTTCAGTCAAGGAATCCGGAGTCCGTCTGTTCAGCTGCATGGAGGCGAACACGGCCAATCCTCTCTTCCACCTCTCCTTTGAACTGGAGAAGAGCGGCAAACCCCTGTTCGACTATGTCATCATCTTCTCCTCGCACATCGTCTGGGACCCGGATGAGAAGCGGATGAAGATTCTCCCGAATTCATGTCAGGAAAAGTTCTCCTCGGACTACGAGAAGTACATCAAGCCGCTGCATGACAAGGGGATAAAGGTGATACTCTCGCTCCTGTCCTCATGGAAGGACCAGTTCGGAAAGGGAACCGAGCTTGCGCTGTCCTCACTGGATGATGCCTCCTGCAAGGCCTTCGCCCGCGACATCGCCGACTACTGCGAGGCCTATCATCTTGACGGGGTTTTCTTCGACGAGGAGTACTCCGGCGGACGTTCCGACATACCGGGAGTCCTGCCTTATCTGAGCGCGAAACAGACGTCGAGACTGTGCTATGAGACAAAGAAGGCCATGCCGGACAAGGAGGTCATCGTCTATATCTACACCCAGACCGCCGAACTCTCCGCTGTCGATGGCGTGATGCCGGCCGACTATATCGACTGGGCGCTCGGCGACTACGGCTCATGGTGGGAAGGCAGCTATGAGGGGGGACTGCCCAAGTCGAAGATGGCTCCGTGCAGCCACAACTGTGCGCCGGCCTACTACAGATGGACGGCGAGCAAGAATAATCTGGAGCGCGTCCTCCATGAGGGATGGGGCGGCTACATGATATACTGCCTCGACTTCGCGACGAGCACATGGAGCAACCAGCTCGCGGCGCTCAAAAATGTCGCCAAGTATCTCTATGAAGACACTCTCGTCGATTACGGGTACCGTCCTAAGCCGGAATGGTAGCATTTGGTTACAAATTCAAACATAACACTAAAAACACAATTTTATGAAAAGGATTTTAAGCATTTTGTCAGTATTGGGCCTCGCCGCCATGTTTTCTGCCGGATGTCAGAAACAGGAAGAGGTCAAGGAGAGTTCAATCTCTCTGAGTCCGGAGTCTGAAGTCGTGGATTTCCATCCGAACACGACCGAGGTGACGGTAACCTCTTCGGGAGAGTGGTCCCTTGAGGGAAACAGCACTTGGGCGACGCCTTCCGCCACGAAGGGAGTCTCGGGCGACAAGGTCACCTTCACCGTGGGGATAAACACGACGGGAAAGACCCGCGCCGCCATCTACACCTTCAGCTGCGGAGACAAGACCGCCAAGTACTCCCTGAAGCAGGAGTCCGGAAACATTAAAGTGGCCCTCGACCTTTCCATGGCGCTTGCCACGGACTCTCAGGTGAAGCTGAACCTTACCGTCACTTCGGACGACCTCTCGCTGTTCAAGTCATGGGGAATCCGCTATTCGGAGGACAAGGACAAACTCGTCGAGTCGGGCAAGGACTTCAACATCGACGGAGCCCCTGCGGCCGGCGAGAAAGAGGTCGTGATTGACGGGCTGAAGGCTGACGTGACATACTATTTCACGGCCTGGACAGCCATGGAGGACGGCACCCGCATATACGGCGAAGATGTCATTGACGCGTTCACCGGCTCCGCGTTCGAGAGCGTTCTCGAAGTTGACGCCAAGTCGCGCATAGCGTCATTCTCCTTTGAGCACAAGATTTCAGACCTCAAGGCAGCCGGAGTCTGCTGGGCTTCTGAAGGCACCCCTACGGTAGAGGGCAACAAGGTTGAGATTGCAAACCCTGAGGTCGGAACGATAGAGATTTCGACCCTCGAAGGCGGCAAGCTCCTGTCCGTAAAGACGGATTACAAGGCCTGCGCCTACATCATCCGTTCCAACGGCTCCGTGGCGTACGGCCCGGCCAAGTCTTTCTCCACGATGTCCGACCCGTTCGACAACTGGATTACCGACGACAACTTCTCCGACGACTACAGCCGCTTCCGCTCCCTCTGCGAGTACGGTCCGGTAAAGGACGGCGGCTGGGGCAACTCTCAGTATGTGGCTGAGCCGGCGTCCCGGAAGCAGTCCGATTTCCGCACCTGGTGGAACACGGCCCTGACGAGCTATAATCCGGAAAAGCCTTATGCCGCCATGTTCAACGAGCTCGCGTTCCTCAAGACCGAGGGCGGCAACGTGATGAACAACATCGTATGGCGTGAAGGCTCGGTCGGAGAAGGCGCTCCAAAGGAGGCCAACGGAGTGGGCGGTTTCTCCTACTCATGGACAAGGGACAATGACGGACTGTTCAGCTTCGTCTCCACCGGCTTTGCATATCAGGTTGCGGACGCATGGGTCGTCGAGAGGCAGGGAATGGCTGTCGATGAAATAGCGAAAATCTGGAAAAAGGCGTCGAACCACCAGCAGCTTGACCAGATGAGGACGTTCTGGACAGAGCACAAGTTCGTTCTGGACTATGGCGAGGAGTTCGATTTCGACGGCGTCAATGTTCATGAGCTTATGCTCTATCCTGTTGATTCCCCGGAGGATGCGTTCCGCTTCCATGCTTTCTCAAGGAAGGTTGTGAAGTATGACACCGCCGCATACGAGATAAAGGAAGACGAGCCGGGCGAGGCGTTCCTCTGGGTCAATTCCGGAAGTTCTGAGTACAAGCTCCCTATGGAGAAGCTTGAGGACGGCAAATACTACCTTCGTGAAGGCGAGTCGCTTGCCGGCAAGAAAGTGAGGATTTCAACTGACGGCGAGACCGGTTATCCGGCATTTGTCCCGTCGGCGGACGGCAAGTGCGTCAAGATCACGGACGCTTCCGGAATGTACGAGGTTCCTGTTGCCAACAAATGGGCAAACAAGTGCGCCGCGTCATTCAGCGAGTCGGACAATGTCTGCATAGTCAAGGACATATTCATCATCAGCGACACCATGAGCATCGTCGGCGACTGCATCGACCTCACGGGGACAAGCATCGGTGCGAATTGGAACGCATGGAATTCATTTGAATATTTCAAGAGCATCAACAATTTCTTCGCCCCTGACAACAAGCTCACCGAGCCGCACATCTACAGGTTCACGACCAAGTTCGTCACCAACAAGTCCGGCGAGGGCTTCAAAATCATCGGCGACGGCGGCTGGGAACTCACCTATGTCGCTATGGTCAGCGGCGGAGTCAATCCGGTGAATGTCTGGACTGACGTGAACTACAGCAAGATGGCCGAGGAAGACTTCAAATGGAAGCCTGACGTGACGGGCGAATACACCATCGAACTCGACGCCAGCGCGATGAAGCTCCGTATGGTTCAGAAGAAGTAAGACATTGTTTTGTCAGTGCATGAGGCCGGACAACTCGCTTTGCCCGGCCTCTTTTAAGAAACCTGCCCTCGAAAATAAAAGACAAATCTGAAACAGTTTATTCTTTTCGTGTTTCTAAAAGAAAACCAATGAGAAAGAACAGCATATTTGCGGCGCTCGCCGCGCTTGCGGCCCTGCCCGCCCTGGTCTCATGTGCCGACGGAGGCCTGCCTGAATGGGCGTTCGGAGACTTTGTGCGGCCGGAAGGCTCCAACCCCATCATAGAGCCGGACACCTCCTCCACATTCTTCTGCCCGATGCGCGGCGGCATCGTGAAGTGGGAATGCGCCGACACGTTCAATCCCGGAGCGGTGGAGAAGGACGGCAAAATCTGCATACTCTACCGTGCGGAAGACGACCCCACGGCCGGAATCGGTGGACGGACCTCCCGGCTCGGATATGCCGAGAGCTCCGACGGAGTGACGATTGACTACCGCAGTCCCGTTCCCGTGATGTTCCCGGACAGTTCGGAGGTTTCCCGCAGGTATGAGTGGAAGGGAGGGTGCGAGGATCCGCGCATCGTGGAGGCCAGGATTGACGGGCGGACCGTCTATGTGATGACCTACACCGCATGGAACAACGAGACGCCCCGGCTTTCGACGGCGACCTCGCCCGACCTGAGGCACTGGACGCACCACGGCCCCGCATTCCTCGACGCCTGCGGAGGAAAGTTCCGTGACTTCGCGTGCAAGTCCGGGAGCATCGTCACCGAGCTCAGGGACGGAAGGCTCGTTGCGGCCAAGGTGAATGTCAACGGAAAGGAAAGCTATCTGATGTACTGGGGCGAACTCTGGGTGTGTGCGGCTACCTCGGACGACCTCGTGCACTGGACGCCCGTGACGGACTCCGACGGCGGCCTCGTCTATCTGGCGCATCCCCGCAGGGGGCATTTCGACAGCAGCCTCACCGAGTGCGGCCCTCCGGCAGTCAAGACCGGTCACGGAATAGTCCTGTTCTACAACGGCAAGAATGCCGTCACCGAGGACGAGGCCGACAACGCCTACCCGCTCAACACCTACTCCGCCGGTCAGATGCTCTTCAGCTCCGACAATCCGCTCCGTCTGCTTGACCGTCTCGACAAGCCGTTCTTCAAACCTGAGACGAACTTCGAAAAGAGCGGCCAGTTCGTTTCCGGCACTGTTTTCATCGAGGGCCTTGTCCACCATCTCGGCAAATGGTTCCTCTACTACGGCTGCGCCGACTCAAAGGTCGGTGTCGCCGTCTATGAGCCGTAGCCCTTCCGGAAAACGAGACTCGAGCCCGCTGGCGCGTGCGGTTCGCGCCTGTTGTCTGACCCCACCCAAACCCTCCCTCAGGGAGGGCTTATGGGGTCGCGAGTTCGAGTGTCTGAGCACATAAACAAAAAGAGTCACCGAAATTCTCAGCGACTCTTCTGGAGCGGAAAACGAGACTCGAACTCGCGACCCCGACCTTGGCAAGGTCGTGCTCTACCAACTGAGCTATTTCCGCAAAATTGTAAAATGAACTTTCCCCGAATGGGATTGCAAAGGTAGGGATATTTTTTGATTCTCCAAACTAAAATGGAAAATTTTATGAAAAATAATTAACTTTGCTCCGTTATAAATATTGTAAGACGATGAAAAAGTATCTATTTGCAATGATTGCGCTGGCGGGGGCTCTGGCTCTTGCCGGCTGCGACAAGGAGAACGGCGAGAACAAGGAGCCGCTTCCTGACCCTGAAATCACCAATGAAGTTGAAATCAAGGATATTCCCTTCACTGGCGGCGAGTTCACATTCGAGTTCGACGCGAACAGGGATTGGACAGTCACCGGAGACGCTGAAGTTTCAGTGGGTGGCGTGACTTATGAGTTCGGACTTGCCCCGACCTCGGGAGAAGCGGGACACGGGAAAATCACGGTCACCGCTCCGGCTAACAAAGGCACAGAGCCTATTGAGTACAGCTTCACGCTCACCCTGCTCGGCGAGAATCAGACCTCAGAAGATGCCTACACCAAGGAGTTTCAGCTCACGGTTCCCGCCCCGTCAGTGACCGATGCTAATGAAAACACATACAAGGTGGCATATCTCGGCGGTAACTATTGGATGACGGAAAATCTCCGCACTATCCCAGATGGCATGACTGCTTCTGAAACTCCGGCGGACAAAAGTGGATTCTGGTATCCATACACATTGACTGATGTTGAAATATATTTTGACAAAAAAGACAAGAATGGGAATGATGTCTATAAGTCGAAATCTACAGCAAAGGTTGCAAAGGATGACGCGACCATAAAGGCTCAGGGCTATCTCTATTCCGCTAACATATATCTTGGTGGCATCACGTATGGGGAAGACAATTACACCACATTTGAAGGTGTTCAGGGAATCTGCCCTAAAGGTTGGCATATTCCTACGAAAGCCGATTTTGTGGCATTGTGCGGATTTTCTCAATCAGCTAATGCAGCTGGTATTGCCGAAGAGAAAGACCCGACCGCGCCTTTCTACAATGAGCAATATAAAGGCGGAAAATACGACAATGCGGTGGAATGTGGATGGAATCCGGTGCTCTCTGGAGTCAATTTCAACGGTACTGCGTATAACACAAAGGTTATCACAAAGTTGAACTCGACTAAAGAAAGCCTTTTTGAAAAGCAGGCGATGACTTATTGGGCTGGTTCAACTGGGTATAGCGAGACACAAGTGTGGTCAATGATGACAACATTTACTCTTTCTGCTTATCCGGAAGGCAGGATTCACACTTCTTTTGGCAATGTTACCAGCGGCGTCCCTGTTCGCTGCGTGATGGACAAGGCCGCCGAGTAGCCTCGGCATCCCCGCTGTCATTTCGAGCCCCGCTTGTACTCTGTCATTTCGAGCGAAGCGAGAAATCTTTGTGCGTGTCAAACGCCTGAAGATTTCTCGCTTATCTTGATTGCGGTGTAGCGGATGCAGAAAAGGATGAGATGCAAGGCGGACGGTGAAGATGAAACCGCAGCAACCTGATGGTTGTGAGGATTTCATCAAGCCGTCCAACGCCGCAGATCGCCTTTTCTGCGCCGCTACCTGTATTTTTCATATTCCGGCATGGCCAGTCCGGAAAGAATCTCCTTCACCTGACTGTCGTCCTTTGGGCAGACAAGCAGCGCGTCATCCGTGTCAATCACGATGTAGTCATCCAGCCCCTTGATTGCCAGCAGCTTGTCCTTGTTCGTGCTGAAGGCGAGAACCCCGTCGCAGTCCTGAAGGAGTTTAGGATTTCCAAAAACGACATTACCGTCCTCGTCCTTGCCGGCGCTGTAGTCATAGACCGAAGCCCAGTTGCCGATGTCAATCCAGCTGAAGTCACATGGCATGATCCAGGCATTGTCCGTGCGCTCAAGCAGTCCGTAGTCGAAAGAGGTCCAGGGGCAGTCCGTATAGACCCTGTCGATGAACGGCTTTTCCTGCGCCGTCCCTATGAACTTTTCCCATCCATTGAACAGAGCCGTCACCTCCGGATTATAAGTTTCCATCTCGTCCTTCAGTCCGGCAGCGTGCGCGACGAACATCCCCGAGTTCCAGAGAAACTCTCCGCTGTCAACGAAAACCTTTGCCAGTGCCCTGTCCGGCTTTTCCGTGAAAGTCTTGACCTTGACCGGCGAGCCTATGTGGATGTTTCCCTTGCCTCCGGAGACCTGAATGTAGCCGTAGTTGCTGTCCGGACGGCTCGGGACTATGCCGAGAGTGATGAGCACGTCCGCTCCCTCGACAAATTCAAGCGCCCTTCCCGCAAGCTTCTTGAAGACCTCCGGGTCGGAAATGTAGTTGTCGGACGGGGAAAAGATTATGTTCGCGTCCGGATTTCTCCCCAGAATCGTGTATGTAGCGTAGGCGATGCACGGCGCCGTGTTCCGGGTATATGGTTCCAGCAGCAGGTTTTCCTCCGGGAGTTCCGGAATCTGTTCCCGCACCATGTCGGCGAAACGTGCCGAGGTCACTACAATCATGTTCTTCTCCGGAATGAAATCCAGAAAGCGTTCGTAGGTGTGCCGGATGAGGCTCTTTCCTATGTAGGCCAGGTCGAGGAACTGTTTCGGGCGGTTGCTCCGGCTTACAGGCCACAGGCGCTGGCCGTATCCTCCCGCCATTATGACGCAATACGAGTTATTTATATTCATAATTTTAGTGTCTTTGAATATCTTTTTGGTCTATATCCATTTTCTCATCGGTCACATACGCCCGGTATGCTCCCTCTTCAAAAATGAATCTATCCTCAAAAATCTGATTCAAAACTTTTATGTTTTTTAATACAATTTTTTGTCAAACTTCTACAGCGGCTATTTGTACATTGGTATGAACGCCTGCGGGATATATTCCAACTTCGTGCCGTCTTTTGCAACAGTTACGCCGACAACATCGAAAAACGCCTCGAAATCTGAAAATTTCCGGTATGCCTCCTCCTTGAGGAAACGCTTCGCTGCCTCCACTACCTTGCGCTGCTTCGGAGAATTGACCGTCTCCTGCGGCAGGATTTCAGGATTTATGCGCGTGCGCACCTCGACGAAATGGATTCCGGCCTCGTCAATCGCCACAATGTCAAGCTCATAGTGCCCGCTGCGCCAGTTCCGCGCAAGAATCGAAAACCCCTTCCCTTCAAGGAAATCCGCAGCCATGTCCTCACCGAATTTTCCTGTTGCCAGTCTGCTGTCCATCATAAATCCGTTTTTTTCAAATCCCGTCCTTCGGGGCGTGAACCCACTCTTGCGGCATAGGCTCAAAAGAGGTGTTCCGCAAGTACGAAGCTTGTGTCATTCAAATGTTACAATTGTCACGCCCGTACCCCCGAACTGTATGTGCTCGTCCTTGACCGACGCAACTCCCGGAGTGCTGCGCAGCAGTTTCTGAACCTCCTCCCGAAGCGCCCCCGTGCCCTTGCCGGTGATGATTCGGACTGACGGGACAGAGAGCATCAGCGCGTCATCGACATAATGCATGACCTTCTCAAGAGCCTCCCCGACCCTTTCCCCGCGTATGTCAAGCTCGGTGGAGAAGTTCAGCTTGCGCTCCGCAATCGACGAGTCGTACCTGACCCTGGAGACGTTGCGGTTCTCGCTGCGGGTCGCCTCCTTGTATTCGTTCGAGGTGATGCGCTCCACCTTGTCGAGGGGCAGCTTCGAGGAGATGTTCCCGATGTTCACGAACACTGCCTTCGCCGACACTCTGGTCACCTCCCCGACGAGACCGTTGTCCTTCACGCGGATTTTCTCGCCGACCTTCAGCGGCGCGTTTCTGAACGCATCCTGACGCGCCTTCTCCTCCGCCTCCTCGACCAGCCGCTTCTTCTGAGCCTCGTCCGCTCTCTGAACAGCGCGTGCCGCGCGCCGCTCACGCCTCTCGTCCAGCTGGCGTATCTTCTTCTCTATGTAGTCATCCTTCTCCTTCTGCTCCTTCTCCTTCTTCGCCGCAAGCAGGGACATGAAATTCTGCAGGTCCCTGCGCGCTTCCTGAGTGCTCTCCTTCTGCGCCTGCTTCTCCTTAATCGTGCGAATCGTGTTCTCAACCTGACGGTTGGCTCCCTTCACAATCTCCTCCGCCTCCCGGTGCGCCTGGTCAAGCACCTCCTTCTTCAGCTGACGGATATTCTCAAGCTCCTTCTGGTAGCGGTCGGTGATGTTCTCCAGAGTCCTGTCCGTGTTCTTTATGCGCTCCAGCTTCTCGTCCAGAGCCTTTCGGTTGCGGGCAATCCTGCGCAGATTCCGTTCTATATCGACATACTCTTCCCCTGCCCTGGTCTCCGCATCCCTGACAATCTGTTCAGGCAGCCCCATCTTCCGCGCAAGTTCAAAGGCGAACGAGTTTCCCGGCAGCCCGACTTCCAGCTTGAAGAGCGGCAAGATGTTCTTCGCGTCGAACATCATCGCGCCGTTGATGACCCCGGTCTGCCCGGATGCGTAGAACTTGAGGTTCGTGTAATGGGTGGTAATCACGCCATAGACTCCCCTGCGGTCGAGTTCCGCGAGAATGGCCTCGGCAATCGCCCCTCCGGCAGCAGGCTCCGTTCCGCTTCCGAACTCGTCGATGAGCACGAGTGTCCTGGAGTCCGCCTCCGCCAGCACCCTCTTCATGTCCGCGAGGAATGAGCTGTAGGTGCTCAGGTCGTTCTCTATGGACTGGTCGTCGCCGATGCTCACCATAATCCTGTCGAAGACCATGAGTTCCGAAGTTTCCGAAGTCGGGATGAGCATACCCCATTGGAACATATACTGCAAAAGCCCGAAAGTCTTGAGACAAACGGACTTGCCCCCGGCGTTCGGCCCGGAAATCAGGAGAATGTGCTTCTCCGGCGTGAGACTCGCGCTCAGAGGCACAATCTGCCGTCCCTCCTTCTTCAGATTCCTTTCCAGCAGCGGATGGCGTGCCTTGCGCAGGTTCAGCTCGCCGTTGTCCGAGACTATCGGCATCCCGCAGACGAAGTCCAGCGCGACCTGTGCCTTCGCCATAAGAAAATCGATTTCTCCGATGAATATCGAGGCATCGATGAGCTCGGGGATATATAGGCGCAGGAATTCCGTAAATTCGTAGAGTATGCGGACTATTTCGCGCTGTTCGGCGAACTTCAGCTCGCGTATCTCATTGTCAAGCTCGACGACTTCCGCCGGCTCGATGTAGGTGGTCTTTCCCGACGCGGACTCGTCATATACAAAGCCGGAGAACTTCTTCTTGTTCGCGGACTGCACGGGGATGAGCATCTTCCCGTCGCGCATGGTCACGGTAGCGTCGCCATCGACAAGCCCCTCCTCCTTCGCCCTGCGGAGAATGAGGTTTATCCTCTTCGATATGCTTCCCTCCTTGTCCCTCAATGTCCGGCGAATCGCATAGAGCTCGTCCGACGCCGTGTCCTTGACTTCGGAGTATTTGTCGAGAATCCCGTCCATGCGCCTCTGCACCTCGGCGAAATTCATAATCCCTGAGGCCATGCGCTTGAGGTTCGGATAGACCCCGTCCTTCACGTCCTCGAAGAACGCCGTCAGCTTGCGGAGGGTTTCGAGCGTCGTCCTGAGCTTGCGGAGTGAGAGAAGGTCTATGGATATCGACGACTTTTCGAGGGGACGGAGGAATCCTATTGAATCGATATATCCGTTTGTCGGGAAACTCTCCTCGAACATCATGATGAGCCTCATCTCGTCGGCAAGCCGCAGGCGCTTCGTGATTTCGGAGGGCGAGGCGGAGAATTTCTCGTCGGCCACGCGGCCTGCGGCGTATTCCGTGGCGCACCTCGCGGCTATTATCTCCCTTATCCTGTCAAAGCCTAACTTCTGTTCAAGCCTTGAGCACTCGGCGTCGTTTCCAGTGATTTCCTTTTCTTCTGCCATCGTTTCTTCCCTCCGCAGGTCATTTCATAGCCTCGCTCAGCAGCAGCTTGAGCTCGTTGAGATTGTTTATTTCAGTGTAGTTCCCGTCCTTGAAGAAGGTTATGTGCCCGGTCTCCTCGGAGACGACCACCACGGATGCGTCCGTCGCCTCGGATATGCCCGCCGCCGCCTTGTGCCTCATCCCGAACTGCGGCGGAAGGTCGCGCTCGCTTATCGGAAGCGTGCATCTGGCAGCCTCCACGCGGTTTCCGCTGATTATCACGGCCCCGTCATGCAGCGGCGAGTTCTTGAAGAAGAGGTTCATCAGCAGCCGGCGGTTCACAATCGCGTCGAGCCTGTCTCCCGTCTCGACTATTGAGTCCAGAGGCGACATCCCGGGAATCACGATCAGCGCCCCGGTCTTTGTCTCCGACATGGAGTTGCAGGCCTCGGCTATTTCCTTCACGGTGTCGCTGCTCGCAGTCGTGTTTCCTCCCCGTCCGAAGATTTTGTTCAGAAAGCGGTTCCCCTTCTTTCCAATCATATATTTCTGCCCGAAATGCATCAGGAACCGTCGGATTTCCGGCTGGAAAATGACAACCAGCGCCAGCGAGCCGACGTCGAGTATGACGGACAGCAGTTCGGTCATCATCTTCATCCCGAGGGCGGAAACGATGACCTTGGCGAAGAACAGGGTGATGATCGCGATGAGGATGTTCATCGCCGACGTCCCCCGGATGGACTTGAAGGCATAGAAAATCACGAGGGCAATCAGGAAGATGTCCAGAAGGTCCGTGACCGAAAAATTCAGAAAGCCGAATGCTCCAAGTACCATATTCATTGTCAGTTCCGTCTCTCATTCGCGGAATCCGGCTGCAAAGTTACGATTTTTCTCGTCATGTCGCCTAACATTTTTT
>DJPQ01000028.1:38319-44100 GCA_002439805.1 Bacteroidales bacterium UBA6408
TTTTTTTGTCATATCGAACGGAGTGAGATATCTTTGTGCAAAAATGTGTTGATATGAAAATGAAGCGTATATTCCCCGTCGTCGCGGCTCTCGTTCTCGGCACTTTCGTCGTCCGCGCACAGGAGCAGAAGGAGCCTGACTTTTATGAAATCGCCGAAAAGGAAACCGAAAGGCTCCAGCGCACGGTAAAGCTTGAGGACTGGCAGCTTTTCTATGTGGATTCCACCCTTGTTCACGATTATATGGAAATGGATGCCGAAATGAAGCGGCTCCAGTCGAACAAGGTGGCGAACTCCGCGATATACCAGAGCGTTCAGGACAAGTGGATGGAGCAGATTGACAGGACTTTCCGCCGTTTCTTCACCGACGAGCAGTGGGCGCTCTATCTCAAGCAGGGCGCCGGTAAGGCTCAGAAAGCACGTGCGAAACGTGAGGCCAAGCGTAAGGGAGCTTTTGAAAGATGATTTTCGGGATTATGGACCGCAGAGCCGGATGGCTGACCGTCAGAAGGGGAAAATATGGAAAAAATACACCAAAAAGACGGGAAGGCGGGTCATTTGATAGAAATTAAGCGGATTCTCATTATATTTGCAGGTTGAAATGAGCGGTTCGGCAGGTTGTTTAAGAAAGCGGAACCGTCTCGTGTCATTTTGGAGCATACTAACTAGAGTTACGGGTCATGAAAGAGAAGATTGATGCGATTCTCTCTGAAATAGAGGGGCTTAAAGGTCTTAAGGAACAGGAAATAGAGGCTGCGAGGGTGCGCCTTCTCGGAAAGAAGGGCGAGATTACCCAGCTTTTCGACGAATTTCGCGGTGTCGCTCCTGAAATGAAGCGCGAGTTCGGTCAGAAGCTGAACCAGCTTAAGCAGGCGGCCACGGCGAAGATTGAGGAACTCAGGGAAGCGGCCGAGTCGCAGCAGGCGGCATCCTCCCCGTCGTTCGACTGCACGCTCCCCGGCGACCCCGTCGCTCTCGGCTCCCGCCACCCGGTCTCAATCGTCCGTGAGGAAATCGTCGAGATTTTCCGCAAGTTCGGCTACGATGTCGCCGAAGGACCGGAAATCGAGGACGACTATCACGTGTTCGAGGCCCTCAACTTCCCGCCGGAGCATCCCGCTCGCGATATGCAGGACACCTTCTTCGTGACCTCCGGACATAACCCGGTCCTTCTCCGCACCCACACCTCCTCTGTTCAGGTGCGTGCAATGGAGAAGCTTCCGCTCCCTATCCGCATCGTCTGCCCGGGCCGCGTCTTCCGCAACGAGGCCATCTCCGCCCGTGCACACTGCATCTTCCATCAGGTCGAGGGACTCTACATCGACGAGGGCGTGACCTTCGCCGACATGAAGCAGGCCATTCTCCTTTTCGCCCGCGAGATGTTCGGCCCGGAGACGAAAATCCGTATGCGTCCGTCCTACTTCCCGTTCACGGAGCCTTCCGCAGAGGTCGATGTCAGCTGCAACATCTGCCACGGCAAGGGCTGCAATATCTGCAAGGGGACCGGCTGGCTCGAAATCCTCGGCTGCGGCATGGTCGATCCGAACGTCCTTGAGGCCTCCGGCATCGACAGCAAAAAGTACAGCGGCTTCGCCTTCGGAATGGGCGTCGAGCGCATAGCCATGCTGAAATGGCAGGTCAAAGACCTCCGCAACTACTTCGAGAACGACCTCCGCTTCCTCAAGGAATTCGAAACCTCCATCTGACGCCGGACGATTTCGCCCACTCCCGCTTCATCCGTATCCCGCGTGGGATTGCCATCACTGGAGAGCCAGCACGCTCTCCAAGTTCATTCCTGTGATTTTTGACACAAATTCCGGAGATGCACCATTCTCCAGTGCCCGTTTTGCCGTGTCTCGTATTCCTTTCTTCTCGCCTTTTACCCATGATTCGTAAATCAATTCCTTAGTGTATTCCCTGTCCATAGCAACCTTTATATAGAGTTTCTTCTGTTTCTTGTTGAAGTTGGCTATTCTCGCGGCGCTCATGAGCCTTCGCATGACCTTGTCCCGGAAGCCCTCCGGCGCATCGGTCAGTTCACCGAGGTGCCTGAACATATAGCACCAGCGGTCAAGGTCGGTAGTGCACTCCTCCGCGCTCTTGTCGAAGAATGCCAACGACGCGAAGATAACATTTATTGTTGAAGGAGCAACCTCGTTGGTGCGGATTTCTTTCATCGTGTAGTGCGAATAGAGTCTCTGACCATAGGTCACCCCCTCTTCGGTGTTCGGCTTCGACTCCAGTATGACTATGACGTAGGTCGGCTTGAGGCGGTAGTACTTCGGCTCTCCGCCTTTGTCTCCCGCCTCCTCCCGCTTTCTTTCCCGCTCCTCTTCCTTGTTCTCGAACTGAAGCCCGAGTTCATAGGTCTTGCAGGCATAGCTGACGAACCGTCTGAATGTGCTCCCTGTGCTCCGCCTCTGCACCTCGACGTCAAAGAGGTTTCCGTTCTCGTCGATGCAGGTGATGTCAAGCCACGAGCGTCTGCCGTCGGAGGCCGGGGCGGAAAACTCGTTCCTGAGATGAGTCAGTTTCGTGGCTCGGCGGCATCCGTTAAGCATCACATTGACAAGTTCTACGAGCAGGTCGGAGTTGTTGACAGAATAGAATACCGCCTTGAAGCCCTCGTCGGACAGAATGTCGGCAAATGTTCTGTTCAGGCACGCGAGCTCCTCTGCGGTGAAATCCTCGTCGCGCCCGTAGTCAGGTTCGTCCCCGTCCGCAAGAAATTCGTACGGTGAAATCAGTGGGTCATAGCCCCAGAGTCTTTGTGTCTCTTCCATAGACATATATCATTAAATCGTTAATGCGTCGTCATTGCCGCAGGAACGGGCGGCCGCGGCTCCGACTGAGAAACCGCGGTTGCAATGTTAGCGAAATATGTTTCAGGAGCAACCCCGACATCCGGTCATTTCATGCTGTTTGACCGGATTGTTGCATCATTTTTTCTCTTTTTATATGTTTTTTCTTTTTTTTGAACCCACAATACTTTTCTTCGAGATGACTGTGTTCATCATAATCATTTTTTTCTAATTGCCTAGCTCGACTATTATCAGCAAGTATAAATTTTATGTAAAATTTTGCCTATTAAAATTCAATCGCTATATTTGTCTGATAAATAGTTACTTAGTGAGTTAAATGTCGTTGTATTGTAGAAATGTTACTCAAGACGAATAGAACTAATAACCCTTAAAAATAAGTATTATGAAAAAATCAAAGATTTTTCTGTATTTACTTTCATTTGCCCTCTTGTCTGGATGTAGCAAGTATGAGAGTGTTGAACATGTCAATGTCATCAACAATGTAAGTTCTTCCGTAATACCACTTGCAGAAGCTTTGGATAATTTGGAAGAAGTGTCTTATTCGATTTACGGAAAGACAAAGTCGGTAATCAAAGATGTGAAAGTGACGAGTTTTGGCGGTATTAAGACAAAATCCGGGCAGTCTCTTCCGGATACGACGCTATATATTGTCAATTATGGCGAAAATGATGGGTTCGCTGTTCTTTCTGCACAACGGAAAATGTCCACAAGCGTTTTCTGCATTACCGAGAATGGGAAAATAAGTGTAGCAGATTTGAATGAAGCATATGACAAGATTTCAAGAAACTCTATTGTAGAAAGTTCTGACACGGATGAATTTGAAAGTCCCGGCGAAGAGTTCGTACCTATGTTGATTGTGTCGTCGGCAATCAATCAGATGTATTATGATTCAGATGATTCTATTCAAGAGCCCACTACTAAATCTGGTTATTACTATACTCATCAGAAATATGGCCCATTTTTAGAAACTAAGTGGGGACAACGTAAGCCGTTCAACACCTTCAGGTCCGACAACGCTCCGACTGGGTGTGTGGCGACAGCAACTGCCCAAATATTACAGTTCATAAAGCGTGGTAATCCGGACAATATGAATTTTTCTTGGGAAAAATTGGCGACAGTGCGAAATGTGAAGACGCCTGATTATTATGGTTCAAGTGCCGCACAAAAAGAAGCCAGTCGTTTTCTTGAGTATATTGGACTAAAGAAGAATTGCAGAATCAAATATTCGGCGAATAGTTCTTCTGGGAACTCATATGGAGCAAAAAGGACATTAAAAAATTTCGGATATCCCACTGTTAAAAGATATGTTGGTTTTAATAATAACGACCAAATTAGAGTTAGAAACAGCCTGTCTATTGGTCTGCCTGTCTATGTTGATGGTAATTCCGGAAAAAATGGGCATGCTTGGGTTATCGATGGTATGTGGGTTCGCTCAAAATACCAAGACTCGAAGTTTGTAAAGACAGAAAGTATGTACCATGTTAACTGGGGATGGTATGGTATTTCTGATGGTTATTATGAATATGGCGTTTTTAGTAAAAACTCCCGCGTTTGTATCGAGAATGGAGTGGATTCTGGAGACATAGCGACGGATGACTTTAATTATACTTGGGATTTCCATACAGTTATATATTCATTTTGATGCGCTATGAGATTTCATTTTGGATTATATCTTTGTTTGGTTCTGGTCTCGGCGCTTTTTGTAGGGTGTCAGAAAGCAGATTATACCATCCCTTTTAGCGGTCCGAATACTGTGTCAAGTGCGAAACAGCGTGTGGCATTTGAAAAGTATCAGGATGCTGATGGATATGCGACAGGAATATTAAATCTTTATGTTCATTCGGAAGAGGGAGAATGTCTCTATAGTTATTCGCCGGGAGACGACGAGATTGTGGCGCACCATGAATGCAAGTATGTCACTGTCGATGTCTATAAATATACGGTTATATTTGATGTCGAGCAGAATGACAGCGGGAGTCCTCTGGATTTTGATATTGAACTGACAACATCTCCGGGCTTTTTGTTGGCGCCAATGATTTCATTCAGGCAACAGCCCTGAAAATAGTGGATGAGGACTTGTTGGACCGGGTGTCCGCTTTGCCCCGGGTCATGCGGCTCGAACATTGCAAGTGGGGGCTGTGTTTGTTAATAATCAATTAAAATACGGGTGATTATGAAAGAGAATTCTTTGATTTCATTTGTTGCCGGGGCGGCTGTGGGGGCTGCGCTCGGAGTGCTGTTCGCTCCGGAAAGGGGTGAGGTGACGCGCCGCAGGATAAGGACGGCGGCAAAGGACGGCTGCGACATGGCCAAGGACACCTATGCTTCGGCTGCCCGCAGGGCTGCGGCGGTGAAGGGCGACATCGAAGAACTGAGGGAGGTGCTTCGGGAAGAGGGGGAGGAAATCAGGGATTCCGTGCGGTCACGGATTTCGGAGCGGCTTGACAGGCTTGAGAAGGCTCTTGTGGAGGCCATGGAAGACTCCGGAGAGGATGACCCTGATGAGGACTTTGACGAGTCTGAGAAGATTGCCTGATGGAGAGCCGTTTTACCAAATCCGCGGAAGAGCTGGCGGCAGGAACCGCGGAATATGTAGATCTGAAGATTGACGACCTGAAGCTCAGAACCGCCAAGGGACTTTCGGTCACGCTGAACAAGCTGCTGCTCTCAATCATGTTCCTGACTCTCGGGGGCATCGTGCTCATGGCGCTTGCCTTCGGCGGGGTGCTTCTGATCGGGAAGCTGCTCGGAAACTATGCAGCGGGCGCGTTCATCGTCGCCGCCTTTTTCCTGATTGTCATGCTGGTACTTTTCCTTCTGAGGAGAAAGCTTTTTCTGAACGGACTTGTGCGGATGTTCATCGGATTGTTCTTCGAGGGCGAAGAGGGAGGTGAGAAATGAAATATTCAGAAATAAGGGACATCGAGTCCCTCGATTCCGCCCGCAGGGAAATCTCGGAA
>DJPQ01000028.1:44184-59811 GCA_002439805.1 Bacteroidales bacterium UBA6408
CCCCCGCCGGGCTTCTCGCCGCCGGCATCCGCCGTCTCTCCGGAACCGTTCCTCTCGACAGGATTGTCCTCATGGCCATACGGCTTATAAAGTCCCGGCTGTAACTATACGCTCGACTGAGGACTGCCGCAACACCTTGACATCCTTTCTCACATCGCCCTACGACACACCCGCGCACGAAATCACTTCCTGCGCGGGTGCAACGTTGTTGTGTGTTGTTTGTGTATGTTAAGCAAGAGTACGGTTAGTCGCTCATTGCTTCGCCTCCGGTAATCTCAGTCCCCTCTTCCCAATCCTTGATGGTGATGTCGCCGAGAGTGATTTCGTCGCGGCCGACAAGGAGATTTGCGGTGGTATATTTCCCTCCTTCAAGTATGATGTCGCTTGAGTGAGTGTATTTGTAGTTCTTGCCGTCGATGCGGACAATGATAGTCCTGAGACCTGCCTGCGGGATGATTACAGACTCGTACTGTTCGTTTTTCTTCACCATCGGCAGAGGTATGCTGAGGTCAGGAGTTCCCGCTTCCGCAGTGACGGCGCGTGTGTAATAGTTAACCTTGGCCTTTGTCGCCGCTCCCGGAACCGTCACCGTTTCCACATTCGGAGTGCCGTGCCACTGGTTGCGGTAGCTAAGTTTCACGATGAGCTTTGCCATGACATGCTTGAACTCCAGCACGACGGGGTTCTCGTTGGAGCGGACACCCTCGGGGCGCGTGGCGACGAGCAGGTCGCTCCCTGTCTGGTCTGTGACGTCAATGCTGTAGTCTCCTGCCTGGAGGTCGGCTACGGCATCGGTCGTCGCCGGGTAAATCCCTATGAAATAGTGCGGATCCACGGGGTTCTTCCATAGCATCTGGGGCTCTGCGCCCCAGGCTCCGC
Organism: Bacteroidales bacterium UBA6408; assembly: GCA_002439805.1. Taxonomy (GTDB): domain Bacteria; phylum Bacteroidota; class Bacteroidia; order Bacteroidales; family UBA932; genus Cryptobacteroides. The sequence continues at coordinate 45,064 of DJPQ01000028.1, forward strand.
CCTTGAGCGTGTTAAGGGAGTTGTTCACCACGCGCCCTTCAGCCGCAGGCACGGCAGGAGGCGTTTCAGTCCATGCATAGATGCTGATTACATCCCCCTCTGAGAAGGATTCCTCTCCGTTTTCGTTTGTTGTGACGCGGGTTCCGATTTCGGTAGCCACGGTGATGTATTTCGACGGCTCGGACGGCTTCACATCTTCAGTGACAGTCACAGTCTTGTTGCACCCGGCCATTGCCGCTGCCATTCCGGCAAGTGCAAGCATGTAGTTGTTCATTTTCATAATCATTTTTTTTCAGTAGTTTTTTATCTTTTTGTGTTTTTCCAGATGTTTGGTCAATCTGAATGGCGGGAGTTGAGATGAATTTTGGAGGATAGATGAATATAGGCCCAAAAGACACTCAAATCCTTTCTGCTTCGCCGCCCGGTATTTCCTCCGGCTCATTCCAGTTATTGACGCTGACATTGCGCGCGAGAGTCAATTTGTCCTTGCCCACCTTGAGGTTCATCGTGTAGGCATATCCGCCCTCGAAACTGATGCCGGCGGCCGGAACTACATAGGAGTGGCTGGTCCCGTCCTCCATCGTCACAATGATGGCCTCTTCGCCGGGCTTCTGTCCGAGCCCCGGGAAGAATATGCCTTCGTAGCAGTTGTCGCCGGCCTTGTGCATGATGACGTCAACCGAGGCGGCGTCTGTCGGGACGCTTACTGCATTGAAAGCCGCGAGGTCACAGTTGACGGTGCCGGCGGCGCGCTTGATGGTCACCGACTTGACCGGCATATCCACGCCGTCGAACTGATTTCCTTTCGTGATGTTCACGGTGAGCTTCACGAGCGCGTGGCTGAAGTTCACGGCAATGGCGCTGGCCCAATCGAGATCCGTGTATGGCGCGAAGTCATCGTCGGCGAAGCATACGAAGTCGGCTGCGTCGATGCCCGCTGTCTGGTCGGCAGGAATGTCGAATGAGATGATTTTCTCTCCGACGACTGCGGATGTATATGGCGCGTAGGCATAGACCGCCGCGTGATCCTGAGCGTTTTTCCAGAGCATGAGCTCGGACGCGGTCCATTTCCCGTTTGCATCCTTGCTCCATAGAACATTGCTTGCCGTGAACCTGTCGCCTGTGCCGTAGTCGATGTAGAGCCCGAGGGTCTCGCCCTCATAGTCGCTTGTTCCCGCCTTGGTGAGCGGAGCCGCAACCGTGGTGTTCACGCGGACAACCCCGTCGGCGGGGAAGTTTCCTTCCTGTGCTTTCTGCTCCTTGTTGCATCCGGAAGCTGCGGCGACAAGCGCCATTGCGGCAAATATGTATTTCAGATTTTTCATAATCATTGTCTTTCAGTCGTTAAATTTATCTTGCCGTAATGTCGTGGGTTGAGGAGCTGTTTGTCGCGCCGATGACCCCGAAGCCCATCGTGTTCGTTGCCGCGACATAGCTGCATCTTACGGTTTCCGCATTTCCTCCGTCAAATCCGAGGAATGCGCCTGCCTGCGACGGACCGTTTTCGTCGTCTTCGGTGTATTTTTTCGGAACCGTGACTTCTCCCTCCGCCTTGCAGTCAGTTGCAGTGGCGTTTGCCATATAACCGGCCAGACCTCCCGTGTGGTGCTGATAGTAATCGAGCGCGGACATCATCTTCCCATATGCCGTGCAGTTGTTCAGCGTGCAGTTGCTTCGGTCTTCTCCATCGCCTCCGTTAAAATATCCGACAAAGCCTCCGCAGTTCCAGTTCGTGGCTGTCACGTCCGCATAAGACACACAGTCTGTTATTGTTCCGGTTCCTTCATGAGCACCGGTAAATCCACCTACTGCATAGTACCCCTTTACACTTCCCCTTACGGAGCAGTTGTAGCAGGAACTTATGAATAGAGCGCCGGCAAGACCGCCTGAGCACTGGTCTCCGACAACCGTCACGTCAGCCGTGCTGTTACGAATCGTGCAGTAGCATGCCTGCCCGACGATTCCTCCGAAGCATCCATTTGCGTTCAGACCGTTGCTTGTCACCTTGCCGCTTACATGGCAGTTGATGATTTCCGGAACGGCTGAAGTAGAACCTCCGGCCTGAGAGATTGTCCCAATCAGAATGCCGGCAAATTCGTCTGCCTTGACATCGGCGCCAGTTATGGTCAGGTCGCTGATGATGAATGACGATGCATTGCCGAAGAATCCCGCTGACTCGCCCGTGCCGCTCTTATCGACCTTGAGGTTTTTGATTGTCTTTCCGTTGCCGTCAAAATGTCCGTAGGGACTTTTTCCGGCAAAGTCCTTCTGATAGCCGATAGGTGTCCACTCCTTGCCGGCGAGGTCTATGTCGTTGGTGAGCTTGAAATGCCTTCCATTGCTAAGTTCGTTGACCACTCCCGAATTGATGACCTGTGCAAGGCAGGCGAGGTCAGCGCCTGATGTCATGAGAAACGGGTCGTCCTCGGTGCCGCTGCCCTGAATGTCACTGATGGCGGAAACCGATCCGTCCCACACCGCGAATGCCGTCGCGTCGGTGTCGCCGTCCGGCAGCGTGGCTTCGTTCCAGTCGCTTACCTTAATCGGAGAGGCGAGCGAGACGACTCCCTTGCCGACCTTGAGCGCAAGCTCATAACTGTGGTTGATTTCAAACACCGTCTTGGTCTGCGACTTCCATTCGTAATCCGTGCCGTTAATCCTGAGATTCACCGCGAGTTCACCTGCCAACATTTCAAAAGGAATCACAAGGCACTCGTATTCAGCCACTGCCTTCTTTGTTCCGAGTTCGCCTGCCGTGAATCCCGTCTCGCACGGGGAAATCGTCTTGTCCAGAGACGACTGCGCGGTACTGTTCAGCCACCACTGTCCGCCTTCCTCATCTATCATGAAATCATACTTGTTGGTGAATTTGCCGATACTGATGCTCTCTATCGGATTCGCAGTCGTTCCGGGCACGGCGTTGAACTCGTCGTCGAGGGTGACCTTGACCTTCAGCTTGGCCTTCATGTGCGAGAATTCCACCGCGATGCTTCCGTCTGTTGGAAGGAACTGTGTCGGAGCCATATAGAGCAGGTCAAGCGTCTTGAGCCTTTCCGGAGTCGTCTGCTCGGACACGAAATTAACCGTGAATTTTCTGAAATTGTCCTCCGAGAACATGGTGGTGTTGTCGCAGAAAATGGCAGCCGCTGTCACAGGTGAGCTTGAGTCCGCCCAAAGCATCTGGAATTCGTCGTCTGCCGCTACGCCTGTCGGGCTTATGAGCCGGCTTGTCCATTCCCCGTTTTTGAGGGTCATGGCCGCGTAGTAATTGTACTGGCTCTTGGCCGCGCCGGAGATGCGCAGCACGAATGCCTGGATGTCGTCGGCTTCGGTGACGCCGGTGTTGCCGCTCGCCATGGACGGGACCACGTGCATCCGCTGTCCAGGGCCGGCTTCTTCTGCCTCAGTCGTATTCTTGGTGCAGGCGGCAAAACTGAGCGCCGCAAGCGCAAGAATCATCGAACAATAAATCGTTTTCTTCATTTTTATGTGAGTTTATGTTTGTTTCGTGTTCTCTCAATGGAACGGCATATATCCCGAATCATGGAGTTTCATCCCTCCGGGTTGAGGATTGTCCCGTCGAATGCCCATCCTTCCGTCCACCCGTCGATTCTGAACGGATTGACGTACATATATTCGCGGAGTTCGCTGACTTTCAGCTTGAGGATATAACGTCCTGACTGGATCATCACCGGAGTCTCGACGCTGCATTTCATCGTCTTTCCGTCCTTCATCGTGACTGTCATTCGGATGGCCGAGTTCGACTCGCCCATGACGGTCGGCATCACCCTCATTGCCTCCGTCGTGACTTTCCCGTTTTCGGTGGATATGAACTTCGGACTGCGCACCCCGACTGCGACGCCGTTCACCGTGACACCGTGTCCTTCGTCATTGACGTTCATGAGATTCACTCCGGCAGCCATGTTGAGAAACTCCATCTGAATGGCGCTTACCGCCTCCGCCTCGTCAAGTTCAACCGTGAGTTCCGGGAGAAATGGCCTGATCGCGGCGCGGACCAGCTGATGACCGCTGCTGCCGACCGTGACGTCCGCCATGTATGCGAACGCCTCGTGAGGATTGAGCGTGAGGTCGGAAAGGCTTGCCACGGGCTCGGCATCGTCAGAAACGGAATATGGCTTCGTCATGTTCACAGCTCCGGCAAAGCGGTACTGCCCTTCGTTCAGGAGAAAATGTTCCCGCGCCAGGCCTTCGGCATCGGTGAAGCGGCGCATCGTGGAGGTCTTTGCGGAATTGTCATGTATGCAGAGCAGGATGTCGCTGACTTCGGGATTCGTGTCCGTTGCCCCGTCCCGGCTGAGTTCGAGGCTGACGGACTGCGTCCCGTCTGTTCCTGCCCCGTGCGTCACCGTGACATTGCAGGCGGAAGTTCCGAGCAGGAGAGAAAACAATCCCATCGCCATTATAATAATAGGTATATGTCTTTTCATCTTCCTGATTTCTTGCTTGTTTTGTCCGGAATCGAGAATGTCAGACGGCCCCCGCTTTCCCAGATGAAGTTGCTTTTGTGTCCGTCGGCGGGGAGCGCGTCAATGTGCCTCCCGGTTCCGAAGGTCAGACCCGTGAAGACCCCCACGTTCATCCATGGGAGCACGGCATAGCCGACCTGAACGCGCCCGCCGAGCCCGAGCTGCCAGTTTCCCGCGCTGAATATGGACTCTTTCTCTGCCATAGTCCTTGTCCTGGCCTTTGAGCCGAGCGCGGAGATTGCCGGAGCGAGTTCGAGGCTCCATTTCCCGTCCTTTGTCGCCGGGATGATGGCCAGGATGTCGAAGTTGAGGCGCAGTCCGTAGTTCTGCAGGAAAACGGAGCTTTCAAGTTCGCCGTAGTAGCCGCCTCCCTTGCCGAGGACTGCTGCACGGAACTGCTCTCCGTCCTTGGAAAGCCACAGGTTGGCCTCCGAGCAGCATTCCCGTGAGGTCAGCCGCGTTCCTCCGAGGCCTGCGAACACTTCAAGTGAAAGCCAGCCGTTGAACCTGTAGCCGGCGAACAGACTTCCCGAGCCACCCGCGTGCGCACCTCCTGTCCCGAAGCTGCTGAACGTGCTTTCGGCGAAGGCGAGTCCTCCTTCAGCGCCGGCGTACCAGCCTTTCCCGAAACCGCTCCTTGCTTTTTTCCCGCAACCGGCCTCGAACCGGGCTTCGGCTATGTTTTCAGTTTCCGGATTGTCCTCGGGAGCCGTTTCGACGACCTCGCTCTCAGTTTCTCTATCGTAAACCGGCATAGTCTTGTATTCGGAGCCTCTCCCGTCCGCACCTGCCAGCGTCAGGATGATTGCCGAGGCTGTCAATGATTTCAGAAATTTCACTGCTGTCCGTGTTTTGCGTTTATTTTTATCGTTTATCTCATGGTCTGGGAACGACCTCAAAAACTTGGCAAAAGTACGGAAGAAAAATGTGAAGGCGGGTGAACGGCGGGTTTTGTTTGTGAAAATGGGGGCGGGGAATGTCGATTTTTGTGAGTTTTAAAGATTTCTCACTTCGTTCGAAATGACAAAATTCGCTTGGAATGGCAATAAGGGCAGCTGACGCTTACTCTATGTCGGGGTGAAAATCCCCGATTAGGCTGCTGTAGTCGAATGTAATCTTGTTCCTGGCGTAGTTAAGGGCGAAGCGGTCACGGAATCCCGATTCTTCCGCGATGTGGTCAAGCGTAGCCTGGGGATGAGCCTCGCGGTAGAGACGGGCATGCTCCAAACGGAAGGCGTTCACGAAATTGTAGAACCCGACCTCGGCGATATATTCCTTCGCGAGGGTCTTCTTCCCATAGTCCATCATGTCTATGACCTCGGTTTTCAGCAGCCCGGAATTAAGGTACATCCTCCCGATTATTTCCACAAGTTCACGGTGTATCTCCTCTTTCTCCCCATTGTCCGCGAATACCTCCTCTCCGGATTCTTCTTCCCCGCCGTCTTTCCACATCTCTCCTCCATCGGACGCGCCGGTGCCGTCATCCTCCTTGTTTCCCGTGGACTCGGAAGCCTTTCTTTGCGGATGAAGCACCTTCAGCAGGAACACGATCATCCAAACCGTCATCACGACATCTACTCCGAACTTCACCCACCGGCTTTCGGTCAGGAACACCACCCACGAGAGGATGAACCAGAAGAACGGGAGATAGACCACCGTCCTCGCGAACTTGCAGGGAAAGTCCTGCTCGCAGGAGTAGTTGTCGTAGTGGTATTTGTCAATCTTGCGTTTCAGCTGCACGGAAACCGTGGCAGTGTAGGACATCAGCAGAAGGCTCACGGCGCCGCCGGCAATCATCAGCGCGTGCCACCGGGATTCCACCCATTCTCCGCAGGTCAGCGAGACGATGCAGAGCACGCACAGCGCGACGAGCGGAAGAATCGTGAACAGGAGTCCCCGCCAGCTGTCGTAGATGTTCCTGCGGTCGAAGTAGCGTCTGAACAGCAGCGCGAAGCAGACCGGGTAGTAGAGAATCCCGAATATGCTGACATAAATCCACGTCGCTTCACTCGACGGGTCAATCACATAGGGGAACTGGAGCAGGCAGACGGCGTAGAAGAAAGTCAGCTGCCTCCTCGCCGGATAGTAGTAGTCCGCCGCGTCTCCCGAATAGGGGACGCAGACATGAAACCACCGCACGAGCGCGCAAAAAATGCCAGCCAGAATGTAGGTCAGGCAGGCATCCGCAAAGAATATGTCCGAAACGGATTGATAGTTCATCCTCACAAACAGCTTTTATCCTGCAAAATTAGTGAAAAATTCGACTGAATGTGCGGGATAAAAGCGGTTTGTGAAAATCGGGCTAATGGCTGCCGGAGCGGCGACCCGTCGCGAATCAGAGCGAGAACTCTATCGCGAATCCGCCTCCCGGAGCCGCAGTTATGTGGAGGCTGTCGGCGGCGGTCACGGTACGCCTTGTGACGGTGTAGGCCTGCGGGTTGGTGCGGTAGTCCGCGTCCGGCGCGTCCTGCCAGATGGTGGCCTCATAGCTTCTGCCGCTCTCAAGGAAGTCGAGCGGTACCTCGAAGTCGCGGCGGTTCTCGTCCGTGACTCCTCCGGCGAACCACCGGCCGGTGCCCTTGGCCTTTCTCGCCACGACCACATAGTCTCCCGGCTCGGCAAGCAGGTAGCGGCTCTCTGACCAGTCAACGGCGACATCCTTTATAAATTGGAAGGCGTCCATAAACCGCCCATAGTTCTCAGGCAGGTCGGCGGCCATCTGGAGCGGTGAATACATCGTCAGATAGAGCGCGAGCTGATTCGCGATTGTCGCGTTCACCTTGGAGCCGTTGTTCGAGAACTTGCTCAGGTCCATCTCGAAGATGCCAGGGGTGTAGTCCATCGGACCTCCGTTGAGGCGCGTGAACGGCAGAATCGTCACGTGCTTAGGCGTCGTGCCGCCGAAGGCCTGATACTCCGTTCCCCGCGCCGACTCGTTGCCGATGAGATTCGGCCATGTGCGGCAGAGTCCCGTAGGGCGCACCGCCTCGTGGGCGTTCACCATTATGTGATGTTTCGCGGCCTCGGTGACTGCGTACATATAATGATTTACCATCCACTGTCCGTAGTGATGCTCTCCGCGCGGAAGTATATTCCCGACATATCCTGATTTCACGGCGTCATATCCGTGTCTGTTCATCAGGTCGTAGGCCGCCTCCATGTGACGTTCGTAGTTTCTCACGGACGACGAGGTTTCGTGGTGCATGATCAGGCGTATGCCCTTGCTGTGGGCGTAGTCGTTGAGAGCGTCGATGTCGAAGTCGGGATATGGGGTCACGAAGTCGAAGACATAGTCCTTGCTGTTGCCGGACCAGTCTTCCCAGCCTATGTTCCAGCCCTCGACGAGAATCGCGTCAAACCCGTTCTCCGCGGCGAAGTCGATGTATTTACGCACATTGTCGTTGTTCGCGCCGTGCCTTCCGTTAGGCTTGGCGGAGAAATAGTCGGTCTGTCCGAGATGAACCGACTGGAAATCGTCGGTGTAGGACCATGAGGACGCGCCGGTAATCATCTCCCACCAGACACCCATATATTTCACTGGGTGTATCCAGCTCACGTCGTCCAATGCGCACGGCTCGTTGAGGTTGAGCACGAGACGGCTCTGAAGCATGGCGGTGGCCGTTTCCGTAACCTGCACGGTTCTCCAAGGGGTCGTGCACGGGGTCTGCATATAGCCTTTCCAGCCCTGCGCGTCCGGAGTAAGGAACGAGGTGAGGACATGGGTCCGGGGGTCGGCGAGCAGGTGCATGCACGGGTATTCCAGAAGCGCGGCCTCGTGGATGTTCACATAAAGCCCCTCCTCCGTCTTCATCTGCACGGAGGTCTGTATCCCGCATTTGGAGAAAGGAGTCTGGGACATATTCCCGCAGATTTCATATTTCTCCGGAATCTCGGAAATGCGGCTTTCGATATATTCATACTCCTGGGTATCGTGGTCTCCGGGAATCCACCACGCCTTCCAGTCCCCGGCGAGCGCGAACTGAGTCTTCTCTTCCTTTATGACGAAGTAGTTGAGCGGCTGGTCGCCGGGAAATTCGTAGCGGAAGCCGAGCCCGTCGTCGAAGAGGCGGAAGCGCACCGACATCAGCCGCCCCGTCGCGCCCTGCCTGAGCCGGACGAGCAGTTCGTTGCAGTTGCTGCGGATAGAGTCCTCCTCGCCCCACACGGGATGCCAGGTTTCGTTATGGGAGTCCCTCGCTTCGCCGATGAGCTCGAAGCCGTCAAGAAGATTGCCGTCACGGAGCTCAAAGCCGAGGGCGCTCGGAAGTATGACGTCCGTCTCGCCATGTTTCAGGGAATATTCCGGAGTGCCGTCATCGGTCAGGGCAAACCGCATTTCGAGTGTGCCTGACGGCGATTTCAGTGTCGTCTCGTATTTGTCCGGAGCATCCCCCGAACAGCCTGCCGCCACGAAGGCGACGAGCGCAAGAATGAATGTCTTTGTTTTCATGCGTTCCTTATTGTTTTAGTGTGCGGGCGCCGTGCCGCAAAACACATTCCAAAAACTATCTGTACCGGGAGCATCCGAAGCCCGGGCACGGCCTTTCGCAGGGGGTCACTTTCACGACCATGCACGAATGCGGGGCGAGCCTCCTGCTGAACCCGCCCTCCGCAACGCCGAGCTCCGAGTGTTCCCAAAGGTCGCGGACACTGGCGGCTCCGCTTTCTATTCCAAGCGTCTCGGAAAAGCTTATGCCGCAGTCCATTGCCACATCTTCCCGGTTGAACAGTCCCACGACGAAGCTTCCGTCGGGCAGCCTGCCTACCCATGTGGAACTTTTGACGTCGTGTATGTTGCGGCTCAGAGGCTTCGCGACGAATCCCCGCCGGTTCAGTTCGATGAGTTCGGCGTTGCGATAGATTTCCATAGCGTCGTCGGTGACCGTGTCGAACTGGTCGGCAATGGCGAGAGCCGAGCCACCCATGACCATGAGGGAAAAGAGGAAGCGCCGTTCGGCGGTGTTCGCGAGCCTGTTGAGGCGCATGAAGTCGCCGTCGGCAATCATCTGCCCCTTCACGGCAACGTCCGAGAACCCGACCATTCCGTCAAAGACATTGGGGTACATCGGCCAGTGATTCTTCACCTGTCCGCGCCTGCGTGCGCTGACGAAGTTCCAGTCTCCCTCGAAGCAGTCGTCGTCAATCCTTATCATGTCCCCGTAAAGCAGTTCAGTCGCCGCATGATTATAGCAGTTCGGCATCACAAGACTGAGGAAAATCTCGTCCCCGGCCTCCTCCATAATCCAGCGCAGCGCCTTTGCATAGCGTCCGGTGCCGTATTTCCCCTCATAGTTCTCAAGGAAATCAATGCGGAGGAAGGTGAACCCGAGATTTATGAAATGGCGCACATATCCTTTCACCCACTGTTCCGCGCCGTGTTTATCGACGTCGACCCAGTGAAGCTCCCCGTTGAACGGCCTGTCCCCGGCAATGTCCCTTGCCCGGACGGAAGTTCCTGAGACGGGGCAGTTCCGCTCGTATGCCGTGCGCGTCATCCAGAGAGGGTTGTAATAGACCCCGGCCTTCATCCCCTTGCTGAAGATGTAGTCGTTCCACCATGCGAAATCGTGCTCCCAACCGCTGTTGTACTTGGTTATGAAGCCGCGTTCGTCGATGGTCTGCGCCGCCTCTATCCACCCGTCGTTGGAAATCATGTCGTAGCCGCTGTCCCTGAGTTCCCTTGCCACCCAGTCGATGTTGGCCTTCCACCGCTGCTCCATAATCGGGACATTGCGGTCGTAGCAGTACTCGTAGGCAATCCAGTACATCGGTCCCGTTCCCTTGCGGGTGAACCTGCTGTCCCTTGCGCCTAGCTGAGAAGGCAGGAGGAACAGCAGTGTCAGTGTAATGATTGTCAGGCGTTTCATCATTCTCCGAGATATTCAGCCTTGAAATCAAGCGTCGCAGTGTTGAGCGTGAGCCTGTACCTTCCGGCATCGGTTACCTTGAACTTCTGGTCAGGCGTTCCTTCCGGCATGAGAGCGACCTTCCCTTCAAACCCGGCCTTTGAGAGTTCGGTTCCGTTCTCGTCGGGAGCCATGTAGGTAGGGCAGTCCCATGAGTACTTGGTAGGGAACTTGAACTCGCCCGCCTTCAGTTCTCCCTCAAAGCTGTGAACATCGCCGTTCTTGTCGAGAATTGTAGGCTGGTTGATGTCCCATCCCGTCGGAGCGGCGTCCCCGACCATATAGACGCGGCCTTCTTCCCACTCCCGGAATTCCGGCTCCTCAATCGAAGACAGTTTCGTGGCAGTGAGCATAAGCTTCACCGGATTCACTTCGAGGCGGTACTTCCCGCTCGTGCCCTTTGCCATCCCGAAGAAATGGTCATCCACGGTCATCTCGCCGGTAGCCGCATCCTTCAGCACGGCCTGGGCGAGACGGAGTTTGTTCTCTCCCTCCTTGAGATAAGCGTAGGATTCGCCTTCGAGAACGGTCTCCGGAAGCAGGAACTTGGCCTTGTCCCAACTGTCAACGGAGACGCAGAACTTGATGAGCTTGTTCTCCGCGCTTCTCACGAGGTCAATCTCGTAAGTGAACACGTCCGGGTCGTCGGTGGTGCTCATCGGCATAGGGTCCGCGCTGTCCCATTTCCCCGGAGCCGCGCCGAGCATATAGACCATCTTGTAGTGCTGTTCGAGCTTGATCGGGCCGTTGTCAGCCGGTTTCTTTTCGCATGAGAGGAGCGCTGCAACTCCGCAGATGAGCGAAGCCGCCTTAATAAGATTTTTCTTCATAATGTATTGATTTTAAGGTTTTTGCGTTTACTAAAATGGATTTATTCAACTTTCGGGTAGCCCGGGTTCTGTTCCAGCGCACGGTTGCTGCTGAGCACGTCACGGTGTAGCGGCATGATTTCGGTGTGGCTGTCGCTGTCGGGGGTCTTGTCCCACCAGATTCCGGAGCAGAATCTCCCGAAACGGATGAGGTCTGTCCTCCGCCTTCCTTCTGAGATGAACTCGCGTCCCCATTCGTCAAGAAGTTCATCCTCCGTCAGTTCTACCGGACCGTCCGGCATATATGCGTATGAACCCCATGAGGCTGCGGGGTAGTTCCTTTTCCTCACGCCGTTGAGCAGCTGTCCGGCTCCCGAGACATCGCCTGTGCGGAACTTGCATTCAGCGAGGGTATAGACTATTTCGGGAAGGCGTATCTCCACATAGTCGGACTCAGTCTGTCCCTCATCGTCATCACCGTAAAGCGGATACTTCACATACCTTATGCCCGAACTGTGGTCGCCGTGCAGCATATCCGAAGTTGGGTCAGAAGGAGCGCTTCCGGGAGGAGCGCTTCCGAAATTCGCCACTGCGTCACGCAGGTAGAGGTCATAGCCTCCGGTCGGCGAGACGACCCGCTTCGTGACCCCGTTCTCGACATATTCGAGGTAACCGAACAGGAGCATTCCCTCGCGCTTGCTGCCGCCGAGATTGCGGTAGAGCTTCAGGCGGTAGTCCTCCGGATAGGTGCGGAACTTTTCCGCCGTCCTTCCGAGCTTCGTGGTGTAGGGGTTTCCGAGCGGGTCGAAGCTCGGCGCGAAGCCGTACTTGCAGTTGTGGTCGCCGTTTCCGGCCATAGTGTCGCCGAGATAGTTTGCGATGGTGCGCGCAGGGACCGTCCACCAGAACATATCCCCCGAATAGAGCCAGTGGCTGTAGCCCTTTGCCGACGGGAAGGCGAAAATCACTTCCGGACAGTTCTCGTTGTCCCAGTCATAGACCTCGTCCCATGTCTTTCCGAGGGAGTAGCTGCCATAGACCCCTTCGATGATGTCCCGGGCATATTTCTCGCAGTCCGTCAGCCGGGACGTTCCGACCCATTTCTCCGCGTTGAGGTAGAGCCTTGTCAGCAGCGCGGCCGCTCCGGCCTTTGTCCACTGCCCCTGGTTAAGCCCGTTCCCCGCTGCCCCGCTCTTGACAGGGAGAGCCTCTACGCAGTCAAGCAGTTCTGATTCAATGAAATCAAATATTTCCTGCGGCTTCACCTGCCCCGGCGAGTTCCTGCTCGCGTCGGTGCTCACCGCGAGCGGCACGTTCCGGTACATTCCGAGCAGTCTGAGGTAGAACCATGCCCGGAGCGCCCGGCACTGGCTCTTGAGTCCCTCAAACTCGTCTTCCTTGAATCCGAACCTCTCCGCGCTGAATCCGGCGAGGTCGTCGAGCACTGAGTTGCACTGCATTATGCCGGTGAAGCACCCGTCCCATTCGGTCTTGAGCACTTCTTCCTCTATCGTCCACGTGTGGTAGTGCAGCCGGCTCCACTTGCCGCCGTCCTCCCACCAGTCATCCTTCTTCCACGTGGCAATCTGGTCGGCGGTCAGTTCCTCTATGACCTGCCGCGACTGCACCGTCCAGTAGGCGTGCTCGAAAGGGCGATAGACCGCCCGGATGACATCGTTCTTCGTGTTGTACCAGTTGTCGCTTGAAACCTGGTCGTATATCTTTTCGCCCAAGTCGGTGCACGATGCCGCGAAAATGAGCGCCGCCGCACCGAGGACAATCCTTATATGATGGTTGACTTTCATATATTTCCGTATTTTCAATTTATCCTGTCGTCAGAAATCAGTACTGTCAGAAATCAAACTGTCAGAAATCAAACTGTCAGAAATCAATCTGTACCCCGAAAATCAGCTGCCTCGTCGATGGGTACCAGTTCCTCGAACCCGTCGCTCCCGGCGTAAGCCCGTTGACGCTGTAGCTTTCCGGATTCACGCCGCTGAATTTCGTGAATGTGAGGAGATTGCGTCCCGTGAGATAGAGCCTTGCCTTTTGGATATATTTTCTGTCGATGCTGAGGGTATATCCGAAATTCACCATATCCAGCTTCACATAGTCTCCCTTTTCGAGGAAATAGTCGCAGACGACGGGATTTCCCTTGATTTTCGCATTCTTCGTGTATGCCGCCTTCATCACATTGCCGACGACGTCCGGAACTCCGTAATAAAATTCGTGGATATTGAATATGTCATATCCGAACGCTCCTCGGAAATAGAGCGAGAGGTCGAATCCCTTGTATCTGAATGTATGCGTCATGGATGCCGTGAATTTCGGGAGTCCGTTCCCGACCTCGACCCTGTCCGCGTCAGTCGCGTCCGAAGCCAGTTTGTAGTTGCCGTCACGGTCGTATATCACGAAATCCCCTGCCTCGTTGAATCCGGCGAACTTCCACATATAATATGTACCCAGCCTCTTCCCCTCCTCGATTCTCTGGAGATAGTGGAAAGGAAACGGGTCTTCGGTTCCCGCGACGTCGTAGTATTTCTGCCCGACATATTCGGAATTGGAGAAGGACACGAAGCGGTTGTCCATCGTGGATCCGGCCAGGTCAATCGTGTAGCCGAAGTCCTTCGTCTTCACGGCCTCGGCGTGGAGGTCGAACTCGAAGCCGCTGTTCTTCATTGTGCCCACGTTCACGAATGTTGTGGAGAAGAGGTATGGCGGGATAGGCACATTGTAGTCTCCGAGCAGATCCTTCTGCGTGCGGTTGAACCAGTTGAGCGAGCCGGCAAGGCGGTTGCCGAAGAGGGCGAAGTCGAGCCCGACGTTCCAGTTGATGCCCTTCTCCCAGCGAAGGTCGGGATTGACGTTCTTCGAGGCTCCCCAGACGGCGAACCACTGCCCGTTATAGTAATAGTCTCCGAAGCTACTCATTGTGTTGAGTGAGAGGTAGTTGTCGAAGTTCTGGTTTCCCGTCACGCCGAAGTCCGCCCTGATCTTCAGGTCATTGAGCCAATCTGAAGCGCCTCTCATGAAACTTTCCTGCGAGATTCTCCATCCGAGCGACGCTGCCGGAAAATTTCCCCACTTGTGATTTGCACCGAACTTTGACGAGCCCTCGTGACGCAGGGATGCCGTGGCGAGATATTTCCCCATCCAGTCGTAGCTCACCCGTCCGAAGAACGAAATCAGCTTTGAGTCGTTCTTATATGACCCCATTCCGACGAATCCCTCTTCTTTTGCCCATTCGCCGCTCGCTAGGTTGTTGTAGGTGAGTCCGTCATTCGCGAAATTCTTGTTCTCCGCGTTCATTCCGGAGTTGAGGAAATAGGAGTAGGAATATCCTATCATCGCCTTCACATTGTGCCCGTTGAACTCACGGTTGAAATTTCCGAGCCACTCGACCATGTATTGACTGCTCTTCGAGTATTTCTTCGACGCCTCCCCCTGATAGCCCTTGCTGTTGCCCTCGGTGTTCGTGGAAGGACGGAACCAACTGTCGTAGTTGTCAATCTGCTGGTCCGCGAAGGTCACCTGCGTCGAGAGCCA
>DJPQ01000028.1:59832-89353 GCA_002439805.1 Bacteroidales bacterium UBA6408
GGGGTTATGTTGATCTTTGCCGTGGCATCCCAGTCGAGCATCTTGACTTCAGTGTCGTCAAGCACGGTCTCGTTCTCCTCCACAGGGTTGTAGCCGGCCTGCTGCCCGAAGAAGCTGAAATATCTCGAAGGGTCGTCCGGATTCCTTATCGGAGATGTCGGATTTGCCTCCACGGCATTGTGGAACGTGTTCCAGTCGGCCTTCTTCGCATTGACGACACGAGGGGCGATGTTGGCGGTAAAGGTAAACAGACCGCTGCCGGTGGTGTGGTTCACCGACGCCCTTGCCCCGTATTCCCGTCTTTCGGAACGGCGGTCAATGCCGGTTGCCTTCTTGTAATCGACGCTTGCACGATAGTTGGTCTTCGCATTTCCGCCCGACATCGTGAGTGTATGCCGGTGGGTGAATCCGACCCTGCTCACGGCCTTGAGCCAATCCTCGTTCCCGCCGTAGTCGGCGCCTTTCCCGACGGCGACCCTCTTCTCACGGAATTCGTCGGCCCCGAGCATGTCAAGCTCGCGTATCATGAAGTTCGCGGACACGAGGCCGTTGTAGGTCGTGTGCACCGCGCCGTCCTTCGTGCCTTTCTTTGTCGTGACGAGAACCACGCCGTTGCTTCCCCTCGTTCCGTAAATCGCCGAAGCAGCGCCGTCCTTGAGGATGTCTATGGACTCGATGTCGTTCGGGTTGATGTTGGTGAGGTTCCCTCCGGGCACTCCATCGACCACAATAAGAGGGCCGAGACCTGCCGCGCGGGACGAGATTCCGCGAATCTGGATGCTTGCCGTGCTGTTCGGGTCGGCTGCACCGGTGTTCACGACCGAGACTCCGGAAACCTTCCCCTGAATCATCATCGAGGGATCCGCGCCGCTCGATGAAAGGAAATCCTTTGCGGACACATGGGCAACGGCAGAGGTGAGTTCCTTCTTGTCCATTGTTCCGTAGCCGATTACCACCACCTCCTCAAGGAATGTCCTGTCTTCTTTGAGGCTGACGTCGATTACGGAACGGCCGTTGACGACCGTCTCGGTTTCCTTGTAGCCTATGCAGCTGAACACGAGGACGGCATCCTTCCCCACGTCGCCTATGCGATAGACTCCGTCGGAATCGGTCTCCGTTCCCCTGCCGCCGTCCTTGACGATGACGGAAACGCCAGTAAGCGCCTCCCCTGTGCCTGCGTCCCTGACTGTGCCGTGCACTTCCGTTTCCTGAGCCAAGGCCCGGACGGAGATGAACGAGAGCGCCGCCGGCACAATCAGTTTCAAAAGATGAACTTTCATATAGCCTGTAAGTTTAGTGTTGAACTTAGAAGCCGGGGTGAAACGGCTTCCCACGAATCATGCGGTTCGTTGTTGCAAATGTCGGAATCATGCGACCCGGAAAAAAGCGATTAAAGGTAAATTAAGATAAAAATAAAATTCAACCGTCTGTCATTCAGACGATTGAATTTTAAGAACATAGTCTTCGATTAAGACTCTTTATTGACGGAAAACTCGCTTTATGGTTTCGGAATGGCCCTTATCCTGCCGTCAAACTCCTCCTTAGGGACAAGGGAACGCGACTTTACCTTTGTCTTATAGACATATATCGTGTTCACGGATATGTTGAGGTACTCAGCGACCTCAGCCGAATTTTCGACCCCGAGCCTCATCAGGGCAAATATCCTCGTTTCCATAGGCAGGGCGCCGTTGTCGTCGAGTTCGACCCTGTTCTCCGGAGGAAACAGGCGGTTGTACTCGTCGATGAAGTTGGGGAACAGCTTGAGGAAAGCCGAGTCAAACGCCGCGTAAATCCGCTCGCGCTCCTTCCTTATCCCGATTCCGCTGAGCAGCCCTATAGCGTCGTCGTACTGTCTGGCCATGATTTTCCGCACCGCGAACCTCGTCTGCTCCTCCACCTCGTTAACGAATCCGAAGTTCCCGCAGAGCGACCGCGCTATGTACTGGTCCTTGATTTCATTGGCCTCGTTAAGCCTGCCGTTGGTTTCCGTGAGGCTCTTGTTCGTCCGTGAAAGTTCATCCGAACTGCGCTTGAGCTGCTCGTGCGCCTCGGAGAGCCTCCTCGTGCGGCTGCGCAGCTTGAAGAACAGGACGACCGAGAGAAGCAGAAGGAGCGTCACCACAATTACAAGGGACAGGAACACCGTCCGCTGGCCGCGAATCCAGTCGTAGCGGCCGTTCTCGATTACGGGGAGTACGGTGTTGATTTCCAGCATACGGATTCTCGTGTTGTAGGCCTCGGCGTCGCGGAGTGCCTGCCGGATGTAGGAATATGCCCTCGTGATGTCCCCCGTCTCGTACATATATTCGGCAAGGACCCTTGCGGAGGTCGTCTCACGGGTGCAGGAGCGTATGTCGAAGATCGCGGACAATGCCCGGTAATATGTGGCCTCGGCCGCATGATTCCGGCAGACGTAGGCATTCGCGAGTATGGAATACTGCACCGCCTCTTCATGCTCGCCGATGTCGTGGCTGCTTATCAGACTCTTGCGTCCCTCGATTGTCAGGCTGTCGGAATAGTTGCGGTGCAGCTCAACCTCAAGTTCTGCAAGCTCCCGTCCGAAGCTTCCGGGGCTGAAACACTTGCGGGCAAGTTCGTAGTATTCCAATTTTGTCCTGTCATATTCTTTCGACAGGCCGGTCACTCCATGAACGTACGAGCTGAGGTTGAGGTAGGTCTCGGCGCAGAGAAGATAATACTCTCCGAGAAGCTCTTCCGGAAGTCCGTCCGTGCGGAAGTCGCGGATGGTTGCCAGAGCCTCGCTGAAGAATCCTGCGGACTTGTAACAGAAAAGGAGTCCGGTCCGCGCACGCGCAAGCCCCACCCTGTCTCCGTTTCTCACGGCAAGGCTTTCCATTCTCTTGGCGCAGCACCATGCGGAGTCAAACTGATAGTACCTGTATTCGTCGAAAAGCCTGCTGTAAATCCTCAGGCTGTCGCGCCAGTCGCGTGCCTTGCCCAGCTGGACGTCAAGGTTAGTCAGGCGCCATTCCTTTTTCTTCAGGTATTTGTCACGCTCGGCGATGGCGGCGTCGAGTTCCTTCAGGACAGCGTTCACTTCCGCTTTCCCTATGCCGGGCGGAGTAAGTTCCGCGTTTTCGGCTGAAACCGCAGTCTCTATGAACGCAGGAAGGAATAGGAAGAATATTAAGGTTTTAATGTTTTTCATTTTGGCTCTGCTCTCGCTTATCTAAATGGACCTTTTGAACAAAGACCTCACGTCGATTTCGAAAAAATCCTCCAGCGGCAAGGAATGAGGCCCGACGATGAACGCGGAAGTTATCCTCTTTCGTACATAAAGCAATTTTATGAGATATACTTCACAAAATTATAAAATATATTTTACAAAATCGCCAATATCGGGAAGCTGTTTTTAATTTTCTCGTATTTGAACTCAGGCGCATGGGAATCTGAAAACGATATGCCACCTCAAAAGGCTTGTAAAGATAAGCCTGAAAAAATTTGCGAAATTTCGCGTAATCCATTGAAAAATAAAATTTTAGTCGTATATTTGCAGCCCGCAAAAAGGCTTTGCGGAGTTTAATGTATTTATAATCAATTAATTAATCAACCAATGCCTGGATTAATTGGAAAGAAAATCGGAATGACTTCCGTTTTCGGTGCTGATGGAAAAAATCTTCCATGCACCGTTATTGAGGCTGGTCCATGTGTTGTCACGCAAATTCGTACAGTCGAGAAAGATGGTTATGCCGCTGTACAGCTTGCCTATGACGAAATCTCGGAGAAACATGCCAGCAAGCCTCTCAAGGGGCACTTTGAAAAGGCAGGAACCACCCCTAAGCGCAAGCTCGTCGAGTTCAAGGCGGACTTCGCTCAGGATCTCAAGCTCGGCGACACTCTCACGCTGACCGATGTCTTCGCGGACACCACCTATGTCGATGTCGTGGGAACGTCCAAGGGCAAGGGATTTCAGGGAGTCGTGAAGCGTCACGGCTTCGCCGGAGTCGGCGGCACCACACACGGTCAGCACAACCGTCTCCGTCACCCGGGTTCTCTCGGCGCCTGCTCATGGCCTTCACGCGTGTTCCCCGGAATGCGTATGGCCGGCCACATGGGCAATGAGAGAGTTAAGGTGTTCAACCTTCAGGTAATCAAGCTCATCCCTGAGAACAACCTCATCGTTGTCAAGGGCTCAGTACCCGGAGCAAAGGGTTCTTATGTAATTTTGGAGGACTAAGCTATGGAATTATCAGTAATTAAGATTGACGGAACAGAATCCGGAAAGAAGGTAGTCCTCAACGACGAAATCTTCGGCATCACTCCGAACGATCACGCGATTTACCTCGACGTGAAGCAGTTCCTTGCGAACCAGCGTCACGGCAACGCCAAGACAAAGGACCGCAGCGAGGTTGCCTACAGTACAAGAAAGCTCATCCGTCAGAAAGGTTCGGGCGGTGCGCGTCACGGCAGCCTGAAGGCAAACATCTATGTCGGCGGCGGCCGTGTGTTCGGTCCTAAGCCGCACTTCTACGGCTTCAAGCTCAACAAGAAGCTCAAGCAGCTTGCACGTTTCTCTGCCCTTTCATACAAGGCTCAGGAGAATGCAATCGTTGTTGTAGAGCCGTTCACAATGGACGCGCCTAGGACAAAGGAGTTCATCGGCATCCTCAAGAACATCAAGGCCGGTGACAGGAAAGTGCTCTTCGTGCTTCCTTCAAACTCCGACAACATTTACCTTTCATCACGTAACCTTCCTGAAGTAAAGGTCACCACCGTTGACGAAATCAACACCTACGCGATCATGAACTCAAATTCACTCGTGCTCGTCGACGGCGTACAGGACATTCTTGCTGCAAGGATCAAACGCTAAAAAGAGATGGGAATTTTAATTAAGCCAATAGTAACTGAAAAGATGACGGTTCTGGGCGAAAAGTTGAACCGCTATGGCTTCATCGTCGATCGTGAGGCCAACAAACTTCAGATCAAGGCTGCCGTAGAGCAGGCCTACAACGTGACTGTTGCTGATGTCAACACCATCAACTATCACGGCAAGAAGAAATCCCGCTACACCAAGGCCGGTATGCTCCGTGGTCGCATGAACCACTACAAGAAGGCTATCGTGACCCTTGCAGGCGAGGACAAGATTGATTTCTACAGCAACATCTAACGGGAGGGAACGGTTATGGCAGTAAGAAAATTCAAACCGGTAACTCCGGGACAGAGAAACAAGGTAATCAGCGCATTCGACGACATTACCTGCAAGAAACCTGAGAAATCACTCCTCGAACCTCTCAAGAGCTCCGGCGGACGCAACAATCAGGGCAAGATGACCATGCGCTACATCGGCGGCGGTCACAAGAAGATGTACCGTGTAATCGACTTCCTTCGCGCGAAGGACGACTGCAAGGCTACAGTAATGACAATCGAGTATGACCCGAACCGCAGCGCGCGCATCGCGCTCGTGCAGTACGAGGACGGGGTGAAGAAGTACATCATCGCTCCTAACGGACTCAAGGTCGGTCAGGTCATCGCTTCCGGCTCCGGAGTCGCTCCTGAAGTCGGCAACACTCTCCCTCTTGGGGAAATTCCGCTCGGTACACTCGTTCACAACATCGAGCTTCGTCCGGGACAGGGCGCCGCAATGGCACGTTCTGCCGGAACTTACGCACAGCTCGCAGCACGCGAGGGCAACTACGCCATCCTCCGTCTCCCTTCGGGTGAGACCCGCATGGTGCTCTGCACCTGCCGTGCAACTGTCGGAACAGTGTCAAATCCGGATCACAATTTGGAGTCGCACGGAAAGGCGGGACGCAGAAGATGGCTCGGCCGTCGTCCTCGCAACCGTGGTGTCGTAATGAACCCGGTAGATCACCCTATGGGTGGTGGTGAAGGCCGTGCATCCGGTGGACATCCGCGTTCACGCAAGGGCATGCCGGCCAAGGGCTACAAGACACGTAATCCTAAGGCTACTTCAAATAAGTTCATTATTGAGAGAAGGAAAAAATAACGGAATAAAACTTAAGAGATTATGAGTCGTTCATTAAGAAAAGGTCCTTATATTCAGGAAGCCCTTGAAAAGAGAATTCTTGCTATGAATGAGGGTAGCATGAAGAAAGAGGTTGTCAAGACTTGGTCACGTGCAAGTATGATCTCTCCTGATTTCGTCGGTCACACCATCGCAGTTCATAACGGAAATAAGTTTATTCCTGTTTATGTCACTGAAAACATGGTCGGACACAAGCTCGGGGAGTTCGCGCCTACCAGAACATTCAGAGGCCATTCGGGCAATCGTAAATAATTTTAAATGAGAAAGTAATTATGGGAGCTCGTAAAAGACAAATGGCCGAGAGGCAGAAAGAAATAAAGAGGCAGACAGCCATAGCGAAGGCTAATGACGTTCCTACTTCTCCGCGCAAGATGCGTCTGGTTGCAGACATCATCCGCGGCGTTGAAGTGAACCGTGCCCTCGACATCCTCAAATTCTCCAAGAAGCACGCTTCAGTGACGCTTTCGACGCTCGTTCGCAGCGCCATCGCGAACTGGGAAGCCAAGAATCCGGAGGACACGAAGGAACTCGACAACGGTAATGTTTACATCAAGACCATTATGGTCGATGAAGGTCGCACACTCAAGAGAATCCGTCCTTGCCCTCAGGGAAGGGCCGGCAGGATCCGCAAGCGTTCCAACCACGTTACTGTAATTCTTGACGTTAAGAAACCATCAACAACAGCGGAGGAATAAGAATATGGGACAGAAAACAAATCCTATCAGCAACAGAATCGGTATCACCCGTGGTTGGGACTCTAACTGGTGTGGTGGTAACTATGCGGAGAAAATCGCCGAGGACTACAAGATTCGCAAGTATCTTGAGAGCCGTCTTGCAAAGGCGAGCCTTTCAAAGATTGTAATCGAGAGAACCCTCAAGCTCATCACCGTGACAATCCACGCGGCAAGACCGGGTGTCATCATCGGCAAGGGCGGCACAGCCGTTGATCAGCTCAAGGAAGAGCTCAAGAAGGTGACTTCAAAGGATGTTCAGATTAACATCTACGAGGTCAAGAAGCCTGAGATTGACGCTCACATCGTGGCTGATTCAATCGCCCGCCAGATTGAGGGCCGTGTTTCCTACCGTCGTGCAATCAAGATGGCCATCGCTTCCACCATGCGTGTCGGAGCCGAGGGCATCAAGATTCAGATCAGCGGCCGTGTAGGCGGAGCCGAGATGGCAAGAAGCGAGATGATTAAGGAAGGCCGTACTCCGCTTCACACTTTCCGTGCGGACATCGACTATGCGCTTGCAGAGGCTCACACAAAGGTGGGTGTCCTCGGAGTTAAGGTCTGGATCTGCAACGGTGAGGTCTATGGAAAGAAAGATCTTTCTCCTAACGCCGGCATAGCTGCGCAGCAGGCTCAGAGCGGCAATTCAGGCCGTGGCGGCGAGCGTCGCGGTGGTCGTGGGGATCGTCGCGACCGTCGGGATCGTCGCGACCGTAAGTAATACGGAGCGAAGAGTACGGAGCGAAGAAAAAGCGACCTGCTTCGTTGCACGTGAATTTCAAATCCTCACAACCGGGAGGTTGCTCCGGTGTTGAAATCCCCATTGCGCCTTGCATCTCATCTTTTTCTTCATCTCCTGATTTCAGATATTTGAAAAGAAGCCGATTGGAAGTTTCCGGTCGGCTTCTTTTTTTTGGGGGGGGTACTTGAGTAGTTGAATTGCTGAATAGTTGAATTTTGAGCGGCTTTAAGGGCTTTAGATGACTTGTTGCCGGTTATTCCTTATTGAGGCTGGACTTGACTTTGGCGGCGAGGGACTTGCCGACGAGAGCGGCGATGTCCTCCTCCGGGGCGGCGGCTATGCGGGCGACTGAGCCGAAGTGCAGGATGAGGCGCTGTTCTGTCTTGGGGCCTACGCCGGGGATTTTGCTGAGGGCCGACTCAATCTGGGTCTTGCTGCGGAGGCTGCGGTGGAAGGTGATTCCGAAGCGGTGCGCCTCGTCGCGAATCTGGCGGAGTACCTTGGATGCCTGCGAGTTCATGTCGAGGAAAAGAGGGTAGGGGTCTCCGACGCGGATGACTTCCTCAAGCCTTTTCGCAAGGCCTATGACTGTCAGCCTGTCCGTTAGTCCAAGCTCGTACAAAGCCTCATAGGCAGATGACAGCTGACCCTTGCCGCCGTCAATCACGATGAGCTGCGGAAGGTCGTCCGGAGCCTCAGCGAGCATCCTCGAATAGCGCCGGTTCACGACCTCCTTCATCGACGCGAAGTCGTTTGCCCCGACCACGGTCTTAATCTTGAAATGCCTGTAATCCTTCTTTGACGGCGCCGCGTCCCGGAATACCGTGCAGGAGGCCACAGGGTTCGTTCCCTGGATGTTCGAGTTGTCGAAGCACTCGATGTGGCGCGGCAGCTCCTTCATCCCGAGAGCATCGCGAAGTTCCTCCATGACCTTCATCCTGAAATTGTCCGGGTCTGTGTGCTCGCGCTGCTTCATGGCGTTGAACCTCATCTCCTTCGCGTTCTTCGCGCTCAGTTCCAGCAGCGCCAGCTTGTCCCCGCGCACAGGAATCCTGAACTCCACGCCTTCAATCTCCACGTCCGGCAGGAACGGAACTATGACCTCGCGCGACAGTCGTCCGAACTTGGCCTCGATCTCGCCTATGAATGTCCCCAGCACCGTTTCCCGTTCCTCCTCGATGTTCATCTTGAATCCGAGATTGAGCGACTGAACAACGGCTCCATCCACGACTCTCATGAAATTGCCGAAGGCTTCTCCCGGGTCAATTACTAGGGAGAAGACATCGTAGCTTCCGGGCATAGTGCTTTGAATCAAAGATTTGCTGTAGTGTTTGTCCAGCGCCTGCATCTTCATTTTATACTCCTGCGCCGCCTCGAAGTCCATCCTTTCCGCCGCCTCGGTCATAAGTTCCCGGTAGTGCGCAATCATCTCGCGCCCGCCTCCGCGCAGCAGCCTCACGACCTCCTCGATGTTGTCGCCATATTCCTTCTGCGAAATCCCCCCGCAGCAGCATCCCCTGCACCTCCCGATGTGGAAGTTCAGGCAGGGGCGCGTCTTGCCGCGCAGAATCGTCTCCGAGGTGATTTTGTTGTTGCAGGTCCGTATGGGATAGATGTCGTGGAACAGGTCAACCAGAGTTCTCGCGTGCATCACGCTCGAATAGGGACCGAAATAGCGCGAGCCGTCCCGCACGAGCCTTCGCGTGAGAAAGACTTTCGGAAACTCGTCGTTGCTCACGCATATCCACGGATATGTCTTCGAATCCTTGAGGAGTATGTTGTATTTCGGCTTGTACTGCTTTATGAGGTTGTTCTCCAACAGCAGCGCGTCCGCCTCAGTCTCTACGACCGAATACTGCGCGTCGGCAATCTTGGAGACCATTATCGCCGTCTTGCGCGTGAGCCTCTCCGGCGGCACGAAATACTGTGCCACCCTCTTGTGCAGGTTCTTTGCCTTTCCGACATAGATCACGGTTCCCTCCGAGTCGTAGTAACGATACACTCCCGGCTGATGCGGAAACAACGCAATCTTTTCCCGAACCGTCAAGTTTTTCTCCGATATATCCATATATTCCCGAATATCAATCAGTTCTGACCCTCGTTCTTTTTCGTGTCGCGTCCTCATTTTTCATCCTTACGCTCAAGACGCCGCCAGCTGACGAGCCCGTTCACGGAATTCATGAGATAGAAGACATACATTATCAGCGTTGGCACGGAGTGTTCCGTTCCTTTCGCAGCAAAGACAGACCACATGATTACCGTGAATATGTTAAAGACAATCCACAGCCACCACTGTTCCACGAACGCGAATGTCATCAGAGCCTGCGCGGCGATGCAGAGAACCGTCGTGAACGAGTCTATCCATGGCTGCTCGGCTCCTAAGTGCTTCAGGACGAACGCAAGCACCACCGTCAGCGCCGCGATTCCGGAGCCGATCAGTATGCGCATCCTGTCCGTGAGCCTGCGCGAGGTCACGGCATTCTCCGCGTCCGTCCCTGTCCCCGCGCCCCTGCGGCTCCACTGCCACCACCCGACGAACTGCATCGGGAAGTAGTACAGCGCATTCACCGCCGCATTCCCATAGGCAGTCGATTTCCATGAGATGTAGGCGTAGAGGCTTACCTGAACGATCCCGAACACATAGTTCCAGATGCTGCCCTTGGCCGCGAGCACGACGCAGACTATCCCGGCGACCGCCGCCGTGAACCCCAGCCAGTCGAAGCCTGCTGATGCAGTCACGACCGAATACGCGATGTTGCAGCCGATGACTCCAATAATGAGAAACCAGTCGAATGTTCCGAGTATATGTTTTCCTTTCATATTATAACTTGCTTGGGCAAAGTTATATCATATCCAGTCATTCTGCAAATGCCAGTTTCTTTTCGTCTGCCTCTGAATCAGCCACCGGCGTGTTCTGAACGCTGTTTTGGCTATTTAATATTTTTTTTCTAACTTTGCCAAGATTTTACGCTGCGGGAATTTCCGTGAGCCAAAGTTGAAAACATACGAAAATCGTAAAAACAAATAATAATTTAAAAGTTTCAATTATGTCCACAATTGCAGAAGAAGTGAAGGCAATCATTGTTGACAAGCTCGGCGTTGAACCGTCTGAGGTTACCGACAGCGCAAACTTCACTAACGATCTTGGTGCCGATTCGCTTGACAGCGTCGATCTTATCATGGCTCTTGAAAACAAGTTCGATCTTGAACCGGACGATGAGGCAGAAGGCAAGATAGCAACAGTTGCCGATGCAATCGCTTATGTCGAGAAGAAAGTAGCCGAGAAATCAGGCAAATAATTCTTCGGAAACGAAATTCAAAAAACGGACGCTCAATTTGAGTGTCCGTTTTTTGTTGTTCCTCCCTGTCATAAAAAGCAGAAAGAGAGGGGATGCATAAAAGGATGGGATGCAAGGCGCAAACGCGGCAGGCCGCCTTTTAGGCGCCCCGCTACTCTGTAGGGAAGGAGTATGTGATTGTCATCGTCGGCTTCTTCTCTGCGGATTTCGGGCCGTACAGCTTGCAGCTGTAGTAGCGGTCCTTGTCGAGTTCCGTGGATGTGCTGGCACTTGTGGAACTTGACTGGGAGGCGTATGCGGCCATCATCATATAGTTATAGTAGTTGTTGTAGTAGCTTCCGTAGCCGTAACTGCCGTAACCGTAGCCGTAACCGCCGTAGCCATATCCTCCGTAGCCGTTGTAGAGGCTGTTGTAGTAAGAACTGTAGGCGAGGGCGTTGAGATAGTCGTTATAGGAGGAACTGCCCGAAGAACTTGTCGTCTCGTTGGTCTCGGAATGCATTATCAGCATCCAGATGTCATACTGGGACACCCTCTTTGCGTAGTCCTCGTCACTTTCCTCATCCTTCTTTGACAGACGGAGAAGTTCCTGGATGTGGTGGCTCACGTCAGGCTGGTAGCAGTCGAGCGAACGGTTGATGTCACCCTGGTTCTCGCTTGAAACGCTCGCGTCCGTGAGTCCCGCGTAGGAGACGACCTCCTGCTCCTTGCTCCCGTCCTCCGTCTTTATGGTCCGTGTTCCCACAAGACGGCAGGTCGGGCTGAGAATCTTCGGCCAGCATCCGGAACCGCTGTAGTCCGCGTCGGTCTCGTA
This sequence comes from Bacteroidales bacterium UBA6408, assembly GCA_002439805.1. Classification (GTDB taxonomy): domain Bacteria; phylum Bacteroidota; class Bacteroidia; order Bacteroidales; family UBA932; genus Cryptobacteroides. The sequence goes on from DJPQ01000028.1 coordinate 71,426, forward strand.
CGGCAGCCGTATCGTCGCCTTGTTGACTACAATCTTGCCGTCGGCGATGGTCTTCTCAACAATGTCCTTCTTCTCTTCCTCACTCATGTCCGCCGAAGCCTCGTCCTTGTTGAGGTTTTCCAGCAGTGACTTCCGGATTGCCTCCGTCACTGCCTGCCGGAGACCTTCCGCCCTGATGACAGGCTTCATCCCGCAGCCTCCGCCGATATATATGGTCTCGCCCTCCGCGGCGGGCGGAGTCCTGTTCTCGCTGCGGCAGATGTTGAAGGAGTACTGAGTCGGCAGGCTCGTGCTGCTCTCTCCGATGAAAGAAGCGGCTCCCACCATAAACACGAACGACGTGTCAATAGGGCCGCGGTCGTCGAAGGTGGAGCGGATGCTCAGTTCCGCGTAGTTTCCGGTGATATAGCCGTAGTCGTTGGTGCTGACGGCGACCTTGAACATATTTATTCTGCCGCTGCCGGAGGCCGACCTGTCGGCGCGTATGCATATTCCCGGAAGTTCCTTTATGTAGTGGCTCACTGAGTCCAGCTTCATCCCGGAGAGTTTCTTTATGTATTTTTCCCCGAACTCGCGCGTGAAGTCGAACGAGAGCGAGTCTCCGCCGTTATAGGTCGGGACACCTTCGGTTATTGTGCCGAGAGACGTGTCATACAGCCCGTCAGTGCCTTTCCCGGCATAGATGATTTCCTGATCGAGCGGTTTCTGAAGCTCATAGACCCTGATGTTCTGGATTATATGCTCCTGATTCGCGTCCTTGACCGAGAGGGTGTCCAGCCCCACCGCGAAATGAAAGCGCACGAACTCCGGATTCTCGCCGAGGGTGAACTCCGCCGTGTCCGCAATCGGAATCAGTGAGAACGCCGCCTCGCGCTCGTCCCAGCCGAAGTCGCTGTCCTCAATGCCTCCGACACAGATTCTTCTTGAACTGTATCCTCCGAGCTCGTCGGCCTGCGCCATCCCGATGCTCTCAATGTCAAGACTTGTGTTTATGACCTGCCACTTGTGCGATGCGGGAATGTAGTCCTGTCCGAGCGTGTCATCGACACTGATGCAGGAAACTCCGCAAAGCGCGGCCGCAGCCGCCGTGCAGACCACCGTCAATTTTCCAAAAACTTCCATTACAGGCTGTCGTAAAAACTGTTATAAGCGTCAATGTAGGAGCCGTCGGCGAGTGCCGCCGCGTCGTAAGGCAGTGTCCTGACCCCCTCCCTTGTGCAGAAGTCCGTGATTTCCGCAGGTATTCCGGCGCTGCCGAATATCACTCCGTCGGACCAGTGCACCGCGAGCTTAGCAAGGTCTGTGCCGCCCGCGCCTTCAAGCAGTTCAGTGTCAGCGTCGCTTATGTTCCCGAATTTCACGAGTTTTCTGAATTCCGGGGCGAAAGCCGCCGTCGGGGTGTCGTCGTAGAGGGAGAGAACCACCTTGCTTCCCGAGAAGATGGGGTCGTCGATGTAGGCCTTCTTCAGATAGAGCGGCAGGATGTGGGAAATCCATCCGTGGCAGTGAATCACGTCCGGAGCCCATCTGAGCTTCTTCACGGTCTCAAGCACGCCTCTGGCGAAGAAAATCGCCCTTTCGTCGTTGTCCTTGAAAAACTCCCCGCTTTCGCTCGCGAAGGTCTGCTTTCTGTGGAAGTAGTCCTCGTTGTCAATGAAATAGACCTGCATCCGCGCCGGAGATATTGACGCGACCTTGATTACCAGCGGCCTGTCAACATCGTTGATTATGATGTTCATCCCCGAGAGCCGGATGACCTCGTGGAGCTGGTTCTTCCTCTCGTTTATGCAGCCGTACCGAGGCATGAACGAGCGGATTTCCTTCTTTCGCTCCTGGATTCCCTGAGGCAGGTATCTGCCGATGTTCGCAATGTCCGATTCCGGAAGATACGGGTATATCTCGGAATTGACAAACAGGACTCTCTTGGTGGAATTTCCCATAGTGAATTTTATTTTACACAAATCTCTACAAAGATAATAATAATTTTTTATAAAATCGCTAACTTTGGCGGCTGTACGCTTTTCTGCCCCGGCGGGAATGCGCTATTTGACAGAAAGTTATGAGTTTGAACGACAATAAGATAATAAGGCGGCGGTATGTCCGTGCGATGCTCTCGTCCGTTGTCAGCATCTCCCTCGTGCTGCTCCTCGTCGGCATTTCCGGCCTGCTGCTCGTCTCCGAACGCGGCGTGTCGGACTATCTGCGGGAGAATATGCAGGTCAGCGTGATGATGAAGCGCGATGTCGGAGAGTCCGCGACCCTGAGGTACAAGAAATCCATCGACGCAGAGCCTTTCGTGAAAAGCTCTTCATATGTTTCGAAGGAACAGGGCGCGGAGGAGATGGCTCAGCTTCTCGGCGAGGATTTTCTCGGAGTGTTCGAGACGGCTCCGATTCCGGCGTCAATCAATCTGACGCTCAAGGCCGGGTATGTCTCTCCCGATTCCCTCGCCATGGTGAAGTCCGTACTCGAAAAGTCCCCGGAAGTGGAGGAGGTGGTCTATCAGCAGTCGCTGGTGGAGGCGCTGAACTCGAACCTGAGCAAGATTTCGCTTTTTCTCGCGGTGTTCATCGCACTGCTGCTGTTCATCTCGTTCGTCCTGATTAACAATACGGTGCGGCTCAGCATCTACTCGAAGCGCTTTTCGATACACACGATGAAGATGGTCGGGGCTACGGGGGCGTTCATTCGCAGGCCGTTCCTGCTCCAGAGCGCGTTTCAGGGACTTTTCGCCTCGTTTGCCGCCATAATCATGATAATCGCGGGGCTGTTCCTGCTCAAGGGTCAGTTCGCGCAGCTGTTCTCGGTGTTCAATGCGGGGATGCTGCTGGAGGTGATTGCGATAGTGGTGGCGAGCGGACTTCTCATCTGCCTCACGAGCACATGGTTCACCGTGAACAGGCTGCTGTCGCTGAACAAGGCGGAGCTGTATTATTGACGTGACGTCAGGGCGTGGATGCTGAAGGAATGCGCCCGTGTGAAAAAGGAAATATTGAAGAAAACGGAGATATATGGACAAGAACACTAAAGAATCGAAGGATATGGCTATGACCCCGAGGGGTCTGAGGCTTCTGCTTGCCGGGCTTATTGTGATGGCCGCAGGCTATATCCTGATGTGCGGAGGCGCGAGCGATGACCCGAAGGTCTTCAGCTACGCGATATTTGATTTCCGGAGGCTCGTGGCCGCGCCTCTGGTGATTCTCGCCGGCATTGTGGTCGAGATTGTGGCAATAATGGGTGTGAACAAAAAGAAATAGGTATGAGCTGGTTCGAAGCGATATTATTGGGCTTGCTGCAGGGGCTGACGGAGTTTCTGCCGGTGAGCAGCAGCGGGCATCTTCAGATTGGAAAGGAACTGCTCGGGATTGACGCCGGGGAAGACCTCGTGTTTGAGGTGGTCGTGCACGCCGCCACGGTCCTGAGCACGATTGTGGTGTTCCGCAGGCAGCTTTGGGGACTTTTGAAGTCGCTTTTCGTCAAGGACGGGCTCTTCAGGAGCATCGCGCATCCCTCGCGCTTCAACGACGGGACGGACTATGTGCTGAAAATCTGCGTGTCGATGATTCCCGTGTTCATCGTCGGGATGTTCTTCAAGGATGCCGTGGAGAGCATTTTCGGCTCGTCGATATATGTGGTCGCCGGCGCTCTGCTCGTGACCGCGCTGCTGCTTCTGCTCTCGGACAACGCCTCAAAGCTGAAATTCGGCGGCTGCCGGAGCTGCTGCAAGTACAAGTCTCCGATTGAGGCCGCCGGGTTTTCGCCGGTGAAGGACGGGGAGGACGGAATCTCTGGCGTCGCATCCGATGGCTCGCGCAAGCCGGATGGGGCGGCCGTGCGCAACGGCATCTCCTACTGGCAGGCGTTTGTCGTGGGGCTCGGTCAGGCCGTCGCGGTTCTTCCGGGACTTTCCCGCTCTGGCACGACCATCGCCACCGGACTTCTCTGCGGCGTGAAGCGCGATGTGATTGCGCAGTTTTCCTTCCTGATGGTTCTCGTGCCGATTCTCGGCGAGGCTTTCCTTGAGATTGTCGGAGGGGAGATGGCGGCGTCGACTGTCGGGGCGCTTCCTCTCCTGCTCGGGTTCGTCTCGGCGTTCGTCGCGGGACTTTTTGCCTGCAAAGTGATGATTGCTCTCGTGAAGAAGACGAAACTCGGCTGGTTCTCTCTCTACTGCGCCGTCGTCGCCGTCCTCATATTCATATTTGCATAATCCGGCACTCCCGTATCCCCGAACGCAGATGACAAGGAACCTCACATATTTCGTCGCCGACGTGCACCTCGGCTGTGATGTCCTCAATCCTCAGGACAGGGAGGCGCGTTTTGTGGGCTTTCTGAAATCGCTGCCGGAAGAGACTGAAAGTCTCTATCTGCTCGGGGACATCTGGGACTTCTGGTACGAGTACCGTGACGTGGTCCCAAAGGGCTATGTGCGGGTGTTCGCGGCGCTCCTCGACCTCATGGACCGGGGCGTGAACGTCTGGTTCTTCCGGGGCAACCACGATGTCTGGAGCTACTCCTATTTCGAGTCTCTCGGAATGAAGCGGCTTGAGCAGCCCTATGTCACGACCATCTCCGGCAAGGTCTTCTGCCTCGGGCACGGCGACGGTCTCGGTCCCGTCCCGCACGGCTACCGCGTCTTGTCCGGCATCTTCCACTGCCGCCCGCTCCAGAGGCTCTTCAGCACCCTGCACCCGTGGCTCGCCTTCCGGCTGGGCAACACATGGTCGAAGCGCAACCGTCTGAGGCACAAGACCGAGTATGTCTTCCGGGGCGAGGACGAGCCGCTCTACAGGTTCGCCGAGTCGATGGGGGAAAAGCGGCACATAGACTACTTCATCTTCGGCCACTTCCACTCATGGGTCGATCTCCGTCTCCCCTGCGGAGCGAATTTCCGCATGGTAAAGGACTGGTTCCGCTCCTCTCCCTACCTCGTCTGGGACGGCGAATCGCTCCAATCCGCCGAGTATCGGGCAAGGTGACCGGATGCGGCAGTCTCTTTTTCTCTGTGAAAATCAATGAAATATAATTTAATTCAATGAATATGAAACGTATTATTTCAATTTTGGCAATGCTGTTCATCGGCGCTCTCGCCGCGTCGGGACTCAGAGCTCAGACCCTCGGCGGGACTCAGACCATCGACGTCACTGAGCGGGTTACGGGCGTTTCTTCACTTGAGGGGGTTCTCACCTGTTACAGAGGCAACCTTATGATGAACGGCCGGGTGCTCACCCCGGCGGAAATGTCCGTCATCTTCCCTTCCAATGTCTTCGCTTCCGCGACCGGAGGGCAGAGAATGCGCCGCGCCGGCAAGGGAATGATGATAGGCGGCGGCATCGCGACGGGCGTCGGTTTCCTTGCCTATCTCGGAGGACTTGCCGCGATAAACAATTCCTCGGCTGACGGCGGTTATGGGGGATTCATGCTGGCATATTGCGGTATGATTGATTTTGTCGTCGGCGCCGGTGTCCTTGCCGGCGGCATTGCCGTCTATTGTGTCGGAAACGGCCGAATCAGAAGGGCCGTGAATGCCTACAACTCAATGCGTTCCCGTGAATATACTTTGAACATCGGCGCTACCCCGCATGGTCTGGGGGTTTCATTGGCATTTTAGTCCTATTCCTCGGCCGGCTTCCAGCAGCGGTATTTCTCGGGAATCTCGACCACGGGCGGGTCTTTCCAGAACAGCGACCAGTAAAGCATCGGAAAGTCCCCGTCCTTCCACAGCTGCACCAGCTCCTCCACCTGCGCGTCCTCGCCCTGAGGGTCGTAGGGCTTCTTCATGTCCTCGTCGAACATCCTCGCCACGCCCTGCCAGAATCCGGCTGTGATGCCGCCCTTGTAGCCGCGTATCAGCTCGTATGACGTGTGCCCGGTCTCGCGGTCTATCAGTTTCATAATCAGCATCCCCTGCGTCACGGTAAGGTTTCTCATCTGCTTCTCGAACACTCCGAACAGCTCCTTCTGGAGGTGGTTGATGTAGCGCTCCTTCCGCAGCCCCGTCAGATGGTCGGCGGCAATCACGCTGTCCGTCTCCTGAACCATCCTCTTGGCCACGAGCGCGTAGGGATAGGCCTTGCTGAAATTGTGCACGAGCCTGTAGTATTTCCGCCATTCCTTCCCCTTCTGCCTTGGCATCCTCTGGAACACGCGGGCCGGGCGTATGCTGTCATAATAGACGGTGTCCCCGTTCTCCACGGCATATTCCAGAAATCCTCCCGTCTTTTTTGTGCGCTCCTGCGCGTCCGAACTCAACGAGGCCGCGCCCCCGAATACGAGGACGATGAGGATAGATATGAGCCGGAGGCGTTTCATTTCTTTATGTGTATTTTGTATGTGCCCGCTTGCTTCTGAGTTTCCGCATATCCTGCAAAAATAATCATTTCCCTCGTCATGTCGTCAATCGGCGGGCAAATATATGTCGTGATGTCTCGTGCCGTCCGTCCCGCGATATCGTTTTCCATTCGGTCGAAAATGAATGAATATATTTTTCATCAATCCTTGTAATCCCTTGAAAATGGAAAAGTTAATCTGCTAAAAATGCGGTCAAAAAAGTTTGAAATTTTCTGTAAAAAAGTTGCCGTTTCAATATTTTTTTGTAACTTTGCAGTCCCAAAATTGAGGGGTAGTATGCCCAACTGTCTATCACTCAATGGTTTAGAGGGAGAGGTTGAATAATTTATAATTCAAAAGTAATAAGACAATGTTACAACCAAAGAAAACAAAGTTTAGGAGGCAGCAGAAAGGCCGCATGAAGGGTCTTGCCCAGAGAGGCAACCAGCTCGCGTTCGGCTCTTTCGGCATCAAGACCTTGGAAAATTGTTGGCTTACAGGTCGTCAGATTGAGGCTGCCCGTCAGGCGGTGTCGCGTTACATGAAGCGTGAGGGTAAAATCTGGATCAGAATCTTCCCTGACAAGCCTTACACAAGGAAGCCTGCCGAGGTCCGAATGGGTAAAGGAAAGGGTAATCCGGAGGGATTCGTGTGCCCTGTTACCCCCGGGCGCATTCTCATCGAGGCCGAGGGCGTTCCGATGGAGATTGCAAAGGAGGCGCTTCGCCTCGGCGCTCAGAAGCTCCCTGTAACCACAAAGTTCGTGGTACGCAGAGACTATGTTGAATAATTTAATGGAGAGCAGAAAGTTATGAAAATCACAGAAGTACGTGAAATGTCGGTCGCAGATCTTCGTGACCGCATCGCGGTTGAGAAAGCCAACCTTTCTACAATGAAAATGAATCACGCCATCTCTCCGTTAGAGGATACGTCGAAAATCAAGAAGGCACGGAAGGACATCGCGCGCATGATGTTCGTCCTTGCAGAAAAAGAGAAACAGAACTAAATTGAATTCTCATGGAAAGAAATCTTCGCAAGGAAAGAATAGGTGTTGTGGTAAGCAACAAGATGGACAAGTCCATCGTGGTTGCCGTCAAGACAAAGGAAATGCACCCGATGTACGGCAAGTTCGTGAAGAAGACCACCAAGTTCGTCGCTCATGACGAGAAGAACGAGTGCAGTGTAGGCGACACTGTCCTCATCATGGAGACCCGTCCCCTGAGCAAGACAAAGAACTGGAGATTAGTTGAAATCGTAGAAAAAGTTAAGTAACAATGATACAGCAGGAATCACGTTTACAGGTGGCAGACAACAGCGGCGCGAAGGAGGTCCTTTGCATCCGTGTTCTGGGTGGTACCCGTCACCGTTATGCAAGAGTGGGCGACAAGATTGTCGTTGCAGTCAAGAGCGCTATCCCTGGCGGTGACGCGAAGAAGGGCTCTGTCTCAAAGGCTGTTGTTGTCCGCACAAAGAAAGAGATTCGCCGTCCGGACGGTTCTTACATCCGTTTCGACGACAACGCTTGCGTCCTTCTCAACAATCAGGGTGAGGTTCGTGGAACACGTATCTTCGGCCCTGTTGCAAGGGAGCTTCGCGAGAACTATATGAAAATCGTTTCACTGGCACCGGAGGTCCTCTAATTGTAATTATTATGAAAAGAATTAAAAAAGGCGACACCGTATTTGTAAATGCCGGTAACGACAAGGGAAAGACCGGTAAGGTGCTTGAGATTCTCACGGACAAGAACCGCGCGATTGTAGAGGGCATCAACATCGTGTCAAAGCACACCAAACCAAACGCAAAGAATCCTCAGGGAGGAATCATCAAACAGGAAGCTGGAATCCACATCTCCAACCTTCAGCTCATCGACCCTGCGAAGGGCGGCGCAACCCGCGTGGGCTTCAAGATCAAGGAGGATGGCACTAAGGTTCGTGTTTCCAAAAAATCAGGGGAGGAGATTAAGTAATGGCAGCAAAGAAACAGGCAGCCGCTCCGGCAGCACAGACAGTACCGGCAGGATATGTCCCTGCACTTAAGAAACTCTATAAGGAAGAGATTATCGCGAAGCTCACGAAGCAGTTCGGCTACTCTACCGTGATGCAGGTTCCTAAGCTCGTGAAGATTACCATCAACGAGGGCGTGGGCGACGCGACCGGCGACAAGAAGCTCGTCGAGGTGGCTCAGCAGGAACTTACCGCAATCACGGGACAGAAGGCAATCGTGACCGCTTCAAGGAAGGATATTTCCAACTTCAAGCTCCGTAAGGGAATGCCTATCGGAACGAAGGTCACCCTGCGCAACGTGAAGATGTACGAGTTCCTTGAGAGGCTCATCCGCATCTCCCTTCCGCGTATCCGCGACTTCAACGGAATCTCCGAGAAGATGGACGGAAAGGGTAACTACACGCTCGGAATCAAGGAGCAGATCATATTCCCGGAAATCGACATCGACAAGATTACGAAGATTCTCGGAATGGAAATCACTTTCGTGACTACAGCCAAGACCGACGAGGAGGCTTATGCGCTTCTTTCCGCATTCGGTCTGCCTTTCAAGAAAAATAACAAATAAAGACTCAGAAGATGGCAAAAGAATCAATGAAAGCCCGCGAGGTTAAGCGCGCGAAGCTGGTTGCTAAATACGCCGAGAAGAGGAAGGCTCTCAAGGAGGCAGGTGACTGGGCGGCTCTCGACAAGCTCCCTAAGAACTCAAGCCCTTGCCGTATGCACAACCGCTGCTCTCTTACGGGAAGGCCGAAGGGTTACATGAGGATGTTCGGCATCAGCCGTATCCAGTTCCGCGAGATGGCAAGCAACGGTCTCATCCCGGGTGTCAAGAAGGCAAGCTGGTAACAGGGAACAAGTTTATTACAAATATTTATTATCAATTCGGATATCGGGCGCCTCAGGGCGTCGTGAAATCCACTAAAAAGGATTTAAAAATGACTGATCCAATTGCAGATTACCTTACAAGGGTTCGCAACGCCTACGCGGTAGGCAAGAAGGTCGTTGAGGTTCCGGCTTCAAAGATTAAGCTGGCAATCACGAAGATTCTCTGCGAGAAAGGCTACATCCTCAGCTACAAGGTCGTTGAGGGAACTCCTTTCAACACAATCAAAATCGCTCTGAAGTACCATCCTCAGACCAAGGCTGCGGCCATCAAGCACATCGAGCGCATCTCGAGACCGGGTCTCAGAAAGTATGTCGATGTCGAGAATATGCCGCGCGTTCTGAACGGACTCGGAATCGCGGTTATTTCAACTTCAAAGGGTGTCATCACTGACAAGGAAGCCAAGGAGCTCAACGTCGGCGGTGAGGTTCTCTGTTATGTTTATTAATCTAAAAACTGAAGAATAATGTCAAGAATTGGTAAATTGCCTGTACACCTTCCTGCCGGCGTGACCGTAGAGGTTGCCGCCGGAAACGTGGTTAAGGTTAAAGGACCTCTCGGACAGCTCAGCCAGAAGGTTGATCCGGACATCACCGTCACCGTAGAGGGAAATGAAGTAAAATTGGCACGCCCGACAGATCTTCCTCGTCACCGCTCGATGCACGGTCTCTACCGCGCTCTCATCCATAACATGGTGGTCGGCGTTTCTGAGGGCTACACAATCCGTCAGGAACTTGTCGGCGTGGGTTACCGTGTCGAGGTTGCCGGTCAGATGGCGGTCTTCGCCCTCGGCTTCTCTCACGAGATTCACTTCCGGCTTCCGGCCGAGATAAAGGCGGAGGCCGAGCCGGTGAAGAAGGGACAGAATCCGGTGCTCGTCCTCAAGAGCTGCGACAAGCAGCTTATCGGACAGGTCGCCGCAAAGATCCGCTCATTCCGCAAGCCTGAGCCATACAAGGGCAAGGGTATCAAGTTCGTTGGCGAGACGCTTCGTCGCAAGGCCGGTAAATCAGCAGGCGCTAAATAATAGGAGGACTAAGTTATGGCATTGAATAAGATTGAAAGAAGAAAAAGGATTCACTACCGTATTCGTAAAGTCGTTAATGGTACTGCTGAGAGACCGAGAATGGTTGTGTTCAGAAGCAACAAGCAGATTTACGTTCAGGTTGTTGACGACTTGAAGGGCATCACCCTCGCTGCCGCCGCTTCAAATGACAAGGAACTTGCCGCTGACTGCAAGGGCAAGACCGGCGTCGAGGCTGCCGCAATCGTTGGAAAGAAGATAGCGGAGCGTGCCCTCGCAAAGGGAATCACTACGATTTCCTTCGACCGTGGAGGCTACCTCTATCACGGACGTGTTAAAAGTTTGGCTGATGCTGCCCGTGAAGGTGGCCTGATTTTCTAAAAAATTGAGACTATGGCAAATACAAATGTTAAGAAAGTAAAGACATCTGACCTTGAGCTCAAGGACAGACTTGTTGCCATCCAGAGAGTGACCAAGGTCACCAAGGGTGGTCGTCACTTCAGTTTTGCAGCCATTGTTGTTGTGGGTGACGAGAACGGCGTTGTCGGTTATGGTCTCGGTAAGGCCAATGAGGTCACTACGGCAATCTCCAAGGGTGTAGAGGATGCGAAGAAGAATCTCGTGAAGGTTCCTGTTCTCAATCACACTATCCCTCACGTGCAGGAGGCAAAGTTCGGCGGCGCTCGCGTCTTCATGAAGCCTGCTGCCCCGGGTACCGGAGTTAAGGCCGGCGGTGCGATGCGTGTCGTTTTCGAGTCGGTCGGAATCCACAATGTCCTCGCGAAGTCAAAGGGCTCTTCAAACCCTCACAACCTCGTGAAGGCTACCGTTGCGGCTCTCACTGAAATGCGTGACGCCTACACTGTCGCAGGACTCCGCGGCATTCCTATGAGCAGAGTGTTTAAAGGTTAAGGAGGACTGAACTATGGCAAAAGTAAAGATTACTCAGATTAAGAGCAGGAGCGGAGCTACGAAGAGGCAGATTGCGAACCTCGCGTCACTCGGAATCCACAGGCTTCACCAGGCCGTTGAAGTCGAGCTCACCCCTGTGACCAAGGGAATGCTTGAGAAAGTTCTTCACCTTGTTACGGTTGAGGAAGTAAAATAATTGGAGGGACAGAATATGAAATTGAATAATTTGACACCTGCAAAAGGTTCCAAGGGAAGAGAGAAGAGAATCGGACGCGGTGAGGGTTCAGGACACGGCGGAACATCAACCCGTGGTCACAAGGGCGCTCAGGCTCGTTCGGGCTACTCTCGCAAGAACGGATTCGAGGGCGGTCAGATGCCTATCCAGCGCCGTCTCCCGAAGTTCGGATTCACCAACCCTACCCGTGTTGAGTACAAGGCAATCAATGTCGCTGTCCTTCAGGCAATAGCCGAGGAGAACAAGATTGAGGTCATCACGCTTGACACTCTCAGGGACGCCGGATATGCCGGAAAGAACGATCTCGTGAAGATTCTCGGCAACGGCGAACTCAGTGCCAAGGTTGAGGTCACCGCACACGCATTCTCAAAGAGCGCAATCGCGAAGATTGAGGCTGCCGGCGGAAAAGCTAACACAATTGAACAGCAATAATGAAGAAGTTTATTCAGACAATCAAGAACATCTTCAAGATTGAGGAACTCAGGAAGAGAATCGGCTACACGCTGCTTCTCATCCTTGTCTATCGGCTCGGAAGCTTCATCGTGCTTCCGGGCATAGACGCTTCCCAGCTCGCCAAGATGCAGGACTTCGCCCAGGAAGGTCTCGTAGGCCTCCTCGACATGTTCTCCGGCGGCGCGTTCGGAAACGCTTCAATCTTCGCGCTGGGTGTGATGCCGTACATCTCGGCCTCAATCGTCATCCAGCTTCTTGGTGTTTTCGTCCCTTACTTCCGCAAGATGCAGATGGAGGGCGAAAGCGGACGGAGAAAGATGAATCAGTACACAAGGTATCTCACCATCCTGATTCTCTGCATCCAGGGTCCTGCCTATATGGCCGCTCTTCACCAGCAGGTTCCTGCCAGCGCGTTCGTGGCTGTCAATCAGCTCGGCTGGTCTAACTTCTGGTTCAATCTCGTTTCGACCGTAATTCTCATCGGCGGCACCATGTTCGTGATGTGGCTCGGCGAGAGAATCACTGACCGAGGAATCGGCAACGGTATCTCCCTCATCATCATGGTCGGAATCATCGCGCGCCTTCCGTTCGCGCTCGGCGCCGAGATTTCAGCGAAGTTCAGCACGTCTCTCGGAGGTGCGCTTCTCCTCATCATTGAGCTCGTGATTCTCTTCTTCGTGTTCGTCGCGGCCATCGCGCTGGTACAGGCGGTGAGGAAGGTTCCTGTTCAGTATGCCAAGAGGGTTGTCGGAAACAAGCAGTACGGCGGCGTCCGCCAGTACATCCCTATGAAGATCAACGCGGCAGGCGTGATGCCTATCATCTTCGCGCAGGCCCTGATGCTCTTCCCGCTCATCTTCTCAAGATTTGACGCGACGAGGGGACTGGCTGCCGTGTTCAGCAACTACACCGGATTCTGGTACAACTTCGTGTTCGCGATTCTCGTCATTCTATTCACCTATTTCTACACGGCCGTGACTGTCAACCCGACTATGATGGCCGAGGAAATGAGGAAGAACGGCGGGTTCATACCGGGCGTTAAGCCGGGCAAGAAGACCGTTGAGTACCTTGACTCAATCATGTCGAGGGTGACTCTTCCGGGCTCAATCTTCCTTGCCGCCATCGCGATTCTCCCGGCGTTCGCAATGTTGCTCGGAGTCAACAACAAGTTCGCGGGCTTCTATGGAGGTACTTCCCTCCTGATTCTCGTCGGAGTTGTTCTTGACACGCTCCAGCAGATTGAAAGCTATCTTTTGATGCGTCATTATGACGGACTGATGAAGACCGGTCGTCTGAAAGGACGTTCAGGTATGTAATTCGATAAAGTTCATTGGAGAATGGTTGCGCCGAAAACAGAGGAAGAAATAGAGCTGATGCGCGAGAACGCGATTCTCGTATCCAAGACATTGGCGGAAGTCGGTAAGATGGTCGCTCCTGGTGTGACAACTCTTGAGTTGAATAGGGTGGCCGAGACTTTTATCCGTGACAACGGAGCTATACCAAGCTTCCTCGGCTTTGACGGTTTCCCGGCGGCGCTCTGCATGTCCGTAAACGATGTCGTCGTGCACGGTTTTCCGTCCGACTATGTCCTTAAGGAAGGGGACATCGTTTCCGTGGATTGCGGAACTTACTACAGAGGCTACAACGGCGATTCGGCCTACACTTTCCCTGTCGGGGAGGTGGACGCCGAAACCGCCGAACTCCTCAGGGTAACGAAGGAATCCCTCTACAGGGGCATTGCGGCGGCGGTTGACGGGGCGCGCGTGGGCGATATAGGACACGCGGTGCAGTCGTATGCGGAGTCATTCGGTTTCGGTGTCGTCCGTGAGCTTGAAGGCCACGGAATAGGCACGAAGATGCACGAGGCCCCCGGCATTCCCAACTACGGAAGGCAGGGACACGGACCGAAGCTGAGAAACGGGATGACCATCTGTATCGAGCCGATGATTACGGCAGGGTCAAAGAACGTGTATCTGGACAAAAATGGTTGGGCTGTCCACACGTCGGATCACCGGAACGCGGCTCATTACGAGCTTACGGTTGTTGTCAGAAAGGGTCACGCAGAGCAGCTTTCGACCTTTGAATACATCGAGAACAGTGTTAAATTTTAATGTGATATTTTATGCCGAAGCAATCAGCAATCGAACAGGAAGGCGTCATCATCGAGACTCTGCCGAACGCGATGTTCAAGGTGGAGCTTGAGAACGGTCACGTCATCATCGCCCACATCTCCGGAAAGATGAGGATGAACTACATCAAGATTCTCCCCGGCGACAAGGTGAAAGTCGAAATGTCACCTTATGATTTATCAAAAGGAAGAATTTCTTTCAGATATAAATAAAATCATTAGCTATGAAAGTTAAAACATCCATAAAGAAGCGCAGCGAAGACTGCAAGATCGTGAAGCGCAAGGGGCGTCTCTACGTGATCTGCAAGAAGAACCCGAAGTTCAAGATGCGCCAGGGATAATCACTGATTTGTTAACAATTTAAGCATTAAGAATAATTATGGCAAGAATAGCCGGTGTTGATTTACCTAACAACAAGAGGGGAGAGATAGGTCTGACCTATATCTTCGGAATCGGTCGCAGCACAGCAAGGAAGATTCTTTCCGAGCTTGGCATCGATTATGACATCAAGTGCGGTGACTGGAACGATGAGCAGGTTGCGGGCATCCGCAGCGTCATCTCCAACGAGTACAAGATTGAGGGTGAACTCCGTTCAAGCATCCAGATGAACATCAAGCGTCTGATGGATATCGGTTGCTACCGTGGCATCCGCCACCGTCTCGGACTCCCTGTCCGCGGTCAGAGCACCAAGAACAACGCCCGTACGAGAAAGGGTAAGAAGAAAACTGTTGCCAACAAGAAGAAGGCAACCAAATAGTCGATGAATTATGGCAAAGAAAACAACAACAGCAAAAAAGAGAGTTGTAAAGGTTGACGCTTGTGGCGAGGCTCATATTTCATCAACCTTCAACAATGTGATTATCTCGCTGACCAACAGCATCGGGCAGGTGATCAGCTGGTCCTCTGCCGGAAAGAGCGGTTTCAGGGGATCAAAGAAGAACACTCCTTACGCAGCTCAGGTTGCCGCAGAGGATTGTGCAAAGACGGCTTACGACCTCGGCCTCCGCAAGGTAAAGGCTTATGTCAAGGGTCCTGGCGCAGGGCGTGAGTCCGCAATCAGAACCATCCACGGTGCAGGTATCGAAGTTACTGAGATTATCGACGTCACTCCTATGCCGCACAACGGTTGCCGCCCTAAGGGACGTCGTAAGGTTTAATGTGTAACAATCTAAAGCAAGAATTACTATGGCAAGATATACTGGACCAAGTACTAAAATCGCGCGTAAGTTCGGCGAGCCGATTTACGGGACGGATAAGGACTTTGAGAAGAGAAATTATCCTCCGGGACAGCACGGCCTCGCGAGCAAGCGCAAGAAGAAATCCGAGTACGGCACTCAGCTCAAGGAGAAGCAGAAGGTCAAATACACTTACGGTGTCCTTGAGAGACAGTTCCGCAACACTTACGAGAAGGCTTCCCGCATGAAGGGACAGAAGGGCGAGAACCTCCTCTTCCTCCTTGAGTCACGTCTCGACAACATCGTGTATCGTCTCGGCTTCGCTCCTACAAGGGCGGCCGCAAGACAGCTCGTCCTCCACTGCCACATTACCCTCAACGGTGAGGTCTGCAACATTCCTTCCGCTACGGTTAAGCCGGGAGACACGGTCGCGGTGCGCGAGAGGTCAAAGAGCCTTGAGGTAATCACCGCCAGCGTCGCTTCCGCCGCGAAGTATTCATGGCTCGAGCTTGATGCCAAGGCGCTTACCGGAAAGTATCTCAATGTTCCTGTACGCGAGGAAATCCCTGAGAACATCAACGAGCAGCTTATCGTCGAGCTTTACTCCAAGTAATAATTAAACACCCAAAAAGCAATTATGGCAATCTTAGCATTTCAGAAACCGGACAAGGTGATTATGCTTGAAGGCACGGACACCGTGGGCCGTTTCGAGTTCAGGCCGCTTGAGCCTGGCTACGGACAGACCATCGGTAACGCCCTCCGCCGTATTCTCCTGTCGTCATTAGAGGGGTTTGCTATCAATTCAATCAAGATTTCCGGGGTTGACCAGGAATTTGCCACCATACCGGGCGTAGTTGAGGGAATGCAGGACATCATCCTGAACCTCAAGCAGGTACGCTTCAAGAGAATGGTCGATACGGTTGATTCAGAGGTGGCAAACATCGTGATCAGCGGGAAGCAGGAGTTTACCGCTGAGGAAATCTCAAAAGGATTGTCTTCTTTCACGGTGTTGAACCCTGACCTTCACATCTGCTCTCTCGAACCGTCCGTGAAACTTGAGATTTCTCTCACGGTTGCAAAGGGACGCGGCTTTGTTCCGGCTGACGAGAACAGGGACGAGAACACTCCTATCGGAACCATTCCGGTGGATGCGATCTACACCCCTATCCGCAACGTGAACTGGACCGTCGAGAACTGGCGTGTGGAGCAGAAGACCGACTACGAGAAGCTGAACCTGGAGATTGTGACCGACGGATCCATCACTCCTAACGCTGCTCTTCAGGAGGCTGCAAACATCCTCATCTACCACTTCAAGCTGTTCACTGACGACAAGAAGCTCACTCTTGAGAGCACCATCGAGGCGGACACCAAGGAACTTGACGAGGAGTCGCTCCGCATGAGGCATCTCCTTCTGACCAAGCTCTCCGACATGGGACTTTCCGTGAGGGCATACAACTGCCTGAAAGCTGCCGACATCGACACATTCGCCGACCTTGTCTCCTACTCAAGGGCGGAACTCATGAAGTTCAGGAACTTCGGACGGAAGTCGCTCAACGAAATCGACCTTCTGGTTGACAAGATGAAGCTTTCATTCGGCATGGATGTTACCAAGTATAATATTGAACAAAAGAAAAAGAACGTATAAAGTATGAGACACAATAAGGCTTTCAACCACCTTGGTCGCAAGAGCGGTCACCGCAAGGCTCTCCTCGCGAATATGGCCACCTCTCTCATTCTCCACAAGAGAATCCAGACCACTGTAGCCAAGGCAAAGGCTTTGCAGATGTACGTTGAACCGCTCATCACAAAGTCAAAGGACGATACTACCGCATCACGCCGTACCGTTTTCAGCTATCTCAAGAACAAGGAGGCGGTTACGGAGCTCTTCCGCACCGTAGCGCCTAAGATTGCTGAGCGTCCGGGCGGATACACAAGGGTTCTCAAGACAGGTTTCCGTCAGGGTGACGGCGCCGACCTCGCAATCATCGAGCTTGTCGATTTCAACGAGGCGGCTCTTCTCTCTTCAACTCCTAAAGAGGCCAGGAAGACCACCCGCCGCAGCCGCGCCAAGAAGGCGGAGGCAACCGAGGCCGCTCCGGCAGCCGAGGCTCCTGCAACTGAAGCACCTGCAGTTGAGGAATAGTCCGAACTCTTTGATTAAAAGCCCCTCTGAGTCCTGCTGGACTTCGAGGGGCTTTTTCGTAAGCGGTTTCATGATAAATTGCTATCTTTGTTGTCGAACTAAAATGATGGTTATGGGTATGAAAGAGCTTCCTATCGGAGTGCAGACTTTTGACAAACTTGTCGAAGGGGGGTATATGTATGTGGATAAGACAGGATATGTCTATGAAATCGCCAATAAGTTTGAATATGTATTCCTCAGTCGTCCGCGGCGTTTCGGAAAATCTCTGCTGTCATCGACTTTTCATTCCTATTTTGCCGGTGAAAAGGAACTTTTTGCCGGTTTGGAGGCCGACCGGCTGGAGACTGAATGGGTGAAACATCCTGTGTTTCATTTCGATATGTCCACAGCGAAGCACATGAATGAGGAGCAGCTGCTTGAGGAACTGGACAAGAAACTGGATGCCTATGAGCGGATTTATGGACGGGGAGAGAAGGATGTCCGCGTAAACCAGCGTCTGGAAGGACTTGTGCACCGCTCCGTCGAACAGACCGGAGAGAAAGCCGTCATTATCATAGACGAGTATGACGCTCCGCTTCTTGATGTTATGAACGACAGGGAGCGGCTGGTGCCCATGCGTCAGATAATGAGGAATTTCTACAG